>DASRGL010000541.1:0-5216 GCA_035651115.1 Chthonomonadaceae bacterium
CGCCATCCTATCGCGCGCGCACTATCTGGCCCATCAGCCCTACGCCGACAAAGCCCACTGGGAGACCGCCCTGCGGACGATGGAGCAGGTCACCGCCGCAGCCGACATCGTCATTCCCGGCCACGACAACTACTTCTGCACGCACCTGCTGCCGCAGCGCCGCGCAGAAACGGCTAAAGAACACTCCGGCAGGAACTGACCGCCGCGCGCCCTTCCCGAACACAAAAAAGCCTCCCGTTCGTGATGGGAGGCTTTGAACGTTAGGAAGATAGATCTTGCTTACCAGACAGTCTGCACAATTCCGCTATTGACGATGAAAGAGTCTCGTGTAAGACAGGGGCAGTTCCGTTGCAGCGCGACCCCAGCGATCATACGGTCGTGCATCTCAGGAATGGCGGACAGAGCCTCAAAGCGCATTACATCCTCCGCCGTAAAACTCACGAACGAAAACTGTGCGCCCGATTTTATTCGCGCGAACTCCTGAGCGAAATCCAAAGAACGCTTTAACTTCTCATTCAAATAGTAGAGTTCGGCAAGCACTATGCTCGGCAAGTAGATGCGGGCTTGTCCCTGTTCTCCGGCACGGAAGGCGTTCAGCGCGTCCGCTCCTAGCTGCGGCATGGCAGTCAAGTACCAGAAGAAGGCATGTGTGTCAGCGACATATTCAGTCAACGCCGCTTTCCTCTGCCTCTAGCTGCCACTCGCCACGAATTTCGTTCAGGACGGCGTCTAAATCGAGATTGGCAGGAAACCTATCCTGCCATGCGCCATAAAGCGCTTGAGGACATCTGGCAGGCGGCTCCTCCGGCAGGAACGTTACCAACACGCGGGTATCCCCCACCCCGGCGGGGACTTCTGTCAGTTCGATCTTGCCCTGCATATAAATGCCTTCTACCGTTGTCAGCATCGTTTCATCCCTTGACAATAACTATCGCGATCAGGCTATTTCGGCGTGAAGGAGGTTCCACAGCCGCAACTGCGCGCGGCGTGGGGATTCGTCCATTTCCAGCCGCCTTCCAGCAGGTTGGCCGTCGTATAGTCCAGCATCGCCCCTTCGATAAAGCGGGCGCTCTTCTTGTCCACCATGACCCGCACGCCGTCTATATCAAAGACGAGATCGCGCTCTGTGGCGGCCTCTTCCAGATTCATCACGTAGGACAGGCCGGAGCAGCCGCCGCCCTTGACGCCCACGCGCAGGCCCAGGTTCGGATTGCCCTGCTTCTGAATGAGAAACTTGACGCGCGCTATCGCGGCTGGCGTGATATTCAGTATCGGTGCGGCGACTTCGGTAATCACATCGCTCATGCTTGCTTTCCTCTGATCCTGTTCGATGGCATTAAAAGAGTCCGAGTTCGAGTTTGGCTTCGTCCGACATCATCTCCATACTCCAGGGCGGATCCCAGACGACTTCCACGTTCGCATCGGTCACGCCCGGCACGGCCCGCACCTTCGCGTCCACCTCGACCGGGAGCGACTGCGCGGCGGGACAGCCCGGCGAGGTCAGCGTCATCCGCACGGTGACGAATCCATCCGGCTCTACCTCGACATCGTAGACCAGCCCCAGCTCGTAGATGTTGACCGGTATCTCCGGGTCGTAGACCGTGCGTATCGCTTCGATGACCTGCGCCTCGATGATAGATGCCTCAATCGGTGACACTTCCATAGCTTACTCCGTCGTGACCGGCTCGTCCTGGTTTTCCAGAGCGGCGTGAAGGGTATGCCAGGCCAGGCTGGCGCACTTGACGCGCGCCGGGAACTCGCGCACGCCGGAGAAGACGGCCAGCTTGCCCAACTCGTCCGGGTCGGCCTCCGATTCGCCGGTGACGAGATCGTGGAACTCTGTGAACAGGCGCGCGGCCTCTTCCGTCGTCTTGCCCTTCAGCGCGGAGGTCATCAGCGAGGCGGAGGCTTTCGAGATCGCGCAGCCGGAGCCTTCAAAACGAATATCCTCAATCACGCCCTCTTTCAGCTTCAGGTAGACCGTCACCTGGTCGCCGCAGAGCGGATTGTAGCCCTCGGCCTTGCGGGTCGCCTCTTCCAGCTTGCCGAAATTGCGCGGGCGTTTATTATGATCCAGAATGACCTCTTGATACAGGTCGCGCAGATCGGACATCAGCCCAGAACCTCCCTGACTCTATGCAGCGCGCGCACCAGCGCGTCTATCTCTGCCTTCGTATTGTAGCACGCCAGCGACGCCCGCGCCGTCGCGGGAATGCCGAACCGCTGCATCACCGGCTGCGCGCAGTGGTGGCCGGTTCGCACCGCGATGCCCTCCCGATCCAGCACCGTGCCGATGTCGTGCGGGTGTATATCTTCCAATACGAACGAGAGGACGCTGGCTTTCTCACGCGCCGTGCCGATAAGTTTCAGGCCCGGAATCTGCGTCAGCGCCTCCGTGCCGTATTCCAGCACATCCTGCTCATGCGCGGCTAGACCCTCCATGCCCAGCGACTGCAGATAGTCTACCGCCGCGCCCAGGCCGATGCCGCCCGCGATGTGCGGCGTCCCCGCCTCGAACTTGTAGGGCAGATCGTTATAGAGCGTCTTCTCGAAGGTGACGTATCGGATCATATCGCCGCCGCCCTGATAGGGGGGCATGGCCTCCAGCAGCGCCGCCTTGCCGTAGAGGACGCCGATACCCGTCGGGCCGTAGACCTTGTGGCCGGAGAAGACGAAGAAATCGCAATCGAGCGCCTGCACATCAATCGGCGTGTGATAGGCCGACTGCGCGCCGTCTATCAGCACCGGCACGTTCCAGGCGCGCGCCTTCGCGATGATCTCCTGGACCGGGTTGATCGTGCCGAGCGCGTTGGACATGTGGACGACGGAGACGAATTTCGTGCGTGGGCCGAGCAGTTTTTCGTACTCGTCCAGGAGCAGTTCGCCGTTGTCGTTCATCGGGATGACGCGCAGCCGCGCGCCCTTCTCCTCGCAGACCATCTGCCAGGGAACGATGTTGGCATGATGCTCCATCGCGGAGACGATGATCTCGTCGCCTTCCCGGAAGTTCTTGCGCCCGTAGGTTTGCGCGACCAGATTGATGCCTTCCGTCGCGTTGCGCGTAAAGATGATCTCGTGCGCGTCGGCGGCGTTCAGGAACCGCTTGACCTTGACGCGCGCCTCCTCGTAGCGCCGGGTCGCGCGCTGGCTCAACTCATGCACGCCGCGATGGATGTTCGCGTTGTCGTGCGTATAGTAGTTGGTCAGAGCGTCGAGGACGGCCTGCGGCTTCTGCGTGGTCGCCGCATTATCGAGATAGACGAGCGGCTTGCCATGCACCGTCTGGTGCAGCGCCGGGAAGTCTTCCCGAACTTTCTCCACATCAAAAGGAGCGGAGGACAGGTTCCGATGGTCTTTCTCCGCACTCGTTATCATGTCAATGCCTCCTCAGCCTGTCGGCCCTGCGGCAGATTGGCGAACAGCGCCCGGCCCAACTGCTCCTTGACCGGCTCGACCTTGATTCGATGGATGATGTCGCTGGCGAACGCATAGGTCAGGATGCTGCGGGCGGCTTCCAGGCCGATGCCGCGCGAACGCAGGTAGAAGATCGCGTCCGCGTCCAGCTGCCCGACCGTCGCGCCGTGCGTGCATTTGACATCATCCGCGAAAATCTCCAACTGCGGCTTCGTGTTGATCTGCGCGTCTTCCGAGAGCAGCAGGGTCTGGTTGGTCTGCTTGGCGTCGGTCTTCTGCGCGTCCTGCCGCACGAAGATTTTGCCGTTGAAGACGCCGTGCGCCCGGTCGTCCAGGATGCCCTTATAGAGTTCGTGGCTGGCGCAGTGCGGCATGGCATGGTCAATCGCCGTATGGTTGTCTACCAGCCGCCTGTCGTTCGCCAGATAGAGGCCGTTCAGCGTGCATTCGCCGCCCTCGCCGCCCAGCACGGCGTTCGCCTCGTTGCGGACGAGCGCGCCGCCGAGCGCGATGGAGTGCGAGGAGACGTTGCTGCTGCGGCCTAGCTGCACCTGCATGGTCGCGATATGGAACGCCTGTTCGCTCCGCTCTCTCTGCACCTTATAGTGATCCAGAACGGCGTTCTCGCCCGCGACGATCTCCGTGACCGCGTTGGTGAAGGTGACGCCCTCGCCCACGCCCGCATAGCTCTCGATGACGGTCGCCTGGCTGTTCTCCCCGGCCACGATCAGCGTGCGCGGATGCGAGACGGTCGGGCCGTCCAGCGCCGTCGAAACGAACAGCAGGTGAATCGGCTGCTCCATCACCGCATTGCGCGGAATGGAGACGAACGCTCCGTCCGCCAGAAACGCCGTATTCAGCGCCGTGAACGCCTGATTCTCGAAATTGGCATAGCGCGCCAGATGCGTCTCCAGCGCCGCGCCGTCTTCCCGCAGCGCCGAGGCCAGGCTGCCGACCTTCATGCCTTGCGGCAGCGCGCCCACTTCCGAGAGTTCCGGCGCGTAATGCCCGTTCACGAACACCAACCGGCTGCCCGTCAACCCCTCGAAGGTGAACTCCGCCAGACTTTCTAGCGTCACACCCTGCCGCGCCGTTCCCGCCAGTCGGAAAGGCGTCTCGGCAATCGGCGTGACGACGGTAAAGCGCCACTCCTCCATGCGCCGATGCGGAAAGCCCAGTTCCGCAAAGCGCGAGAACGCGGCCCTGCGCAGCGGCGGCAGCCAGGCCGGAACGCGGCCCGCCGTCTCCGCCTCCAATCGGTCAAAATCCTGGCGGTAGGTATCCTGTTTTACTACGGCTTGTGTCATTCTCTGTGATGATTCCTCTTCATCTCAACCCGGCGAATGAATTCGCGGCTGGAAAAGCACCAAGTCGGCCTGCGCCGACTCTCTCCTCAGACTCTCCCCTCTCCCGCAGTGTGGGAGAGAGGTCGGGGGTGAGGGCGCTTTTGCAGCAGCGGTTTCAACCGCCGCTAAGAGTACGAGTCACGCATTAACCAAGTGGCCCTTCCGAACCTCGTTCTCGATCCAGCCGTAGCCCTTCTCTTCGAGTTCGAGCGCCAGGTTCTTATCGCCCGACCGCACGATGCGCCCATCCACGAGGACATGCACGAAGTCCGGCACGATGTAGTTTAGCAATCGCTGGTAGTGCGTCACGACGACGATGGCGCGATCCGGGTTCCGCAGGGCATTCACGCCGTCCGCGACGATGCGCAGCGCGTCAATATCCAGCCCGGAATCCGTCTCATCCAGGATCGCCAGCTTCGGGTCCAGCACGGCCATCTGGAAAATCTCGTTGCGCTT
>DASRGL010000542.1:0-10689 GCA_035651115.1 Chthonomonadaceae bacterium
GATCTGGCCTACATGGGCAAGATGGCCGGGTACTCGCAGGAGGAGAATTTAGCCGATGCACAGGCGTTGCAGCGGATGTTCGCCGCCATCGC
The DNA here is from genome assembly GCA_035651115.1 of Chthonomonadaceae bacterium. Classification (GTDB taxonomy): domain Bacteria; phylum Armatimonadota; class Chthonomonadetes; order Chthonomonadales; family Chthonomonadaceae; genus DASRGL01. Next base: position 93 of record DASRGL010000542.1, read on the forward strand.
GCACTGCCCGAAGGCCACGATAGCGCGGGTACACGGCGCGGCCATCGGCGGCGGGGCGGGTTTGGCCGCCGTCTGCGACCTTGCCATAGCTTCCGAGGAGGCCAGATTTGCGCTCAGCGAGGTGCGGCTGGGCCTGATCCCGGCGGTCATCGGCCCCTATGTGCTGCAAAAGATCGGGATGGGCGCGGCCCGCGCTCTGATGGTGACCGGCGAGCGGATCACGGCGGCGGAGGCGCTGCGCATCGGCCTGGTGCAGCAGGTCGCGCCCGCTGCCGAACTGGAGGCCGCCATTGAACAGAAACTTGCGCTGATCCGCCAGGCCGGGCCGGAAGCCATCGCGACCGCCAAGCGGCTGCTGCGCGCTATTGCCGGGAAGACGCCGGACGAGGCCGCCACGCTCACCGCCGAGTGTATCGCGGCGCTGCGCGTCAGCCCGGAAGGGCAGGAAGGCATCCGGGCCTTCCTGGAGAAGCGCAAGCCGGGCTTTGCCGCATGAGACGACTCCTTATTGCCAATCGCGGCGAGATCGCCGTCCGCATCCTCCGCGCCTGCCGGGAGACAGATGTCGTACCGATCGCGGTCTACTCGGAGGCCGACCGGGACGCCCTGCATGTCGCGCTGGCAGACGTGGCCTATCTCATCGGCCCGGCTCCCGCGTCGGAAAGCTATCTGAACATCCCGGCTATTCTGGAAGCGGCGCGGCAAGCGAAAGCCGATGCCCTCCATCCCGGCTACGGCTTCCTCTCCGAGAACCCCGATTTTGCGCAGGCGTGCGCCGATGCTGGAATCACGTTCGTCGGGCCGCCCGCGCCGGTCATTCGTCTGCTCGGCGATAAGATCGCGGCCAAGCAGAGGATGGCAGCGGCAGGCGTGCCGGTCGTCCCCGGCTATGAGGGCGAGGATCAGTCGGACAGGCGGCTGCGCCGGGAGGCGAAACAGATCGGGACTCCTCTGCTCATCAAGGCGGCGGCGGGCGGCGGCGGGCGCGGGATGCGCGTCGTGCAGGCGATGGAAGAGTTCGAGGGCGCGGCAGAGGAGGCGCGTAGAGAAGCGCGGGCCGCGTTCGGCGATGACCGGCTGCTGCTGGAACGCTATATCGCGCCCGCGCGCCATGTCGAGTTCCAGATTTTCGGCGATACGCAGGGCCAGAGCGTTCACCTGTTCGAGCGAGAATGTTCGATCCAGCGGCGGCATCAGAAGATCATCGAGGAGAGTCCCTCGCCCATCCTGACGCCGGAACTGCGGGCGCGCATGGCGCGGGCGGCGGTGCGCGTCGGCGAGGCGGCGGGCTATGTGAACGCCGGTACGGTCGAGTTCCTGGTGGAGGAGCGGCCCGACGGCGACCACCGGTTCTACTTCCTGGAGGTCAACACGCGGCTTCAGGTCGAGCATCCGGTCACAGAGGCGATCACGGGCATAGACCTGGTGCGCTTGCAGTTGCAGGTCGCGGAGGGCAAGCCGCTGCCGTTCACGCAGGAGGAGATTGCGGCCTCCGGCCATGCGATGGAAGTCCGTATCTATGCGGAGAACGCTGCCGCCGGGTTCCTGCCTTCGGTCGGGCGATTGGCGCAGTGGCTCGAACCGACCGGGCCGGGCATCCGCGTGGACTCCGGCGTGGCGCGCGGCAGCGAGGTCACGCCCTACTACGATCCGATGCTGGCAAAGCTGATCGTGCGCGGCGCGAATCGAGCGGAGACTCTGGCCCGCATGGAGCAGGCGCTTCAAAACTTCCATGCGCTCGGCGTGCAGACCAACATCGCCTATCTGCTGGCGATCCTCCGCCATCCGGCCTTTCGCGCAGGCGAACTCTCGACACGCTTCTTAGACGCGCACTTTGCGGGCTGGAAGCCGCCGCAGGAGATCCCGAACGCGGCGCTGCTGGCGCTGGCTGCCGAAGCGGTAACAGCCTCAAAGTCGCCGCGCGCCGCGCCTGCCGCCGCAGCTACCGATGGCGATGTCTTTAGCCCCTGGCGCACAGGCGGCGCGTGGCGGAATGTGTGAGGAGGCAGGCGGGGCCGATGCGACTCTCCTTTCAATATGGCGAAGACCTGATCGCGCTCGATGTCGAACCGGATGGCGACACCTGGCGTGTCCGCCTGCCGGACGGCACGGAGCAGCGCCTTCGTGCCTGCCGCCTGCCCGGTGACATTCTCCAGGTCGAAACTATCGAGGCGGAGGGCGCATCGCCTGTCCATGCCTTCCGCGTGCCGTTTGCACAGACGGAGAACGGCCTGGAACTCTCCCTTGCAGGAAACGCCTATATTTTCACGCCCGCCTCGGAACGGCCCTCCGGTCGGCACAGAGCGGCCTCCGGGAATCTCACCGCGCCGATGGTCGGCACGGTCGTTGACGTACTGGTAAGAGAGGGCGAGATGGTGGAAGCCTATCAGCCGCTCGTCATTGTCGAGGCGATGAAGGTCATGGCGACGGTCGAGGCTCCTTTTGCAGGCACGGTGCAGGCCGTCCATGTGGAGAAGGGCCAGCGGGTCGCGCACGGCGCGTCCGTTGTGGAGATCGCTCCGGTCTCCGGGGAGAGCGAGAACGTGGCCCTCACCCCCTAGTCCCCTCTCCCAACCCTGTGGGAGAGGGGAACGATTCAGGCGTGGAGTTGCTGCATGAGAACGGGATTCCTGGCGCAGGTTCCAGAGCGCGTGCGGGTGGTGGAAGTCGGGCCGCGCGACGGGCTACAGAACGAATCGGCTTTCGTGCCGACCGAGGATAAAGTGCGATTCGTGGAGATGCTGGCGGACGCCGGGCTGCCAGAGATCGAGGTCTCCTCATTCGTCAGCCCGAAGCGCGTGCCGCAGTTAGCGGATGCCGAGGAGGTCTTTGCCCGCCTGCCGGAGCGCCCCGGCGTGCGTTACTCCGCGCTGGTCCCCAATGCGAAAGGACTGGAACGCGCTCTGGCCGCCGGAGTGCGCGCTATCGCGCTGTTCACCGCCGCCAGCGAGACGTTCAACCAGAAGAATATCGGCATGACCATCGCCGAGTCGCTGGAAGGCTTCCGCGCGCTCCTGCCCGCTGCCCGCGCGCATAGCCTTCGAGTGCGCGCCTACGTCTCAACGGCGTTTGTCTGTCCTTACGAGGGGGAAATCGCCCCAGAGAAGGTCGCCTCTATCGTGAGGGAACTGGTGGAGATGGATATGGAGGAGGTCTCTATCGGCGATACTATCGGCCATGCCACGCCGGACGGCGTCGCCTGCCTGACGGAGGCGCTGCGGCCTGTGCTGCCCCTGGAACGCATGGCCTATCATTTTCACGATACGCGCGGCGCGGCGCTTGCCAACGTGCTGATGGCCTTGCAGTACGGCGTCTCTATTTTCGACTCGGCGGCAGGCGGCACGGGCGGCTGTCCCTTCGCGCCCGGCGCGGCGGGCAACCTGGCGACCGAAGACCTGCTCGGCCTGCTGCACGGCATGGGCATCGAGACGGGTGTTGATCTGGAAAAGGTCGCTGCTGCCTCGCGCTTTCTCGAATCCCGGCTCGGCCATCCGCTCACGAGCAAGTATCTACAGGCGATAGGCTCCCCTCCCTAACCCTCCCTAAAGGGTTTAGGGGCGGACACCTTTGCCCCGGCGAAGGAATTCGCGGCTGCCAAAGCCCCAAGTCGGCCTGCGCCGACTCAAGGCTCCCTCCCCTTGCGAAGGGGAGGGCGAACGCCTTAAGGCTCCCTCCCCTTGCGAAGGGGAGGGTTGGGGTGGGGTCTGGAGTCCGCGCAGGCGGACTTCGTGCCTTTGTAGCAGCGGTTTCAACCGCCGAAGAGGATACTGTCCGCCCCTAAAGTTCTTGGGGGGAGGGGGCTTACCCCAACTCGAACAGCCCCGCTGCGCCCATGCCGAGCGCCGCGCACATCGTCACCAGGCCGTACTTTGCGCCGCGCCGCTGCCCTTCGTTGAGCAGCGTTACGGTCTGCCGTGCGCCGGTCGCGCCGAGCGGATGCCCCAGCGCCACCGCGCCGCCGTTCACGTTCACCCGCTCCATCGGCAGCGGAAAGATGCGGTCTGCCGCCAGCACCTGCGCCGCAAACGCCTCGTTGAACTCGATCAGGTCTACCTCCTCGATGGAGAGGCCGGTCTGCTTGAGCAGCTTCGGAATGGCATAGGCGGGCGCGATACCGAACTGTTCCGGGGCGACCGCCGCCACCGCGTAGCCGACAAAGCGGGCCAGCGGCTTCAGTCCGCGCCGCTCGGCCTCGGCCAGCGTCATCAGGACGACCGCCGCCGCGCCGTCGCTGCGCTGTGAGGCGTTGCCCGCCGTGATGACTCCCTCGGCCAGAAACGCGGGCTTCAGTTTCGCCAGCGCCTCCGGCGACGTGTCCCGGCGCGGTCCCTCGTCTTTGCGGAATTCGATCTCCCGCACGCCGATCTCCTCGCCCTCTCCCTCCTGGATTTTAACATAGACCGGCACGATCTCGGCGTCGAACTTGCCCGCGTCCTGCGCGGCCAGCGCCTTCTGATGGCTTTCCAGGGAGAACGCATCGGCCTGCTCGCGGCGGATCTCGTACTGCTTCGCGATCCCCTCCACCGAGAGGCCCATGCTGAGATAGGTATCCGGCTGATGCTCCATCAGGTAGGGATTAGGCTTTGTGGTCGGCCCCATGAACGGCACCAGGCTCATGCTCTCCGTGCCGCCCGCGAGGATGATGTCGGCCTGGCCGGTCGCGATCTTGGCGGCGGCGGTCGCGATGGCTTCCAGCCCGGAGGCGCAGAATCGGTTCAGGGTCAGGCCGGGAACGCTGTTCGGCAGCCCGGCGCGCAATGCCGCCACGCGCGCCACGTTCAAGCCCTGTTCGGCTTCCGGCGTCGCGCAGCCCAGGATCACATCCTCGACCTCTTCCGGCGCGACTCCCTTCGCCCGCTCCAAAGCCCCGCGAATTGCCACCGCCGCCAGATCGTCCGGGCGCGTGTAGCGCAGCGTTCCCTTTGGCGACTTGCCGATGGCCGTTCTTGCCGCTCCCACGATGACTACGTCTCTCATAGCTATTCCTTTTTTGCCCTCACCCCCGGCCCCCTTCTCCCAACGCTGTGGCCCACAGCGTTGGGAGAAGGGGGAGAGCAAAACTCTTGGCCCTGCTGTTTCTTCCAACTCGTCCCAGGCTTGAGAGGGAGGGATCAGCCTGTGCTATAGTCACCCCTCTCCCGCAGTGTGGGAGAGGGGCCGGGGGTGAGGGCCTTCTTAATTCCTCAACGGTTTGCCGGTCGCGAGGAGATGCCGCATCCGCTCCGCCGTCTTCGGCTCCTTCGCCAGCGCGATAAAGACCTCCCGTTCCAGCCGCAGCAGACGCTCCTCGCTTACCGCCTGCGCGTAGGGCAGCGCGCCGCCGCTCAGGATGAACGCCACCTTATCCACGATCAGGCGATCATGCGCGGTGAGCGCGCCCGCCCGGTACTGCTCGTGTATCCGCATCCGCAGACGCGCAAGCCCCTCTTCGCCCAGCGCCCAGATACCTTCCTTTACGGGCGGCTGATAGCCCGCGTTAGCCAGTCCCAGCGCCCTCTCCTTCGCCTCGTAGAGCAGCCGGTCGGCGTTACGGGAGAGGCCGTCTGTATCGCGCAGCAGGCCCATCTTCCGCGCCTCCTCCGCGCTGGTCGAGATTTTCGGGAAGGCCATCAGGTCAAAAACGTGCGCGACGCGCAGAAACGGGTCGCTTTCGCGATCCCAACCGGCCATCGCGCGGGCCAGCATCTCCTTGACGCCGCCGCCCGCCGGAATGACGCCGACGTTGCGCTCCGGCAGGCCCATGTAGAGTTCCGGGGCCGCCTGGATCGCCGCACAGTGCAGCGCGCCTTCGCAGCCCGCGCCGAGCGTGTAGCCCTGCACCGCCGCGACGACGGGAACCCGCGCGTACTTCAGTCCGAGAAAGGCGGACTGGACCTCATGCAGCTTCGCATCAATGCCGTTCCAGTCTTCCGCTGCGATCGCTTCCAGGAACAGGTTCAGGTTATAGCCCGCCGAAAAGTGGGAAGCCTGGTTGCCGATCACCAGCGCCGCGAAGTCCTGTTCCGCCCGCTCCCGCGCCCGGTTGACGAACGCAACCATCTCCGGGCTGAACGTGTTCATTTTGGTATGGTATTCCAGGCACGCGACGCCGTCGCCCAGGTCTATCAGCGAGGCGACTTCCGAGTCCAGGATCGTTTTGCCTGCCGCCTTCAGGTCGGCCAGGCAGATATACTCCGGTTCCGAGGGCATCGCCTGTAACTCCTCCTGCCCGAACACACGGTACTTTCTGTCCGGGCCGATTCCGCTATAATACGAACGCGCCTTTGCCGCCGCCTCGCTTCGGCTGGACATCATCTCGAACGGCCCCATCTCCCAGCCGAACCCCCACCGCATAACGCGGTCTATGGAGAGAACGTCGGTCGCGATCTCCGGCGCGACCGCTTCGACATGGGCGCTCAACGCATCCAGAACAGCATTCACGAACCGGCCCCATCTCTCCTGAGTGTGCTGCGCGAGCGCACGGAAGCGTTCCGGCAGCGGCAGCCGGGACAGTTCCTCGATGGCGGCGATCTGGACTTCCTGACGCGGACGGTAGGCGCCCGTTTGCAGGTCGAGCGCCAGAATTGCGCTGCCCTCCCGCTTGTAGAAGCCCGCGCCGCTCTTCTCGCCCGTTCTTCCCTCCCTTAGCAAAGACTGCACGACATCCGGCAGAAGCAGGCTTTCGCGGTAAGGGTCGTGAGGCAGCCGCTCGTACTGGTTCCGGGCGATGTCGGCGATGATGTCCAGGCCGACCAGATCGGCCATGCGGAACGTTGCGCTGCGCGGTCGTCCGATGAGCGGGCCGGTCAGGGCGTCGGCCTCCTCGACGGTCAGGCCGAGCGCAATGGCAGAACGGATGGTATCGAGCAGATGCGCGATCCAGATACGGGTGGAAATAAAGCCAGGCGTGTCGCGGGCGAAGACGACGCGATGCCCCAGGACTCGCTCGGCAAAGCGCGCAAAGCCCGCCGCGATCTCAGGCCGGGTGTCGGGGAGGGAGACCACTTCCAGCAGCTTGAGATAGCGCGGGGGATTGAGGAAGTGCGTGCCGAGAAAGCGCGAGCGGAACTCCGGGCCGCACGCTGCCGTCATCTCGGCCAGACTCAGGCCGCTCGTGTTGCTGCTGACGACCGTTTCCGGCCCGGCGTGCGCCGCGATCTGCGCCATGACCGCCTGCTTCAGTTCCATCCGCTCCGGGACGGCCTCGACGATCCAATCGGCCTCACGTAGAACGTTCAGATCGTCTTCCGTGTTTCCGATGTGGATGCGCGCGGCAAACTCCGGCAGGGCAAGCAGAGGCGGGCGGTTTTTCACAACGCGCTCTAATCCTACGTTCGCCGCCTGATTGCGCGTCTTCTTGTCGTTCGGGTCGGGGCCAGGCACGTCGAGCAATCCCACCTGCCAGCCCGCGTTCGCCAACTGCGCCGCGATGCCGCCGCCCATCGTCCCCGCCCCGATAACGACCGCGTTCCCGGTCAGACTCTTCTCGTTGAGCATCAACGTTGCTTCTCCGGGTACAGAACGTACCCGCCTCGGTGTCGGCTGCGCCGACGAGCGTCCTGCCGGACGCAAACTGCCTTTCCCGTCCGACAGGACGGTTGGCCGCAGGCCACACAGACGGGTACATTCTGTACCCGGAACAGGGGTTAGATCCTCTCCCCCATAGGCACGACTTTGAGATCGCGCGGGCCGTTGTACTCGCTGTGCGGGCGGATGATGCGATTGTTGGCAAGCTGCTCGATGATGTGCGCGCACCAGCCTGTGATCCGGCTCATCACGAAGATGGGCGTGTAGAGCGGGATCGGGATGCCCATCAGGTAGTAGGCGCTGGCGACCGGGAAATCGAGATTGGGATAGAGTCCCTTCGCGTTCATCATCTCGTCTTCGATGATCTGCGAGAGGTCCCGCCATTTCGTGTCGCCTGTCTGCTCCGCCAGTTGCAGCGCGTACTGCTTGACGATCTTGGCGCGCTCGTCGCCGTGCTTGTACTCGCGGTGGCCGAAGCCCATGATCTTCTGCTTGCGCGCCAGCGCGTCTTTCACCCAGGCCGCCGCGCGCGACGGCTCTCCTATCTCCAGCAGCATCTCCATCGCCGCCTCGTTCGCGCCGCCGTGCAGCGGCCCTTTCAGCGTCCCGATGGCCGAGACCACGCCGGAGTAGAGGTCGGAGAGCGTGGAGACGGTGACACGCGCCGCAAACGTGGACGCATTGAAGCCATGCTCGGCATAGAGAATCTGCGTCACATTCAGGACTTTGCCGAACAGGTCAGTGCGCGCCTGGCCGGTCAGCATGTGGAAGAAGTTCGCATTATGATCCAGCGCGGGATCGGGCGGGATGGGCGGCTGGCCGTGCAGGATGCGGTAGCCGTTCACAACCAGGTTCGGGATTTTGGCGTAGAGGCGCACCGCTTTGTTCAGATTGGCCTCCGGCGTGTCGAGTTCGTACTCCGGGTCGGACAGCGCCAGCACTGCCACCGCCGCCTTGAGCGTGTCCATCGGATGCGCGTCCGGGGAGAAGAAGCGGCGGTAGAGGTCGTAGATGTCCTCGGAGACGGCCCGGTTCTCACCCACGCGCTGCCGAAAAGCATCGTACTCCTGCCGATTCGGCAGCTTCCCGAACAGCAGCAGGTAGGCCACTTCGTCAAAGGCGCAGTGTTCCACAAGGTCGTGAATGTCGTAGCCGCGATAGATCAGCGCGTTGCGCTCTGCATCCACCTCCGAGATCGCCGAGATTCCGGCGGTCACGCCCTCCAGACCGGGGCTGTAAGCGGTAGCCATCGTTGTCTATTCCCTCCGGGGATGCGGTCATTCGTCCTGGAACTCCGCCGCGATCTCCTTATCGAAACGCTCGTAATCCGCGTAATGGATCAGTTCATAAAGTTCCTGCCGCGTCTGCATCGCATTGAGCAGCGCCTGCTGAGTTCCGGTTCGCTTCAACTCCGCGAAAGCGCCCTGCGCCGCCTTCATCATCACCCGGAACGCGGTCATGGGAAAGATCACCATCGCATAGCCGAGCGCGGCGAACTCGGAGACGCTCAGGTAGGGCGTCTTGCCGAACTCGGTCATGTTGGCGAGCAGGGGGGCGCGGACTCTCTCGGCGAATTCGGCGAATTCGGCGGCGCTTTGCAGCGATTCGGGAAAGATCGCGTCTGCCCCGGCATCGAGATAGCAGTGGGCGCGCTCGATAGCGTCTTGCAGGCCATAGACGCTGCGGGCGTCGGTGCGCGCAATGAGAAAGAAGTCGGGATCGCTGCGGGCGCGCACAGCCGCTCGTATCTTTTTCACCATCTCGGCGGGCGGCACGACCTGCTTGCCGTCGAGATGCCCGCAGCGTTTGGGCGCGACCTGGTCTTCCAGATGCAGCCCCGCCAGCCCGGCATGTTCGAACTCCTCGACCGTGCGCGCGACATTCAGAATCTCGCCATAGCCCGTGTCGGCGTCCGCGATCACCGGCAGCGCGACCGCGCGGGCGACGTAACGCGCCTGCTGCGCCATCTCGGTCAGGGTCAGCAGAGCGACATCCGGGTAACCCGTCAGGCTGTTCGTCACGCCCGCGCCGCTCAGATAGAGCGCGTCGAAACCGGCCTGCTGCGCCAGCAGCGCGGTGATCGCGTTGAAGACGCCGGGCAGCACGAGCGTTCCCTGCTGCAACCGTTCCCGTAATCGCTTTCCCGCCGAATTCTGCGCCATCGCTCTTATTCCATCGCGAACAGACGGAGCATCGGGCCGATCTCCGCCTGCTTTTCCAGGTTCCAGCATCGGTCGAGGATCTCGGAGATCGCGGCTGCCGGGAGGAGCGGTTCCGCCAGCGTGCGGAACTTCAGTTCTACCTCCGCGTCGGTCATCGGGTTGCGGGCATGGCCGCGCGGGAAAATGACCTCGTGTTCCAGGACTTTGCCGCTTTGGGTCTGGATGCGAATCCGGTTGGGAATGCCTTCGGGATACCGCCGGTTCAACTCCGCATCTGCCCTGACCTCGATCTGCTGTACCAGCGCCAGCAGCTTCTCGTCGCGCAGGTGCGCGTCGTCGAAGGAGTCGAGCGTCACGCGACCGTCGGTCAGGGCCACCGCGACGCAGTAGGGCAGGCTGTGGTCGGCGGTCTCCCGCGTCGTCGGACGCCACTTCTCCGGCTCGCCGCCGATGATCTCCACCGCCGCATTGAACGTCTCGATGGTGATGCGTTCGATCTCCTCCACGCTGTCAAGCTGCGGGCGCAGGGTCAGCGCGGCATCAATCGCGCTCTGCGAATGGTACTCCGCCGGATAGAACTTGATATAGGTCTGGTTGATCATGAACGGCGTGTCTCTGCCGCCGAAGGTTTCCAGCGTGAACGGGCCGGAGACCTGCTTCCAGAATCCCATCTCGCCCTCGAACACCTCCGAGGGGCCGGTCATGCCGAGTTGGGCGAGCCGGGCGGCAAAGACGCCGTTGCGGCTGGCATTGGCGAAGGCGCAGCCTTTCCAGTGCGAGAGCATCCCCACGCGCGTCTGCCGCATCGCGTTGTTCGGCACGCCCGCCAGCCCCTGCGCGTGAGTCAACTGCGCTTCGCTCAGTCCCAGGAGTTTGCCCGCCGCCAGGGAGGTAGAGAAGGAGCCGTAGGTGACATGATCCCAGCCGCG
>DASRGL010000543.1:0-8286 GCA_035651115.1 Chthonomonadaceae bacterium
CATACCGGCCTTCGACCTGCTGTTTGAGAAGGTCGGTGGTTCCGTCGGTGGAGGCGTCGTCCACCAGGAGGACTTCTTTCTCGACGGGGACAGCCAGCACCCGTTCCAGCACAGACAGCAGAGAGGCCCGCTCGTTGTAGACCGGCAGCAGGACGCTGAGCGCGGGCGCGGCAGGCGCGGGCAGTACACCGGTCGCGGACTGGCTTCGAGCGGTTTCGAGTGCGTTGGGGTCGGGGGCCATGCGGCCCCTCCTTTCTCCTGAGAATCGCTAACGCGGCCCGCCTTCCGGGGACGGCTCCTGGATCGCGGCATTGGCGCGCTGTAAGGCGGTCTCCAGCCGTTTCTGAGCCAGCGTCAGCGTCAGGTCGCCGCGCGTGCGCTCTAAGACGGCGCGCAGGGCGTCGGTCGTGCGCCGCAGCCCGCCCGTGATGGCGTCGGGAAAGTCGAAGGTGATGAGTTCGTAATAGATGTCGTCCATCACTTTCAATACGCGGTCGGCGCGCTCGATTTCGCCCTCGCGCAGCCGGTCGAGGACAAACCGGCGGCTTTCGCTGGCCGCCTCCGCGATGCCGTTCAGATAGGCGGCAGGTTCGATTCCCAATGCCTGCGCCGAGGGCAGCGGCGTGCCGCCGACGATAGCGAGCATCATCCGCGCCTCCACATACTCCTTCTGCGAATCGTGGATGTAGCCTGCGTAGTAGATTTCGGGATGATCTTTGAGCAGCGCCTTGACGCCCTCCACGCGCGCCCGCGCCTCGTCGGCCAGCGTGCGCGCGGCCTCCATCTCGCCCCGATGCACGGCCCGGATCGTCCGCGAGGCGAACTGAATGACCTCCCGCGAGGCCCGCAGCGCCTCCTCACGGGCCGAATTGGTGGCTTCCAGAGCGGCGCGCAGGTGCGCGACGATCTCATCCAAGGACGAATCGGCCTTCGATTCCGACGACATGACATTCTCCTCACCGCTTGGGTGCTTCTGCACGCTATTCGCTCTTCCCCAACATATTCCCTGCCTCGGCTGGAACCGGACGCGCAGAGACGGGCGTATCGAAAGGGGAAGGCGGCGTCACGAAGGCAGGAACCCGCCGTTCCCTTCGCGAATAGCGAGGATGGAATTCTGGCTCTCCCCCGGCTTGATGTAAGCTGGGGATGAGGGCCATACGCACAGAGGAGTGAAGCGTAGATGAAGCGTGCATGGGGAAGCCTTGCAGCGCTCTGCGTTCTGGCGGCGGTCGGTCTGATCGGCGTGGGAACGGGGACGGCGCAGGCACAGTTGGGACCGCCGAAGTTCATCAAAGCGACGGCGACCGCGCCGAAGACGGTCACGCCGGGCAAACCGTTCACCGTCGTCATTGCCGTGACGGTGGACAAGCCGTTCCATATCCAGGCGAACCCGGCCAAAGAGAACTATATCCCGACGGTCGTGGACTTCAGCGGGGCCAAAGGGTTCAAGGTCGGCAAGGTCGCCTATCCGAAGGCGATGCAGGCCAAGATCGGCGGCGAGACGCTGCCCGTCTATGAGGGCAAAGTCCAGATCAAGGCGACTCTGACGGCGGAGAACAGCGTCAAGCCCGGCAAGGTCACGCTGCCCATCGTCGTCAAGTACCAGGGCTGCAACGAGCGCACCTGCTTCCCGCCCGCCAAGATCAACACGCAGGCGGCGATCACCGTCGGCGCGGGCAAAACGACTCCCGGTAAAAAAAAAGCGGACGCTAAAGCCCCCTCCCTAACCCTCCCCTTCGCAAGGGGAGGGAGAAGCCACCGTTACTCCCTCCCCTTCGCAAGGGGAGGGAACCTCGAATTCCCCCCTCTCCCGCAGCGTGGGAGAGGGGACGGGGGTGAGGGCGCTGACACCGGGTTCTTGATCCTGGCGCAGGACAAACAGGTCACGCCGGTGGGCGCAAGCGGAGCCGGGACGGACAGCCAGTCCGTCTCGGTTCCGGGCTTTCAGGGCAGCAAGATCACACAGTTTATGGAACCGAAGCCGTTTGTCGAGTGGCTGCAAAAAGGCGGCTCGCAGGCGGGCAAAGCGGACGTTGTCACCGACCTATTGCAAAGCGGCGGCGCGGGCGACTTTCTCGGCGCGCTCGGACTTATCTATCTTCTCGGTCTGGCGCTCAATCTGACTCCCTGTGTCTATCCTCTGATTCCCATCACCATCGGCTATTTCGGACGGCAGGCGGCGAGCGGCGCGAAGACCGGCGCGCTCTCGGTCTGCTATGCGCTGGGCATGGCGCTGATGTATACGGCGCTCGGCGTCTTTGCGGCGCTGGCGGGCAAGGTGTTCGGTTCCTGGCTCAATAATCCCTATGTCCTCGTGGGCTTCGCCGCGCTGATGTTCGCGCTCGGTCTCTCCATGTTCGACCGGCCCGACGGACGCCCGATCTGGGAACTGCAACTGCCGCAGAGTCTCACCAGCCATGCGAAATCGCGGGCGGGCTACCTCGGCGCGCTGCTGATGGGCCTGATGGTCGGCATCGTGGCGGCTCCCTGCATCGGCCCCATCGTCGTCGCGCTCATTCAGGTGGTCGGCAAATCCGGCAATGTCGCGCTCGGCCTCGTCACCTTTTTCGCGCTCGGCATCGGGCTGGCGACGCCCTATCTCTTTCTCGGCTTCGGCCTCATCAAGGCGCTGCCGCGCGCGGGCGAGTGGATGGTCGCGGTGAAGCATATCTTCGGCCTGCTGCTGTTCGGCATGGGCCTCTACTATCTGCGCGACCTGCTCGGCCCGAAGCCCTATCAGATCGTCTTCAGCCTGTTTGTCATCGGCTCCGGCCTCTATCTGCTCTTCCTGGACAAGGCCGGGCAGACCGCCGTGCGGTTCCAGGTGTTCAAGCGGATCGTCGGGAGCGTGGCGGTGATCCTCGGCATCTGGTTCCTGCTGCCAAGAGGCGGCGCTCCCGCGCAGGTGCAGGCCGGGGCCGCGCCGACCGCCATCGTTTTCGAGCAGCCCGCCACCGATTTTGCCGCGCTGCAAGCCCGCCTGGACGAGGCGCGCAAGCAGAACAAGCCCGTCCTCATTGATTTCTGGGCGACCTGGTGCGCGGCCTGCAAGGAACTCGAAGAGAAGACGTTCAAGGACCCGGAGGTGGCGAAAGCGACCGGGGATCATCTGGCGCTGCGCTTCCAACTGGAAGATTTCGACAGCGATAAGGTCAAGCCGTTCCTGAAAACGTTCGGCATCGTCGGCCTGCCGACGGTCGTACATCTCGTTCCGACGGGCAAGGGCGCAAAGACGGCCCGCCTGCAATAGGTTCCAGGCCGTGAACGCCCCGCCTGGGAAGCCTTCGGCTAACCGGTCTGCGACCGGAAAAACCAATCCCGTCCACCGGGCGGTTGGCCGCAGGCCCTTCAGACGGGTCGTTCACGGCCCGGCAATAAGCCAGAAAGGACTCCCGGCGATGAAGAGCAGACGCGGGGGTGGCTGGCAGTCTCGGCGCAAGCGCGAACGCAGGAGATGCAGGTAGCGGCGTATCAACGGCTCAAGCGGCGCCTCGAAGTCTACTGCCGGATCGCGGTCGTCCAGTACGACGAGAAAGCCGCCGCCGAGTTCGAGCGTCCGCGGCAGGCGAAAATCCGTACTGGCACGATGGATTTGAAGATCGCGGCTATCGCTCTCGCCAACAATGCCACCCTCCTGACCCGCAACCTCTCCGACTTCGGCAAAGTCCCCGACCTCCGCGCGGAAGACTGGTCGGCCTGATCAAGAATTGATGGGCGCGCTGGATTATGTCTGCGCCGGGTGTTCCAAAAACATACCGGGCGTAGAAAGGGCTACCCTTCAGGAGCAGGAGCCGCCTCGCCGCCTGTCGAACCTTGCGGCATGACCAGTCTTCTCACCGACATCATCACCGCCACCGACCCGGCAGTCCGCAACCGCTCCCTCGACGCCTTCTGCCGCGCCGCCACCCTGGAAACCCTCCTGGACGAGTGCGCCCATCTTGAAGCCTTCCGCCATCAGAGCGCCAACCTCTACGAACGGGTGCGCGCCTGCTTCTTCCTCTACGCCCTCCACCGCTTCCACATCCCCGAAAAGCCCGGCCTGCCCGCCAACGGGCGGATTCCCTTCGAGGGCTATCTGCACCTGCTGGAACGCCGCTTCGAGGAAGCCATCGCGCTCTTTCTGAAGACCCAGGCGGAGGACGGGCCGAGCGATGCGCTCTCCAGCGCGCTGGCCGCCGCCTACCATCGGCTGGCCTTCCAGACGCTGGCCGACCAGGTGCGCCGCAGCGTGCGCAGCGTGCGGGGCAACCAGTGGATGTTCCGCGTCGGCCATCCCGCCGACCAGCCCTTGCGCGTGCGCCCCGAACTGCTTCAGCGCCCCACGCCCGAGTCCTGCTTTCCCCTGCTGAAAGAGGCGACCCCCGTGCGCATGGACCTGACCCACAGCGCCTGGAGCGACATCTTCTTCCTGGGCATGGACTTCCCGGAAGGCGCGCGGGTGCTTAACGTCTCCATTGACCTGGCCGTGCGCGGGCGCGATGCGACTCCCCGCCCGCCCGTCGAAGCCTATTTCCGGGTCATTGACGAGCCGGCGCTGCGGTTGGCAAGCGTGGACCTGGCGGCGACCGCCGACATCGTCTCGCTCAACGAGGTGTTCGACTTCGCCCGCGACTATCTGGGCCTGCTCAAGGCCGCCCTCATCGCCTCCGGCCTTGTGCCGCCTGGTATCGAAGGCTCCGAGCAGAGCCTTGCCGACCTGCTGGCCCGCCTCGTGGGGCCGGGACACGGCATCGAACTGGTCAGCAACGTCAACGGCATTCCGAAAGGCTCCCGCCTGGCCGTCTCCACGAACCTGCTCGCCTCGCTCATCGCCGTCTGTATGCGCGCGACCGGGCAGGCGCGCTGCCTGGAAGGGCCATTGGAGGAGTCGGAGCGGCGACAGGTGGCGGCGCGGGCTATCCTGGGCGAATGGCTGGCGGGTTCGGGCGGCGGCTGGCAGGACTCCGGCGGCGTCTGGCCCGGCATCAAACTCATTGAAGGACAGTTCGCGCAGGAGGGCGACCCGGAGTTCGGCATCAGCCGGGGCCGTCTGCTGCCCGGTCACTCCATCCTCGCCAAATCTCCCCCCTCTCCCGCAGCGCCGGGAGAACAGCAGAGAGAAGAGACTCCCAAAAGCCCCCTCTCCCGCAGCGTGGGAGAGGGGGTTGGGGGTGAGGGCCACTATGCCACTCCGCAGACGCGCCGGAAGCTGCAAGACAGCCTCGTTCTCGTACACGGCGGCATGGCACAGAACGTCGGGCCGATCCTGGAGATGGTCACGGAGAAGTACCTGCTGCGCTCCGAAGCGGAGTGGACGGCCCGCCTCGACGCCCGCCAGATTCTCGACGCCATCCTCGGCCATCTCGCCACCGGCGACATCGCGGCCATCGGCGCGGCGACCACCCGCAACTTCTTCGGCCCGATCCAGACCATCATCCCCTGGGCCAGCAACCTCTATACCGAGACGCTCATCAACCAGGTTCAGGCAGAGTTCGGCAAAGACTTCTGGGGCTTCTGGATGCTCGGCGGCATGTCCGGCGGCGGCATGGGCTTCATCTTCCACCCGGAGCGCAAGCCGCTGGCGCTAGAACGGCTGCAAGCGATCATGTCCAAGACGCGCAGGCGGCTGGAGAACGCGCTGCCCTTCGCGATGGAGCCGGTCGTCTACGACTTCGCCATCAACGAGCGCGGCACGTTCGCGGAGTTCCTGACTGGAGACGCCGCGCTGCTGCCGCCCGGCTACTATGCCATGACCGTGCCGACCCTGGTGCGCCGCGACCCGCGCAGCCTGCCCGCCTCCCGCCGCGCGGAACTGGATACCTTCGGCGCGGCCTGCCGCACGCAGCCCGAACTGAGCGGCATGGTGCAGATGCTCTTCGACTGCCTGCTGCCGCGCGTCCGAAGCGAGGAGAGAGCCGGGCAGGACCTGGCGTCGCTTCTGGAGGCTTACGGCTTCGATCCCGTGCAGCACGCGCAGATACGCAGCGACCTCAAGAGCGGGCGCATCGGCCTGGCGCAGAACCGCCTGCCGGTCAGCAGCGATATTCGCGACGTGGAGCCGGACGATGTGCTGGACGGCGCGCACGGCGTCACCGAGGCGATGCGCAGGCTCGGCCTGGACGCCTTGAACGAGGGCGCAGTCGCCGTCGTCTCGCTGGCGGCGGGCGTGGGAAGCCGCTGGACGCAGGGCGCGGGCGTGGTCAAGGCGCTGCATCCGTTCGCGAAACTCGGCGGCAAACATCGCTCCTTTATCGAAACCCACCTGGCGAAGAGTCGGCGCATCGGACGGCTCTGTGGACGCCCGCTGCCCCATATCTTCACAACGAGCTACCTGACGCACGCCCCGATTGCAGCCTACCTTGCCGCCGAGAGTAATTACGGCTACGACGGCCCGCTCCTGCTCTCGCCGGGCCGCGCCATCGGCCTGCGCCTCGTGCCGACCGTGCGCGACCTGCGGTTCGCCTGGGAGGAGATGCCGCAGCAGGTTCTCGACGCGCAGGCGCAGAAGATGCGCGACAGCCTGCACGCCGCGCTGATCGGCTGGGCGCGCGACACCGGCGAGGCCAGCGACTACACGGACAACGTGCCGAGCCAGTGCCTCCATCCGGTCGGCCACTGGTACGAAGCGCCGAACCTGCTCAGGAACGGCACGCTCGCCCGCCTGCTGGATGAACACCCGAACCTGCGCTACCTGATGATGCACAATATAGACACGCTCGGAGCCGACGCCGACCCCGGCCTCCTGGGACTGCACATTCACACCGGTTCGCCCTTCACGCTGGAGGTGACGCCGCGCCGCCTGGAAGACCGGGGCGGGGGACTGGCGCGCGTGGACGGGCGGCTGCGGCTGGTGGAAGGGCTGGCGATGCCGCGCGAGGAGGACGAGTTCGCCCTCTCCTACTACAACTCCGCGACGACCTGGATCAGTATCGAGGCGCTGCTCTCCCTCTTCGGCCTGACCCGCGAGACACTGCGCGACGAGGCGGCGGTCACGGCAGCCATTCGCAACCTGGCCGCGCGAATGCCGACCTACATCACGCTCAAGGAGGTCAAGAAGCGGTGGGGGCATGGACACGAGGATGTCTTTCCGGTGGCGCAGTTCGAGAAGCTGTGGGGCGATATGACGGCCCTGCCGGAACTCGACTGCCGGTTCGTGGTGGTCTCGCGCCTGCGCGGGCAGCAGTTGAAAGATCAGGCGCAGCTCGACGGCTGGCTCCGCGACGGTTCCGCCGCCTACGTCGAATCGCTCTGCGCGTGGGCGTAGGGCGGCGCGCTTCCCTGTCCCCGGTCTGTGTCGCATGTCAGGCCGCCGCGATGCGCGCAAAAACCGGTAGGGCCGACAGGCAGGATAAATCTACCGGCGGCCAAGAATTATAGCTTTGGAAGACCGGCGGATCTTCCTATCTTGATTTGCATGTACGGATTCGGGAGGGATGCGAGATGAAAGTTCTGTTGTCGTCACTGCTGTGGCTCGTCACCGCGTTCGGATCGGCGCCGTTGCCCGCGCCGGCGCAGGGCCGCGCGCCTCTGTTTGTCCCGGATACGAGCGTCGAATTACCTTTTGAGGCCGGAAATCGCGCTCATACGAACCATGTGATTCGTATTATCCCGAACGGAGGGCTGGGACCGAACGGGGGAATGACCCCGGCGCAACTCCGCTCTTTCTACAGTATGCCTTCTACGGGCGGCTCCGGCGTCATTGCCATCGTGGACGCCTTTCACTATCCGACGGCGCTGAACGATTTCAACGTCTTTTCCGCGCAGTTCAACCTGCCGATAGAGACCTCTAACAACGCGACGGCCTCGACCAACGCGGTCTTTCAGGTCGTCTACGCCAGAGGCAAGAAACCGCGCACCAACGCGGGCTGGGCGCAGGAAGCCGCCCTCGACATCGAGTGGGCGCACGCAATGGCTCCGAACGCCAAGATCGTGCTGGTGGAGGCAGACTCCAACAGCTATGCCAGCCTGATGGCGGCAGTAGACGTTGCCAGCAAACTGCCCGGCGTCAGGCAGGTTTCGATGAGCTGGAGCAGCAGCGAGTTCTCCGGCGAAACGAGCTACGACAGCCATTTCCAGCAGAGCGGCGTCGTCTATTTCGCTTCCAGCGGCGATGTGGGCGGCGTTGTGCAGTACCCGGCGGTATCGCCCTATGTGGTGGCGGTCGGGGGAACCAGCGTCAGCACGAACAGCAGCGGAGCCTTCGTGAGCGAGAAGGGATGGAGCGGCAGCGGGGGCGGCACGAGCAGATACGAACCCAAGCCCACCTATCAGAGCGGTCTGCCTGCCACTATGCGTGTCGTGCCGGAC
>DASRGL010000544.1:0-3307 GCA_035651115.1 Chthonomonadaceae bacterium
GCGTGTCTCCAGGACAAGATCAGGCACGAACGGCACATAGGTCTTGGCGACCGTATCCGGCTTTCTGCCTTTCGCCACGAACGCAAAGTCCGGCGCGAGAACGGTATCGGGACTGTTCGCCAATTGGAAGCCGGTTTCTGCTCCGTAGCCTTTTCCGAGGCTATGTTCTTCGATAAACATTCCCAGATACAGAGTTACCAGGTAGGTTGCGTAACCATGTGCATCGCCTGTGGGCGACATCTCCTTGAGTTCTCCTCGGATGAGTTCGCAGCGATAGCCCTGCGCGGAGAGGCGCTCCAGGTCTTCGGCGGTGTACAGCTTCTGGCTTGTTTCCGATACGGCGCTCATAGTAGCCCCCGATAACGCGGCGCGAGATCACGCTCCCTGTGGCCCGGCGATCTCTTTGATGTTCAGGATGCTCGTGTCCACCTGCCCGCGCCCCAGGCTGTTGGCGAGTATCAGATGCGGCACAGCGTCCGGCGTCACGCCCTTGACGGTCAGGAACTGGCAGCAGTAGGAGTCGAGCGCGACCGGGTCCATGCCCGCGACGACCTTGTGCGGCGTGGTCACCTCGCCCGGCCCTTTCGGGCCGCGCGTCTGCAAGGCGCGGGTGGCGTCCGTGACGATCAGCGTGGGCTTGACGAACAGGTTCAGTTCGGCGATGCAGTCGTGCAGGCCGTAGCGATGGTAGTCCTTGCGGTTCCAGATGCAGCCCATCAGCTTCTTCATCGCGATGGTGATGACCGCCGCCTCATGGTCTTTGACGACCGGGTTGACGATGAAGCAGTCCGCCTCGATGATGTCGCGCGGCAGCTTCTGCTCGATCTGGTTGAAATGGTGGCGCGGGTCGTAGGTCTTGCCGTCTGCCGTCGTCTTCGGCACGGCGGAGGGAATATCCACCGGCTTGTACATGGAGACCTCGGTGGGGGAGAGCAGAACGGCTTTCGTGCCGCGCACGGCGTCGCGCGCGCCGCAGATGTCGAAGGCGAGTTTCCAGTCGTCGAGGGTGTAATCTATGCAGGTGATGCGGGAGGCTCCGGCGCGCTCGCAGAGCAGTACCAGACGGCGCAGCACGTCCGGGTGCGTGGCGGCGGCCTGCTCCGGCGTCCGCATCCAGCCCATGTTCGGCGTGATGACGACCTTATCGCCCTTCTTGACGAATCGCTCGATGCCGCCGAGTTCGTTGATGGCGCGCTCGGTGATGTCGCCGTAGGTCTGCGGATTGCCCTCCACGCAGACGATGTCGGGCGTCGTCGCGCTGGCTTTGGCGACCTGCCGGATTCGCTTGGGCTGTGCGAACTCGTCCTGCTTGAACCAGGTCAGTCCGTAGAGGCCGCCGAGCAGCGCCGTTCCTCCGGCGATCTCCAGGAATTTGCGCCGGGACGGCGCCTTCTCCGAACGGGAGGTGTTTGTGGGCCTGTTTTCTGCCATGATGCCTGACTCCCTTCCAGTGTCTGGGGCGGCCTGGCCCCTGTCTACAATACGGCGCGGGCAAGTCTCATTTCACCCGCGCGACCGCCGCCTTGAGGAGATTCTGCGCGCTGGCGGCGTCTTTTGCCTTGCGCACGCCGACGAGATATTTTCCCTTGACTGCGATGGCGACCTCGCCGGTAAACTTGGAGCGGACGCCGAGCGCGCTGTCGCCGATGCCTTTGAGCGGCGCGGGCTTCGCGCCAATGGCGACGTTGGCGGGCGTGGTCAGATAGGCTTGATAGCGCGAATACGCCTGCTTTGCGGCGGCGGGCGTCGAGAAGGCGGCGATAAACAGTTCCGCCTGCGGCCCGGCGGACGGGTAGCGCGCGACGACGCCGTTGCCGATATAGCTCTGCGCCGCGATGTTGGAGCGAATATACTGTTCGGTGCGCGGCGCATGGTTGGGCGGCAGCAGGTTCACCATCGGAGGCAGGCCGGTCGAGCCGGTCAGCTTGGCCGCGACCGCCTGCGCGATCTTGGGCATGGCCTGCTGGAAGGCGGGCGGCGCATGGGAGGCGGTGATGGCAAGGCGTACATAGTACGGCCCTTTCCAGAAGTTGAGCGCGGTCGGCTCCTGATAGCCTTCCGCCCCGATCTTGAGGAAGCGCGCGCGGGCGTTGCGCTGCTTGGCATAGTAGCCGTAGGCGTCCAGAGGGCTGCCCATCTGGAAGATGTCCACTGTGATCAGCTGGTTGCCCTGGCCGTTGGGCGCATACTCCGCATAGGCGCACTGGCGGAAATCGTAGCGTTTGACCGCCTCCGCCTCGCCGTCTATATGGTTTTCCAGCGTGGCGGGCGTGTAGACGACCACCTTGCCCTTCATCTTGAAGCCCCCGGCGGCGGGCGGCAGGGCGGCGCGGGCGTCGGCGCGGGCGGCAGGGGAGGGCAAGAGGCCGGAGCAGAACAGAGCCAGCAGGGTGAAGAGCGCGGCCCGCCGCGAGCAGCAGGCCGCGAGAGAGCGGAAGGGGAACGCGAAACCGGTCGGCATTCCAGAACTCCTCAAGACACAGAGATTGTGCGGCGCGCCTCCTGGCGTCACGAGACAGGCGGAGCGGCTACCCTTTCAGACGCGCCAATCCGCCGATTGTTTCATTCCGGCGGCGTTATTTCGCATTGCGAAACAATCATACCAGATTATGGGGCGCTTGTCGAGAACCGGCACGGGTTTGCGGATACGTTCCGGCGCGGTTGGGGGCTACTCTTTCTGCATCAGCAGCCGCCCGCAACAACTGTTCCGCAGGCGTCTCCGAACCGGAAGCGGCGGCACGCAACAAGACCTCTTCCGGGGGCAGGGCAGGCTCCGAACTGGCGCGTACCAGGCTCTCCTCCGCCGCGAACTGGTCTGCCGCATCGCGCGTGAACGGCACGACCGGCTCCAGTTCCTCGGCGCTATCCATCATGCCTATCCCAAGCTTGCAGATCAGCAGAGAGATCCCGCTGGCGATACAGCAAGCCAGCAGGCCCATCAATATGACCGAAACTTCGGTTCCTGGATCGTCGGCCCACTGCATCAGCCCCATCAGCAGGATGCCGACAAGCAAGATAAGGCCAATGGCAACGCCCATCGCGCCGAGGAGAAATACGAGCGTGCCGGAAGAGAACAGGGTCGCCTGCTTTCCCAGATGGCCCAGATACTCTATCTTCGAGACGACGCGCTTCTGTTTGTTGAAATTCTGGCTCATCGGTGGTTCTACTCCTTTGCGCCTCCCTGCCTGAGCAAAGCCCAGAATGCGGGCAGTTTTCCCAGAGCCAACGCGAACCCAATCTCTCCTCCTCTCACTTCGGCAACACCGGCGCGTTTCCTGCGTGCGGGCGTATCTCGCACGAGCGAGAG
>DASRGL010000545.1:0-17119 GCA_035651115.1 Chthonomonadaceae bacterium
ATCCCGATTATGGTCGCCAGGTCCATCCACTCTCACCTTTTCCCAAAACGGCGCGGCGCCGTCGTTCAGGCCGCCTCTTCCGCATCCATCCGTTCGGTGTCCGCTCCATCCAGGCGCGGTATCGCCCGGCCCGCTTCCCGCCGGTAGGCGATGACGCGCCGGACGATCTCATCCGCCGATTCCAACACCAGCACTTTGCGGCCCGTCAGCATGGTGATGATGGTATCCGGCGTGTTCTCCACGAACTCGATCAGGTCGGCATTGACGATCAGTTCGGTGTGATTGAAACGGGTGACTTTGATCATGGGTATTTCTGACCTACCCCCTTGTCTACAAAAGCGGACAGTGTACGACGGGTTGAAACCCTTGGCTGTGTGGCGTTCCGCCCAGTGTCCTGCGGACACGCACCCACTCTAGGTCTGCACCGTGTCCGCAGGACACTGAGCCGGAGGCTACCCAGCGAGGGAATTCCTTCCCTCGTGCCTCGTCACAGGGCGATTGCCGCCTGTCCGCCCCCGAACTCTATGAAGAAGGGGGTAGGCGCTTTACTACCGCTTCAGATTGATGACATCCTGAAGCAGATCGTCCACTATCGTAATGATGCGCGTATTGGCCTGGAAACCGCGCTGCGTGATGATCAGGTTGGTGAACTCGGTGGAGAGGTCCACATTGGACATCTCGACAAAGCCCGTGCTGATCTTGCCGCGCCCGCTGATGTTCGGCAGGCCGATCTGTGCCAGACCGGAGTTGCTGGAGTCGCGGAACAGGTTCTGCCCGATCTTCTCCAGACCTGCCGGGTTCGAGAAGGAGGCCGTCGCGATCTGGCCGAGAACGCGCGTCTGCCCGTTGGAGAAGATGCCCGTAATCAGCCCCTCCTGCGAGATCGAGAAGTTCTGGAGCGTGCCGACCGGGAAGCCGTCCTGGACAGTGGCGGCCACGCTCGAATCGCCGGCAAGCTGCGTCAGCGAACTCATGTCTATCGTGATCGGAAACGGCGCCGCGCCGTTCTGCGGCGTGATGTTGAGCGTCTGGTTGCGCGTGATCAGCAGGTTTCCGGCGGCGTCGAAGAAGAGCGGGTTGTTGCCGTTCGTCGTGCTGCTGGCGACGACATTGCCGTTCTCCGTGGCCGTCCACTCCCAGCGCGCGGTCGCCGCAGCGGGAGCGCCGCCGCCGACCAGGGCGCGCGTGAACTGGAAGTTCAGCAGGTGGCTGACGCCCAGGCTGTCGAAGACCTTGAGCGAGGTGTTCCAGACCGGATTGCTGCCCGTCTGGCCGTCCGCAACGCTCGCCGTCTTGGTGGTCGTCAGGCCGCTCAGGTCAATGGTAAAGGGGAAGTTGCTGGCCGTCTGAAGTCCCTGGTTGTAGTTGCCCGGAGGCAGCGCGCCCGCCACAAGCTGTATCGTGCTGTTGAGGATATTGCCCGGATTGGCTCCGTCCGCCGTGACAAAGCCGGAACCGGGGACATAGTAGACCTTCGACTCCTGGTTCCCGGCCACGCTGCTGTCGTAGACGGTGGTATATCCGCTGGGCGGAACCGTATCCACCTCTACCTTCATGTCCCACTGCTGCAGCGCGCCGGGCGGCACGTTCAGGCCGGCAGCCGGACTATAGACCGGATTGGAGAAGGTCATACGCACATTGAAGGCCGTGCCGTCCGCGCGGAAGATCGTCTTCGTGCTGACGACCGGCACGCCGCCATCCAGGTTCAGGTTGCCATTGAGCGTGACGATGGTGGTCTGGATCGGGTTGGTGCCGCCCTGACCATTCGAAGCCGCCGTCACCTTCGACTCAGCCTGCAATCCGCCGAAGTCCACCGTCAGCGGGAAATTGGGCGCGCCATTGCTCCCACTGACGTTGAGCGTCAGGGTCGAACCGAGCGAGTTGCCGGGATTGGCCGAGTCCGTAAAGACGAAGTTATTCCCGCCGGAACCGTTGGGGACGGCGTACATCTTCTGGGTTCCGAGCGAGACGCCGTCCAGGCTGATGTCCACGTTCCAGCGTTGCGTCGCGCCCGCCGGCACGCCCGCGCCCGCCGCCGGGTTATGCACCGGCGTGGAGAGCGCGATCTGGACTGTATGGGGGTTGCCCAGCGCATCATAGACTGTCGAATTCATCGGCGCGGCGGGAGCGGCGGTATCCAGTTCGCCGCTCACCTTGATGTTCGTGGACTGCAGGGCAGCGGCGGCGTCCAGGTTGCCCTGGAACTTCGATTGCGTCGTCTGTTTGACGGAAGTCAGCGTTCCGACCGGCACGTTGATGACGCTATCGCTGGTGATCTGCTGGCTGGTATCTATGTTGCCGTTCGCATCGGCGACATAGCCCAGCAGTTTCAGGCCGCTCGCCGGGTTGACGACCGCGCCGTTACTGTCCAGATCGAAGGAGCCGTCGCGCGTGTAGTAGATGTTGTTGCCGGTAGAGACCAGGAAGAAACCGTTGCCCTGGATCGCCATATCCGTCGGCTTGCCGGTCGTCTGCAGGTTGCCCTGCGCCTGCACGGTATCCACCGCGCCGAGCGCGACGCCGAGGCCGACCTGCGACGGGTTCTGGCCGCCGACAGAGGCGCTGGGTCGGGCGGAGGCGCGCAGCGTCTGGGACAACTGATCCTGGAACGTGACGCGCCCCGCCTTAAATCCGATCGTATTGACATTGGCAATATTGTTGCCGATGACGTTGAGTCGCACCTGATGGGCCTGGAGTCCGCTGACTCCGGAGAACATGGCCTGTAGCATGAGTAGTCTGACCTCCGTTGATTGTGTCGCGGCTCTCCTCCTCAGTCGGTCGGAGAAGAGCCAGGGCAGGCTTCCGCATGTTTCGGTAACGGCGGTCCAGCCTGCGACCTACCCCTCTGTAGAGGAGGGGTTCTGGTTTTCAAGCGATCACGGCGCTGTCAATATTGGTGAAGACGTTCTGCTTGAGATTGTCTTTGTCCACGACGGTCACGACCGTGCGATTGACAACGCTGACGACCATCGCCAGGTCGTCCATGAGAACGAGCGCATCGCGCGCGCCCTTGCTGGCGGCGCGCTGTACCGCGCCTTGCAGCCGATCCAGATGCCCGGCTTCCAGCGCGATCTGCCGCGATTGCAGGCGGGTCTGCGCGTGCGCCGAAAACCGCACCGATTCCGAAGCCGCAGGCGCGACTGCGCCACGTGACGGAACCGGCGGAGCAGGCGCGAGGCCCTGCCGCGCCCGCAGCAGTTCGGCGAAGGAGTTCGCGCCTGCGGCCCCCTTCGCCGCCTTTGCTGCCGGGCCGGTCTCGTGCGGTATGTGAGGGGCTTGCACCCTCTGTATGCGTGTCGGGTCGGCCATAGCCAGCTCACCTTCTGCTAGTTATCGCGTATCTGCATCAACTGGTCGAGCGTGACCTCGTCCGTGCTGCCGGTTACGCCGAGATGGACGCCATCGCTGTCCCAGCGCACCGAATTGACTTTGCCGCTGACAACGTGCGTGGTATTGTCCTTGACAACCATCGCATCCACCGTCTTGCCGAGCAGACCGGCGGCCTGCTGGCGGCTCTGGCTGGTCTGTATGTTGTTGATGCCCTCGACCGTAGAGAACTGGGCCAACTGCGCCAGGAACTGCGACTGATCCTGCGGTTCGAGCGGGTCTTGATTGGTAAGCTGGGTCACCAGGAGCTTCAGAAAAGCGTCCTGCCCCAACTGCTGCGTATTCGCGATCTGTCGGGTAGCATCGGTGAGCGAACTGTAGCCGCTCCCGCCATTGACCGAGTTGATAGCCATATTTCAGAACCTCCTTTGCGAGGTTGCGCTTCAGAGTGATGGCCCGAAGCGGAACGAGAGCGTTCCGCTTCGGGCAGACGTTCAGGCCCGGTAGTCCAGGCGAGAGGCGCTGTGGCGACCGCTCAGAGCGGCCAGAGCCGGGAGCGGTGTGACCGCTTCGAGCGTCTCCGCCGGGACGACAGGCCGCGCGAAGGAGCGCCCGTAGGCGGTCTCGGCGCGTTCCTGCGGTGTCTGGTAAGAACTGCCGAAGGCCGTGCGTCCATCGGAAACGGCCCCCTGCCCGACCGAGACATCCAGATCGTGCAGGCGCAGTCCCCTGCTTTCCAGAGCGGCGCGGAGTTCGCCACGGGCGGACTCCATCACATGCTGCGCCTGTTCGGTCTGCGCGACGATGCGGGCCAGGACCCCTTCGGCGCGCGAGGCGACCGTGATATGCAGAGAGCCGAGCGATTCGGGCTGCAAGCGCAGCGTGATCTCCCCGCGTCCGTTCGTCAGGCGCATCGCTTGGAGATGGCGCGTCACCTGCTCCACGATCCGGGCGCGCTCGGCGGTAAGGCCGGGGCGCGCTGTCGGCGCGGAGACCGGAGCAGGTGTGATCCTGCCCGCGCTCTGATGGGAGGCATCCACCGTCGCCACATTCGGCGTCGGTCGAGGCGCAGGCGCTTCGACCGGTGGCTGCGGTTCGTCGTGCGTATCGCGCCCCTGGCCGGTCGCCGCGCGGCCCTCCGTGTGCGTCGAGGCGAGAGAGATCGCCCCGGCATGAGAGGTCAGCGCACGGTCGGAGAGGAGCGTGATGTTCTCGGTCGGTTCCGCCCCGGCGGGAACGCCGGTTCCTTTCGCATTGGCCGGCGGGTTGGCGGCGGCCAGCGCGAAGGGAAGCGGCGTGAGCGGCTGGATCGGTTCCGGGCCGAAGGCGTCCACCGCCGTTGTCTGCGCGTTTGCCGGGGCCAACACCGCCGGGTCGGCAGCAGCGATGCCCTGCGGCGCTGCCGGGCGCACGCTGATTGGGATGCCCTGCGTGCTGGCAGGGGCCGTGCTGTGCGCTGCCGGCGCGTTTGGTTCGGCGTGGCGCGTTACCGGCGCTGGCAACGGCGTGCCGGAGGCTGTCGCAGACGACGCCATCGGCAGCGTCCCGACCTGCGGCGCGTTCGGCGCAGGCACGGCGGCGCGCGCCACCGGCAGGTCGCCGGTCGCCAGCAGCCTGTCTATATGATCGAGCCGCTGCGCGGCAGTCGGCAGGGCCGCAGGCGCGCTTGTCGGCTCGGTTCCAGTCGGTGATTCCGGCGTCGTCACGAGAACGGGAGTGTTCTCTGCGTGCGGAGCGCCGGAGGGAAGCGAGACCACGCCCGGCGCAGGCACGGCGGCGCTTCGAGCGGGCGCCGCGCTCTTTGCCTGGCTTGCCGCCGCCGGAACCGGGGCTTGCGTCCCGGTTTCCATCGTCGGCAGGGCGTTCGCGCTTTGTGGCACAACCACAGCCACGTCCGCCGTTACTGGCGGGCGAGCAGGCTGCGGCGTCGGCGTCTCCATGCTGAGGCGCGCTACCGGCGCAACGCCGACAAGCGCCGCCGGTGCGCTGCGGACGAATGTCGGCGGTTCACCGGGCAGAGGTTCCGCCGACGGCGGCGCGCTCTGCGCCGGTGGAGATGTGACCGCAGGCATCTGCGGCGCGGCGGCCAGAGGAGCCGGGGCCGATGGCGCGGAGACGGTCGGTTGAGGAGCATCCCCTACTCCCGACGCAAGCGGAATCTGGCTCACGTGCGAGTCCATAGGAGCGCTGGGGGACTGGTTCGCGGGGGTCATGCGCGGAACGCCGGAGGGCGTCTGCGCAGTGACAACGGGCGGCGGCCCGGACGGGTTCGCCGCCGGAGGCAGCGTCACCGCAATTGGAGTGGGGACCTGTGCGCCGAACGACACTCCGGGCGCACTCGTCACCGGGGCCGTCGGCGGCATGGAGAGAGAGACCGTCTCTGCCTGCTGTATCGCCCCGTTCGCCGCCATCCTCGCCGGGGACAGCGCCTCTGCTGCGGATGTCGGCACAGCCGATGTCATGGCCGTCGTTGGAACCACGACGGCAGACGTCGCCGGAGCCGGGACCGCCGGAACGAACGAAACCGGCGCAGTCTCCTCCGGTAACAGCGGCGTCTTTGTCGTGGGCATCGGCACCTCCGCTGCTGCGGACATCGGCGAAACCGACAGGACAGGATTCTGGGGAATCGCTGCCGTTGGAACAGAGGGAACCGACAGAGTCGCTGCCGGTATCGGCACGCCCATCATAGGGACAGGCGGCGCATAGGCAACCGAGACGTCGGGTATTTCGGTCTCTTCCTGGTGGTTTGTTGCACTCTCCGATTTCCCGCTTGCGGCAGAGACGGAGATTTCCGGCGAGGCCGCAATGGAGGGCATTTCCATTATCTGAGCCGGTTCCGACGGGGCGTTCATTCCCGCCTGCGTACCGGCAGCCTGGCTCGCCGCATCGGGCTTGCCTGCCTGCGCCGGGACGCCGCTCTGCTGCTGCGCAAAGGCGTGACCGAGCGCCGCCGCAAACGGCCCGGCGCTCTGCGCGCTGTTTCGGGCCGCTACAGAACCTGCGCCCAAAGCCGGACTCGTGTCCAGGCCCTCTGCGCCGCCACTGGCGGGGATGGGAATTGGGAGAGAGGTCGAGGGAGTGACCATGTAGGCTTCACCTCCTTTCCTGTCGGAGTTCCTCGTCTCTGATTGTCGGCAGGTCGGGAGGGCTTCTGCACGTATTTTTGCGGGGGCTGCCGGACGACGGGCGCGGCACGCCTCCGGGCGCGCGGCGGAACGGCCGCCCTCGCGGACTCGCAAGGCGACCGGTTCGATGCCGAATCTTCAGGGTCTGGAAGCGAAAGCGAGGAGGTAAAGATGGAGGAACCTTTTTACGGCAGGTCTCGTCTGTTGGTTGGTAGCTTCAAGAGAGTGACGCGGTCTGCCCGCCTGAAAAGGGAGACGGCAGACCTAGCAGAGCTACCGCTGCCGTCTCCGATGTATTCACAAGAGGGCATGGCTTTCTTACAGTCATGGCAAGAGAGCGTCAGCCCGGAGCTATGAATACATTGATGAGACGGCGTATCGGCGTTATTCGTTCCCGAAAATATTCCGACTTCTCTAGAGAAGTTCCCGGGCAGAGACAGTGCGTCTCTGCCCGGTTCGATTTTAGAGCGGATTGGGCTGTGTAGAACCCTTTGCCAGGCCGAGCGCGAATTCGATGCCGCCCGTGATATGCTGCTGGTAGAGCGGATCGCGCCACATCTCCTGGCGGTGGCCGAACGAGGTGTAGAAGACACGGCCTTTGCCGTAGGATTTGCACCAGGAGACGAGATATTCGCCAGGCTGATTGGCCTCCGGGCTGCCGTCGTTCGGATGCTTATCGAGGGTGAGCAGCGCGCGCATATTCGCCCGATCTATGTTCTTGAACAGATAGATCTCGTCGAACGCCTTCCAGGTCGCTCCCTGCGCCACCGACGCCTTTTGCAGTTGCTCGTCGCTCACCGTCGTCACGGGAGTGTGCGCGCCTGCCGCCGCTATCGGCTTCAAGGCTGGATGTTTCGGGTCGAGCAGATGCGCGTCCACCGCGCACTGCCGATGATGCCCCGCAAACTCCGCGCCGAGCATCCTGACATAGGCCGAAACCTCGCCGGGAGAGCCGCCCGGCCACTCATGGAACGTGTCGCTGCCGGAGTGCATCGCCACAAAACCGTGTCCTGCCTTGATATAGTCGAGGAAGCCCTGCGGGTCGGGCAGAGGCAGCGTGCCGGTCGTGTTGGCAAAGACGATGGCATCGTAGTTCTGGAGCGCGGCGCGGCTCATCTTCGCCTGCATCTCCTCGTCCGTGCGGACGAAATCCGTGTCCCACCGCCCTGTCTTCTCGCCGAGGCTCTGGATCGTCTCCTCCGCGACGGGGATGCTGTCGTGCCGGAATCCCTTTGTCACGGTGACGACGAGCAGGCGTTTTTTCCCGGCGCGGCGGGCCGCCTGTGCGTCGCGCTGCGATGAGACGCAAGCGACAAGCAGCGTCGCCGCACAGAGCAGCGCCACTCCAATCAGCGTGCGTCGAATCCGCATCGAATCTCTCCTTTCCTGGAAAGCCCCTCCCTTAGCCCTCCCCTTGTGAAGGGGAGGGAGCAAGTCAGGGCGCAGCAAGCAACGCCCCTACAGTTCCCCTCTCCCAACGCTGTGGGAGAGGGGGCTAGGGGGTGAGGGCCAATTTGCCTTTGAAGTAGTCAATGGTCAGCCGCAAGCCCTCTTCCAGGCCGACCTTCGGCTCCCAGCCCAGCAACTCCCGCGCCTTCGTGATGTCCGGTCGCCTCTGCTTGGGATCGTCCTCGGTCGGCAGCGGCACGAACACGATCTCGCTCTTGCTGCCCGTCAGCGCCTTGATCTGCTCGGCGAACTCGGTCATCGTCCGCTCTGTCGGGTTGCCGATGTTGACGGGCGTTTTGATGTCCGAGTTCATCAGCCGCCAGAACCCCTCGATCAAGTCCGAGACATAGCAGAAACTGCGCGTCTGCTTCCCTGTTCCATACACGGTGATCGGCTCTCCCCGCAATGCCTGCCCGATGAAGTTGGGAACCACGCGCCCATCTTCCAGGCGCATTCTTGGCCCGTAGGTGTTGAAGATGCGCACGATCCGGGTCTCCAGGCCGTGATACCGCTGATAGGCCATCGTCATGCTCTCGGCAAAGCGCTTGGATTCATCGTAGACGCCGCGCACGCCGATCGGATTGACGTTGCCCAGATACTCCTCGGTCTGCGGATGCACCAGCGGATCGCCGTAGATCTCGGAGGTGGAGGCCAGGAAGAAGCGCGCCCCCTTCGCCCTTGCCAGTCCCAGGCTCTTGTGCGTTCCGAGGGCGTTGACCTTGAGAATCTGGATGGGCTTGGTGGGAAAGTCCACCGGGCTGGCGGGCGAGGCGAGGTGGAAGATGAAATCGAGCGGGCCTTCGAGGTAGAGGTACTCGGTGACATCGTAGTGGATGAAGCGGAAGCGAGGGTTGTCCACCAGATGAGCGATGTTGTCGGTGGAGCCGGTGACCAGGTTATCCATAGCGACGACATGCAGACCCTCCTGGAGCAGTCGGTCGCACAGATGGGAACCCAGGAAACCGGCGCCGCCGGTGACGAGAGCGCGGAGCATGGCAAGCTACCTCAGAGTTAGGAAGTGGGCCGCCCGGAGCGCCGCAAGCGTCCGGCGGAGACCGGGGGCGATGCCAGCAGTATAGCAGACGCGCGCACCCGTGTCAATGTACGCATTTCGCGCGCATTGACTGCCTGCCCACATGAATTCGGATACTTCCCTTTGTTTGACGGGCAGGCGGCTTTGGTGATATAATTCTGAGGCGATTCGGGAGCCATCGGCTCCCGTCCGCCCCGATTTCAGCCGAACCTCCACGCAGACACGATAGATACCGGAAAGGAGATTATGCCCGATGTCTGGACATTCGAAATGGCATAATATACGCCTCCGCAAAGGCGCGCAGGACGCCAAGCGGGGCAACCTGTTTACCAAACTGGCAAAAGAGATCATCATGGCGGCGAAGGCGGGAGGCGGCAATCCGGACTCGAACCTGCGCCTGCGCCTCGCCATTCAGAAGGCGCGCGAAAATTCGATGCCGGCGGACAACATCAAGCGCAGCATCCAGCGCGGCACGGGCGAGATCGAGGGCGTGACCTATGAAGACGTGACCTATGAGGGCTACGGGCCGGGTGGCGTCGCCGTGCTGGTGGAGTGCGCGACAGATAACCGAAACCGAACGGTTCCCAACATCCGTAGTATCTTCAGCAAACATGGCGGACGTCTGGGAGAGTCCGGCTCCGTCTCGTATCGCTTCCGTCCTATTGGGCTGATCACCATCGCCAGGAGCGCGACCGACGAGGAGACGCTGTTCAACGCGGCGATCGAAGCGGGCGCGGACGATGTGCGCAGCGATGAAGAGACCTACTCGGTCATCACGCAGCCGGAGGACTTCGCGGCGGTGCGCCAGGCTATCGAGGCGGCCAACATCCCCATCCTGAACGCCGAGTACACGATGGAGCCGACCGATACGGTCGCTCTGGACGGCAAGGAGGCCGCGCAGATGCTCCGGCTGATGGACGCCCTCGAAGCGGATGACGATGTGCAGAGTGTCCACGCCAACTTCGACATCCCCGATGAAGTCCTGGAGGCGGCGGGGCATTAGCCTCTGTGGGCGGGTACTAAACGTACCCGTCTCGGTGGCGCTACGCGCCGAGCGTCCTCGCGGACGCCCAATGCAGTTCCCGTCCGGCAGGACGGTTGGCCGGAGGCCCTCCAGACGGGTACGTTTAGCACCCGGCAAAGCGATTTTTCCGAATAGCAGACGCGCCTGTGTGTCATCTGGGCGCGTCTCTTCATATAGAAGCCGGAAGAACAAGCCCGGCATTCAGTAGAGAGCGCTTTCCAGAGGTCGCACTACCCATGAGATTCGCCTATTTCGCCCTTCGCTCTGCGTTTGCACTCTGCCGCCTGGGGCGCGCATCCTGGCCCGGCCTGCTGATGCTGTGCGCGCTGCTGGCAGGCGTGGGACGCGCGGGAGCGGTGGATATAGACGGTCTGATCGGGTTCGGGCCGGGCAGCGGCCTGCCCTCCCGCTATCGTCCCGACACCTGGACGCCGGTCACGATCTATCTCGGCGGGCAGGGCGTCAACGGCGTCGGGCAGTTGCAGTTGTCCGCGACATTTCAGGGGCGCACGACCCTCTACACGCGCCGCGTTCCCCTCCACGACGGCCCGCTCAACGAAGCCCTGCATTTCGTCTGCCTGCCCCGCTCCGCGCCGATGATGGGCGGCGCCGGGGCCGGAAACACGGAGATCACCGCGCGCCTGCTGATGGAAGGCCGCAAGCTGGCCGAAAAGTCGCTCTCCCTGCCCGCCGCCGTCAGCGCGGAGACCTTCAACGTCCTCGCCCTCACCCGCGATGGCAGCGGCCTCAACTTCCTGATGAAGAAACGGCTCGCCCTGGTGCATCGGCACGTCAATCCGGCCGCCATCAACGGCCTGATGATGCAGGGCGGCGGCGCGGCGCAGTTCGCCACGACGCAGGTGCATTACGCCGATTCGCGCGCGCTGCCGGACATGGCGCAGGGCTATGCGATGATAGACGCCATCGCGCTGGCCGATCTGCCGACCGACAGCCTGACGGAAGACCAGCAGGAGGCGATCCGGGAGTATGTGCGGCAGGGCGGACTGCTCATCCTTGCTGGCGGCAGCGACCTGGCGCGCTTGAAAGGCCAGTTCCTCTCCGAACTCCTTCCCCTTCAGCCGACCGGAACCACGCAGGCCGACCTCAATCTGGCTCTCTACCCGCGCTATCGCGCGTCGTTCCCCCCGGACTCGAGGATCGTCTGCACAACGGGAACGCTCAAGCCGGACGCGGGCGTACTGTTCGGCACAGATCGGCTGCCGCTCGTGGTCTCGCGGCCCTATGGCGCAGGCGTGATCGTCTTCACGGCGTTCGACTATCTCGCGCCGGAGTTTCGGGGTTGGGCGGGAGCGCCTGCCTTCTGGCGCGATCTGCTGCGCTGCGGCAACAATGCCGTCTCGCCGCGCAGCGCGCTTGCCAGCCTTGCCAATGATGACCGGCGCTTCTACTATGGCGGTAACGCCAGCACGCCTCTGGCCGACGCGCTGGCGGGCCAGCAGGCGGGCAACACGCCCTCCTGGTGGACGGTCGCCATCTTCCTCGCCGCCTATCTCCTGCTGCTCGTCCCGGTCAGCTATCTTCTCCTTAAAAAGCTGGACAAGCGGGAACTGGCCTGGCTGACCGCGCCGCTCTTGATCTGCGGCTTCACCGTCGCCTCCTACGTCATCGCGCAGTCCATCAAGGGCCGACTGCTGACCGTCAATCGCGCCGTCGTGCTGGAAACCATCGCCAACTCGGATCAGGCGGCAGGCTACGCGCAGATGACCGTCTACTCGCCGGGCCGCGCCGCCTACGACATCACTTTTGGCGGCGCAGGCGAGGGCGGCTCGTATCGCACCGTCGCGCCGAGCGAGATATACGCCAGCGACACCGCCCTCACCGACTCGCTGACGGTGGAACACGATAAGACGACGACGCTGCGCGGCGCGCTCATCAAACTGTGGGATAAGCGCAGTTTCGACACGCCCGTACTCGCCCCGCTCGGCGGCCCTCTCGCGGCGCAGACGCAGTGGCTCGATGGCGGGAAAGTCCAGGTCACGGTGACGAACAGGACGCGCTTCGCCCTCAAAGACTGCGCGCTGGTCAATGGCAACGACACCGTCTCCCTGGGCGATCTGGCTCCGGGCGAGACGAAGCAGCAGGCGATTCTGTGGAACAAGAGCAACGGCTCCAGCAGCCTCCGGCTGCCGGACACCTCGGACTCGGAAACGGACGCCGCTTCGGGAGGAAACGAGAACGCCGCGCGCGATAAGATACGGCACGGTCTCGCGCAGGCGCTCGCCAGCAACGGGCAGAACTACGGCTCGCCTTTCGTGAATGAGGCCGCCGAAACCTTCGGACGCGCCGCCAACGTGTTCGTCGGCTGGTGCTACGATCCGATCCTGAACGTGCAGGTGAACGGGCAGAGTCCGGCGGGCGAGGAGGTCAATCTGCTGGTGGCGCATCTGCCCCTTCCGGCAAACGCGCCGCCCGCGCTCCGCGCCGCTGCGAACCCGTTCCTGGCTCCGCCCCCGCGCGTGCTGGAAGACGTGACGCCGCTCGGCTCGCGGCAGGGAATCTTCAAATGATCCATAATCCCGTGCTGCGCAAAGAACTGTTGCTCCGCTTTCGCCTCCGCCAGCCCACGCCGACGCGCATCGGCATCGGCCTTCTGGTGGCGCTGGGCATTCTCTGGTTCTACTGGCAGGGCATGGTCTGGATGCTCGGCGACGCTTCGCCTTCGACCGGCAAGGAAGCCTGGACGGTCGCAGTCGTGCTGCAATATATGATCATCTGCCTGGTCGCGCCCTCGCTGACGGCCAACGCCATCACGCAGGAGAAAGAGCAGCAGACCTGGGAGATGCTCCTCTTTACACGCCTTCAGCCCGCCGAGATCGTGCTGGGCAAGCTGCTGGCGCGGCTCGCCTCCGTCGGCATCATCCTGGGCATCTTCCTGCCCTTCACCCTGTTCGGCTGGGCGCGCGCCGCGCTGGGCGGGGTCGCCTCCTCCGACTATGTCGCCCCCTGGCAGTTCTGCGTGGCCTACCTGCTGATGGGCGTCTCGGCCTTCTTCTTCGCGACCATCGGCCTGTTTCTCTCGCTGCGCCTCAAGCGCACGCTCTATGCCATTGTCACGTCGTATGTCCTCGTCATCGGCGTTCTCTGCATCGGCACGGCGCTGTTCGCCTCGCTGCTCAGCACGCTGACGGGCGACTTTCGCCTGTTCGAGACATCGCCGATCACCTGGTTCAATCCGATCCGGCTCGTCGCGGCGCTGTTCGATCCGACCGGATGGCAGAGCAAAGTCGCGCTGCTCGGCGGCCTGTTCGGTTATGCGGCGATGAGTGTGCTGCTGCTCACGTATATGATCGCTCGTTTTCGCGCGCTGGCTTATGAATGACCTAACCCCCGTCCCCCTTCCCTAAAACGCTGCGCTGGGAAGGGGGAGCCAAAACACAAAGCCGCTCCCTTGCTTCCAACTCGCTTCCGAGTTCAGTATAAGGGAAAAGCTACCAATTTGCACTCTCCCCCTTCCCAGTGAGGAACGAACGTTTTAGGGAAGGGGGACGGGGGGTTATGTCCAAAAGGAGCGACTCTCGATGCCTCCGATGATAGACATCCGCCACCTGCGGAAAGAGTACAAAGACAAGCCGGAACCCGCCCTGAACGACCTCTGCCTGGAACTGGAACAGGGCGACATCTTCGGTTTCATCGGCCCCAACGGGGCGGGCAAGACGACGACCATCAAGATGCTCGCCACGCTCCTGCTGCCGACCTCCGGCACGGCCTATATCGCTGGCCTGGATGTCGTGAAATACCCGGAGCAGGTGCGCTCTATCGTCGGGTATATGCCGGACTTCTTCGGCGTCTACGACGACATCAAGGTGTGGGAGTATCTGGACTTCTTCGCTGCCGCCTACCGCATCCCCAAGCAGCAGCGCCCGCAGATCATTGACGACGTGCTGGCCCTGACCGACCTGACCGGGAAGAAAGATGCCTACGTGGAGGCCCTGTCGCGCGGCATGAAGCAGCGCCTCTGCCTCGCCAAGACGCTGGTGCATGACCCGAAGGTGATGCTGCTGGACGAGCCGGCCTCCGGCCTCGACCCGCGCGCCCGCATCGAGATCCGCGAACTGCTCAAAGAGCTGCAGGCGATGGGCAAGACGATCATCATCTCGTCGCACATCCTGCCGGAGATGGAGGAGTTCTGCAACAAGATCGGCATCATCGAGCGCGGCGAACTGATCGTGGCGGGCGACGTGAACACCATTGCGCGGCAGGTGCGCGGGCAGCATACCATCGAGATCGGCATCGTGGACGAGTTGGAGCGGGCGCACGACCTGCTGCTCCAGATGGGCGAAGTCGTGCGGGAGGTGAAGATGCTGAGCGGGCGGCGGCAGCGCGGCGACGCCGACGACGGCGCGGAGGAGACTCCCGACGCGCCCGCCCGCCCGCAGACCTTGCAGCGCAACGGACACAACGCCGGGACGACCGGCGGCCTGTTGCAGATCGGGTATGTCGGCGAGGTAGATGAAGAGTATCGGGTGCTGACGGCGCTGGTGGAGGCGGGCATCAAGGTGCGCTCCTTCTACACGCCGGAGACCGACCTGGAAGACGTGTTCCTGCGCGTGACGAAGGGGCAGGTGGCGTAGTGACCCACCCTCGGCCCCTCTCTTGTGGGGAGGGGGCCGGGGGGTGGGTAAAGCGAGGTTTGAAATGGCGATAGGGGCGGGGCTGCGGCCCGACAATCCGGTGCTGGTCAAAGAGATGCGCGTGCGGATGCGGGGGGCGCGCGCCTACTGGATTCTGCTCGGCTACCTGGGCTTCCTCTCGCTGGTGCTGCTGCTCAACTATTTCGGCTGGCTGAACCAGGTGCAGAACCGGGGCGTCGGCGCATCGGAGGCGTCGCGCATCGGGGCCGAGATGTTCAACTGGGTCATGGTCACACAGGTGTTCCTCGTCCTGTTCATCACCCCGGCCATCACGAGCGGTTCCTTGACCATCGAGAAGGAGCAGCGCACGCTCGACATGCTCACGATGACGCGGCTCTCCCGCCGGAGCATCATCGCGGGCAAGCTGCTGTCGGCAGTCGCGTTCACGGCGCTGCTGCTGGTGTCGTCGCTGCCGCTCATCTCCATCTGCTTCATGCTCGGCAGCGTAGACCCCGGCATGGTCGTCAGTTCCTACCTGCTGCTGCTGATGGGCAGCCTGCTGGTCGGCGCGATGGGCCTGATGTGGTCGTCCATCGCCCGCTCGACCTCTGCCGCTGTCCTCTATACCTACGCGACGCTCATTCTGCCGGTCTTTCTGGGCTTTGGCACGGTTGCCGCCCTGATGTCTCCCAACTCCAACAGCGACCTGGTCTTCCAGATATTCCGGGCCATTGGCGAGACCTGGTTCGGCAACCGCTTTTTCGGCTTCCAGGTTCCGACCGGCCTGGGGTTTGCGGTCTTCTGCGTGCTGGGCGGGCTGCTGCTCTCCGCCATCGCGATGACCAATATCGAGTCCTATCCGGAACGGCGCGCGCCGCTGCTGCGCGGTCTGACGCTGCTGGTACTCGGCGTGCAGTTGCTAAGCCTCACGCTCTGGTGGCTTCAGGCGTGGTACAACCGGGCGGCGCAGGCGGTGCAGATACAGGTAGACCCGCCGCTGACCTCGCTGATCATTACCGGCACGCTGCTCCTGCTGCTCATCCCCATCTTCGCGACGGGCGACCTGCGGCCCGACGAAGCGCGCCGCTTCCCGAGCTACCTGGCCGGAGGCTGGACGCCGCAGGGTTTGCGGCAAGGCCGGATGGCGTCGGGCCTGCCGTTCGTGCTGCTGATGACCCTGTTCGCGCTCGGCCTCTACGGGTTCGGTTTCGTGCTGGTCGGCCATGCCGGAGACATTCTGCATTCCGGCGCAGCCTCGAACCCGACGACTCCCCAGATCACACAGGCACAGACGGCTCCGGTTCCGCCCGATGGCGTCGCCTCGCCGCCTGGACAGGCGTCTAAATCTGCGGCAGCCGCAGACCCGCTGGCCGGTGACTTTCCACAGGCGGCGCTCGTCCTGCTGGTATCGGCAGGCGGATTCGCGCTGCTCTGTATGCTGTTCTCGGTCGCGTTTCGGAACCGGTGGGTCGCGCTCTGCCTGGCCTACCTGTTCCTCCTGTGGATATGGGTCGGCCCGGAGTTGGCCCGCGTCGGAGCCAATAGCGAGACGCCGCCTGGCCCGTCCATCAACCTGTACTATTTCAACCCGGTTCAGTCTCTTATCCAGATGAGTTCTCTGAACGGCGGGCGCGGCAACTACTTCGATTCGCGTCCCCTGCTCCTCAGCACGACCCCGATGTGGCAGGTGACGACCTATCTGTGGCTGCTCGTCGGCGGGCTGTCGCTGGCCCTGATGCTGCCGCTGGCTTCGCGGAGAACCCAGACCGGGCATTAAAATACCCGTCTGGGAGACGCTACGCGCCAAGCGTCCTAGCGGACGCCCCGGTTGGAAAGTCTCTGCCTTCGTATGCAGGCGAATACGATACGAAGAGGCAGACACAATAAGCGCTTCGTCCGCAGGACGATTAGCCGTAGGCTTGCCAGACGGGTATTTCAATGCCCGGCAGGAGAAAGCCATGAGCATTCACACATCTCGGTTCCAGAACGCGCCTGCTGCCACGCCGATGCCGCCTGCGCTGCGCGACACACTGACCGCCGCCGCGCGCCGAATCCGCGCGCTGCTGCTGCTGCGGTTCCTGTCGGGCGCGCTCTGCGTCACGTCCGTCGCCTGCCTGCTGGTCGTGGGGATGAGCAAGCTGCGGCTGTTCGAGACGCCGCCCCCCTGGACGCTCGCCACCGTCATCGGCGTCGGGCTGCTGGCCGGGATCGTGCTGGCCTTCCTGCGCCCGCTCACCCCGCTCGATGTCGCCCGCCTGACCGAGCGCCGCGCCGACCTCAAGGAGCGGCTTAGCAGCGCGGTCGAGTTCCAGAGCCAGCACGCGCCCGGCTCCGAAGCGTTCTATGCCGCCCAGTTGACCGACGCGGAACAGCACGCCGCCGATCTCAATATCAGGGCGCTCTATCCGGCCCGCCTCCCGCGCGAACTCGGCGTCGGCCTCGTCGTGACGCTGGCCCTGTTCCTGCTCTTCTATCTTCCCACCCTGCCCGCGTTCTGGTCCAAGCAGCAGCGCGAGGAGATGGCCGAGGTCAAGAAGCAGGGCATCCAGATCGAAAAGCTGGCGAAGGA
>DASRGL010000546.1:0-5990 GCA_035651115.1 Chthonomonadaceae bacterium
GCGGGCGGCAGCGCCGCGCCGGTGACCGTGGGCGTCTCGTCTTCCGGCAGGTCGGCTGGCGAAGGCATCGGACTGTCCGGCGGCGGGGGCGCTGGCGGCGTCATCGGTTCGATAGGCTCGACGATCTCCACATCCGGGCAGCGTTCGGCCACGACGCGCCGCCCGACCGCGATGACCCGCTCCGTGACCGCCGTGATGGTCTGCGGGGCGTCGAAGTCGCGCATTCCCAGGCCCGGGATGACGATGTCGCCGATGGGCCGCGTCCAGTTGGCGGGCAGGCCGCTGCCGCCGCGCAGGATGCCGAGTGTGCCGCCGAGCGCCCCGCCGACGATCTCTGCGTCGTAGCCGCAGTTGACCGCCGCGCAGAGCGACCCGCCGAAATCGCCCATGCCGTAGAACAGGCCCACCGTGAAGAAACCCAGGTTCTGCGCCACGTCGGTAAAGTTCGGATGCCCGACTTCGTGCTGAATGCTCTCGCGCGCTTCCAGCCAGGGCGCGGCGCGCTGCGCGGCGGCCAGCGCGGTCTTGATGGCGCGGGCCGTGCGGCAGGTACGCGGGATCATCGCCAGGCCGATGGTGACCAGCGTGAGCGGATCGGTGAGGAAGAAGGCGGCGCTGTCGAGCGCGGCCAGGAACATCGCGGCCCACAGGCCGTCCTCGCTGTGGTCGAGTTTGGCGTCGTGGTAGGCGTAGGCGGCGGCGACCTGCGGCGCGCCGGGCGCAAGCATGGCCCAGAAGTCGGCGCGCAGGAGGCCGCCCGTCGCGTGCCGGAACCAGTTGGCGTGCGCGCCCGATGCCGGAGGCGGCAGGCCGCG
This sequence comes from Chthonomonadaceae bacterium, assembly GCA_035651115.1. Taxonomy (GTDB): domain Bacteria; phylum Armatimonadota; class Chthonomonadetes; order Chthonomonadales; family Chthonomonadaceae; genus DASRGL01. The sequence goes on from DASRGL010000546.1 coordinate 816, forward strand.
CCGCAGGTTCAGCGCAGCATAGCCGAACTCGTCCTGCTGGTAGTCGAGATGTTCCAGCCAGGCGACGGCCAGGTCTTCCGGCGCGACCTCCGGCCCGACCTGCTCCATCACCTCCAGCCAGACCAGCGGGAAATCGAGCGCGACGCTGGCGACCGGCTGGCCGGGAACGGGGCTATAGAAGTTGTTGCGGCCCGGCGTCAGTTGACCGCGCTGGCCCGCGCCGAGCGTCAGGCCCGCGCTTTTGCCCTGCCATCCGCCGAAAACCTTATCTCGATAGGTGTCCAACGTCAGCGTCAATGCCGCCATGCTGTCTTCACTCCTTTGGCCCCCCTCCCTAGCCCTCCCCCCAAGCACAGGGGGAGGGGAACAGTGGCGGAGGCTGGTGTCTCTGCCTCCCCTCTCCCGCAGCGTGGGAGAGGGGTTGGGGGTGAGGGCCTTATTCTTGCAGGCATTATAACCTGCGCTTATCCGCCCGTCAAGCGGCGCGACTACTGCCGGAACCGTCGGCCCTCTTCATAAACTCGCCGCGCCTGCGCTTTGCGATCCGGGTTCCAGACATAACGCGGCCGCCCGACCGTGACATTCAACGGAAACTCCTGGCAGCGCTGCCGGATGGTATCGTGTTCCGCGCCTGTCAGCCCCAGCCCTGCGGCAACCAGCGCGTCTATCTCCTCCGTGATCGTATTCATGCGCGCCTGTGCCGCTTCGATGTGTCCCGCCATTGCCCGCACGCTCTCCGCCACGCGCCTGCGCTCTTCAGCCTGCGCAGGAAGCGGAAGACTCTGGAACGCATGGTTATCGAAAAGCGTCTCTTCGGAGGTGCGCGCGGCCATGCAGGTCAGCAGCAGGATGTCCGCATCCGGGGCGTATAAGGCGCCAGGCCCGACTTGCAGCGTGCTGCCTGCGGGACTGGCCGCCGCCAGATCGTCCACGTCTATCATCCGTTGCTCGCCTTGCAGGTAGACACCGAGAAATCCCGCGCTAATTTTATCCCGAACGGACGCCATCGCCTGCTGATAGACCTCGATATCCGTGCGTTGGGCGTGGCGGGAGAGTTCTGCCGCCTCGTTCGCCAGCGCGTGCAGTTGCCGCGCGGCCTCCGCTGTCAGCGTGGGCCAGGGCAGGTGGTTCAGCGCGCGGGGATACCAGGTCGAGCGGCGGCGCAGCAGGATGGCCGCTCGCATAGTGAGAAAGGCGTAGTAGCGGCAGATTCGGGAATTGATGATCGCCGCCAGAACCGGGGCGCTGCACTGCCGGGGAACCGCAACGATGGCGCTGTTATTGATCGCCAGTTCCAGCGGATCGGCGACCGTCGCGACCAGCGTCGTATAGACCTCTGGCACGAAGCAGCAGAGCGTATCGGAAGGCAGCGCCTCGACGAGCAGGCTGCTGTTGGCGAAGGTGGTTCCGTTGCTGCCGGTCTCGTTGCGTCGGCCCTGGTTAGCCTCATAGAAGGCCAGATCGCCCCACAGACTGGCATCGGAGACATTCCGAATCCGCGCCAGGTCGAGGACTTCATCCGGGAGCGACACGCCGAAGGCGCAGAGATGATGTCCTTTGGCAAAGGCGATCTCCTGCGCTCTCCTTGTCGCATCCAGAGGACGGGCGATCCGCGCGCCTGCACTCCCCAACTTGATACCGAATTTTGTATCGGCGGCGGTCTCCAGGCGCGGCCCTTCCGATAGCTTTTGCAGGATGGGCATGTCCCGCGCGGTGATGTCCAGCGGCCAGTCGCCGGTCGGACTGATGCGGAGCCAGTCCGCATAGTCCATTTCGGAGGCGTGCGCCGCGCGAAACGCACCGTCGGTCAGCGCCGCGCTCAGTTCCGCTTTGCTGGCAAGGCCGGTCACGACGGTGATCTTGTGATCCGGCGGCGGCGGGGCCTTCTTGACGAAGAGGAGCATCGGGATGATGTCGGCGTCCGGGAACACCTCTTTTGCCATCCATTCCAGCGAGACGATCTCATAGAGAGTATAACCAGCCAGTTCTGCGCGCAGCAGGGCGGCATTGCGCGCATTGGCCTGCCCGATGGGCGCGACCATACCCAATACGCCGCCCTCCTTGAGCCAGGAGTGCAGCGCGCTATGCAGAAAATAGGTGGCGAGATCGGTATTGCCGGAGCGCAGCCGGGCATAGATCTTTTCCAGCGCCTCGCGATCTTCTTCCGGCAGCCGCTCATTTCTCACGAACGGAGGATTGCCGACCACGTAATCGAAACTCAGGCTGGCAATTCCTTCCATCCCATTGTCTTCGAGCCGCGCGGCGTCCTCCGCTTCTACCGGAAGTTCCTTCTGCCCGGTTTCATAAGCCAGCGAGTTGACGTTGGCAATGTCGAACCCGGTCAGCGTGTAATCCGGCGATTCCGCCTTCGCCTCCCGATAGATATCCAGCATCGTAAACAGCAGGCTCAGATGCGACAGAAAAACGGAGAAGGGATTGATATCCCGGCCCGCAATGCCCTTCTGCACGAGCGCGATCTTGTGACGAGCGGAGAGATGCTCACCGGCCCGCAGGAGAGCCTGTATCGCCCGGACGCCGAACGTGAACGAACCGCAGGCCGGGTCTAGCATCCGCTTTGACATCAGCGCCGGATCGGACGCAATGCCGGTGCGGGCAAGTATGTAGTCTACGACCTCTTCCGGCGTATAGTATTCGCCCAGGCGTTTGCGCTCGGCCCTGGGCCGGAAATACTGGTAGACGGTTCCGAGCAGGTCTCTGTCCACCTCCGCGAAGGAGAAGGCGTTGAGGCGAAGCAGAATGCGCTCCAGAATCGCATTGAGTTTGCCGTTCCCTGCGCCGAACCAGTCGAAGACGGTCGGCTCGAATAATCGGGAGTAGACAGGAGCCACGTCCAGATACGCCAGAGCCAGCAGGTCTTTGTAATCCTGCTTGATATAGCGCACGAACTGGCTCCATACGCCCGGCCCCTGGTTGGATACCTTGCGAGTGGTCAGGCCGATGTCCTCACAGATACGCACGAAGAACAGGCGGCTCAGAGCGATATACGCGGTATTCGTGAGGAAGATGTCTTCAAAGTGGGCCTCTTCCTTTGTGCCTGCATACGCCTGGTCATGCCGGAATTGGGGGTAGTCTGCCTCGAAGAGTTGGAAGGCGATGCGATACTTACGCTTGATGGCGCGTTCGCGGTTGCGCACCCGTTCAAGCAGTTGCTCGTCGGAGCCGACCATCTCCCGCTGTTGCGAGAGGGCTTGCCGCTTCTCGCAGGCGATCTCATACTCCGCTTTTAGCTGGTCGAAGCAGGCTTTGCAGTAGGCTTTCAGCTCCTTTAATCCGAACTCGAAAACAGACCGGAGAAGGTCTACTGTCTGCGCGTTCAGCGGTATGTAACCGCCTTCGAGTTTGCCGATGCGAAACGCTTCGTACTGGGGCCTGCCTATCGCGGCTTCCGAGGAGAGGAGGTACAACGCTCTGCGCAGTTCGGTATCGTCGAGCGGCAGAAGTTCCTGCGTGACGACATCCCGGAACTGATTCTGTTCGGGAAGGAGATCCACTCCCGCAACGAGTTGCCCGAACGTGTCGTAAACGCGAAAGGTGCGCGGCGCGCACAGCACAGCATAGACGGTTTCCGCCGTGATATAGTTCTTCCCGACCACCTGCTCCTGCCAGATGCGCTGCCGCCGGTTCTCGTTCCGAATTTCGGCATCCTCCAGCTTGACCTCACAGACGACCCATTCCGACTGATCCTCCGTGGAACGAACCCGGATGTCGGGAATACCGGTGGCTCCTGTCTTGTTTATCAGACAGTTGCCTGGAGGATAGCCCAATAGCCCGCGCAGGATATGGGTGACAAGGGGAGTGTAGAAGGCGATTTCACTGACGGTGCCGGCCCCCGCTATATCGGAAAGATAGCGTTCTATGTACACAACCTACCTCATGAACTGCATTTTGTCAGGCACAATCAAAGCGACGCCAGGCTCTTCTGGACGGCAGCCTGCGTCTTCGCCAGGCCGGTCTTCGCCACCGTCAGGGCGTCCTGCTGCCAGTAGGTCTCGTTGAACAGTTCCAGCGAGAGCGCGCCGTTGAAACCGATCTCCCGCAGGTCGCGCAGAATGGCGGTCAGGGGCGCGATGCCATCCCCAGGATAGACGCGGTCTCCATCCCCGATGGTTTCACGCGGCGGCTGGGCCGGATAGTCGTTGACATGCATCAGAGGCAGCGCGGCCCCGCGCAGCAGTTTCAGCCCGTTCGGATCGGAGCCTCCCTTGTACAGATGGTAGACATCGGCCAGGATGCACGCCTGCGGATGCCCGCTCTCGATGGCGATCAGCGCGGCCTCGCCCAGCCGGTTCAGCGTCTTCGAGAAGCCCCAGACCTCGACCATCGGCACGACGCCCATCCGCTCGCCCAACTCCAACAGCGCGCGATACCGCTCTGCCGCCGCCAGCAGGTTCAGGTCGGTGCGTTCCGTCGCGCCCATCGGCGGCGCGGCCAGATACCTGCCGCCCAACTGCGCCACCAGGTCCATGTTCCGCCGGGCCTCTTCCAGCCCCCTCGCCCGCTGCGCCGCGTCGTCCACGATCCAGTCGAAAAAGCCGATGGCGTTCTCGACCGTCAGGCCCAGGTCATGGATGCGCTGGCTTAACTCGTGCAGCGAGCCGCCCTGCTCCACATACTTATCTATCTCGTTGATCCAGGGTTCGACGCCCTGATAGCCTGCTTGCGCCGCGATCTCCAGCTCTTCCACCAGGGAGAGCTTCTGCCCGCGAATCGTGCTGGTATTCAGACAGTACCGAAACGGCCCCGCCATTCCACTCTCCTTTACAGTCGCCAGGGTTTGCGCATCGGGCGGCTGAGCATCGCGTTCGCCTCGCGGTCGTCCTTGAAGCGTTCCCGGAGGGGATCCCACTCCAGCCTGCGCCCGCCCAGCCGGAGCGAGATGTTCGCCAGATGGCAGACCGACACCGAGCGATGCCCGATCTCCGCGTCGCAGATGGGCTGCTTCCGATTACGGACGCAGTCAAGGAAGTTCTGCATGTGGTCGTCGGAGGCGTAGAGGCGGGTCGCGTCGGAAGGCAGAGGATCGTCGAGAAGCCGCTGGTCGCTGGCCTTGATCGCGCCGCGCGTGACGAAGATCGTGCCGTTTTCGCCCTCGAAATCCACGCCGTTATCGCCCTTGTTCGTGCAGAGCAAGATCACGCCGTCCGGGTAGGTATA
>DASRGL010000547.1:0-4868 GCA_035651115.1 Chthonomonadaceae bacterium
CCGCGCCCGCTCACCGACCTCATCCCGACGGGCTTCAGGGCGCTGACGGGAATGCAGCAGGCTTTTAACCCCTCCCCAACCCTCCCCTTCGTAAGGGGAGGGAGCATTCGGGCGGAAGTCCTCCCCTCTGCAGGAAGGGGAAGCATCAATATGGTCTCTTTTCCTTTCACGAAGAGACCGATAGAGAAGGTTTCATCCGATGACCCAGATATTCAATCGGCACGATGAAATCGAGAAACGCCGCAGACTTCGCAATGAAATGCCAAAAGCAGAAATGCTGCTCTGGCAGCGTATCAAAGGCAAGCAAGTAAGCGGGTATAAGTTCCGCCGACAATACAGCGTCGGCATCTATGTTTTGGATTTTTACTGTCCAACGTTGAGATTGGCGATAGAGATAGACGGTAGCAGTCATGATGGAGACGATGCACAGGAATATGACACGGCTCGACAACAGTATATTGAGGCTTTAGGCATCCAGTTTCTACGCTTCACCAACTCTGACATCTACAATAACCTTGAAGGCGTCATCACAAAAATTACCAATCATGTGGAAAGACAGATTCCATAGCGGTCTTCTTCGTAAGAGCCATTGTCTTCCTGAGTCGTATCCGCAGAACATGACTACGGAGGCGAAAGCCCTCCAAACGGCTCCCCCTCCTTACGAAGGAGAGAGCTACCAAACGGCTCCCCCTCCTTACGAAGGAGAGAGCTACCAAACGGCTCCCCCTCCTTACGAAGGAGGGGGTTGGGGGGAGGTCGGTTGACGCCATGATCAGTAACTATCAGCCCCTCTATCCCTACCTGCTGCTCACCCTCCTCGCGCTCGGTATCGCGCTGCTGGACACGTTCCCGTCCGTGCGGCGCGGCGGCTGGCTCGGCTGGCTGACGGCGCTCGGCGCGCTGGTCGCGCTGGCGCTCGATGCGATGGGGCCGGAAAGCGCGCCCTGGCAGGGCCTCGTCCGGTTCGACAGCTATGCGCGGGCCTTCAACGCGGTCTTCCTGCTCACGCTGGCGATTGTGGCGGTCGGATCGGTGGCGGAAGAGCGGAAGATGGCGTTCGCCGGAGAGTACTATGCCCTGATGATCCTCAGCGCCGTCGGCTTGATGCTGATGGGTTCGGCAGGCGGGCTGCTGGCGCTCTATCTCGGCCTGGAGCTTTCGACCCTCTGCCTGTTCGCGCTGGTCGGCTTCGCCAAGCGGGAGCGGAGGTCGGGAGAGGCCGCGCTGAAGATGCTGATCCTCGGCTCGGTCGCCTCCGCCGTCCTCCTCTACGGCATCAGCATCCTCTACGGCGTCCTCGGAAGCACGCAGTTCGACGCGATGACGGCGGCCCTGACCGCGCAGCAGGGGAATGCGAACCTGGCATTGTGGCTGGGGGTGGCGTTCGTCCTCGCAGGTCTGGGGTTCAAGATCGCCGCCGTGCCGTTCCATCTGTGGGCGCCCGATGTCTACGAGGGCGCTCCCGCGACGGTTACGGCCTTTCTCTCGACGGCCTCCAAAGCGGGCGGATTCGCGGCGCTGCTGCGCTTCCTGCTCCTGGGGTTGGGAACCGATGCCGCGACCTGGCAGCCGCTCGTCATGCTCCTGGCCGCGCTCTCGATGGTGGTCGGCAACCTCGTCGCGCTGGCGCAGACCAACTTCAAGCGGCTGCTGGCCTACTCCGGCATCGCGCAGGCGGGCTATATTCTGGTGGCCGTCGCGGGCGCGCCCGGAACCGACGGTCGCATGAGCGTCGGCTCCGCGCTGATGTACCTGTTCCTCTACGCCTTCACCAACGTCGGCGGCTTTCTGATTGCGCAGGCGGTGGCCGATGCGACCGGCTCCGATTCGATTACGGCGCTGCGCGGGCTGCATCGCCGATCTCCCATGCTCTCCTTCGCCGCGCTGGTCGTCCTCTTCTCGCTCGGCGGCATCCCGCCGCTGGCAGGCTTCGTCGGCAAACTCTACCTGTTCGCGGCGGGCTGGCAGGGCGGGCAGCAGGCGCTGGTGCTGATCGGCGCGCTGACCAGCGTGATCGCGCTCTACTACTACCTGATGGTCACCCGCCAGGTCTATATTCAAGACCCGCAGGACGAGCGCACGCTGCCGATGGCGCGCTCCCTCGGCCTGGCGATCGCCGTCTGTGTCGTCGGCACGCTGGTGATCGGCCTCTATCCCCGGCCCTGGGTCGAGATGGGCGAAAAGGCGGCGCTAGCTCTCTCGCAGGACACCGCTAACAAACTCGTCCGTGCGAATGACAGCCCGCCTGCCGCGTCAGGTTCCGCTCTCGGTCACAGGCCACTCCCATAGGAACCAGCGGCATGTGCGATTTTCTGCGAAGGTTCTTGACTCCCTGCGCTCTTCTCTGGTATCATGCAATTAACAGTAAATTCCCTGTGAGGCACAAAGCTATGATTGACTTACGTGACATCCATTCTTTAAGCGACTTTCAGCGCCATACTAAAGACTTCTTGATACAGATCAAGCGGAACAAAAACCCGCTTGTACTGACAGTCAACGGAAAAGCCGAGGTTGTCGTGCAGGATGCGCAAAGCTATCAGCAGATGCTGGAGCGTCTGGAACGCGCCGAAACCCTGGTCGCCGTGCGGGAAGGCAGGGAGGAGTTTGAGCGCGGAGAAGGCAGAGACGCACGCGAGGCGTTCGAGGAGCTAAGGCAGAAGCATGGCATACCGCGTTAGTATCTCTCCTGCAGCGCTCCGGGATGCCGAGGCCGGGTATCTGTGGCTGAAGGAACAGGTCTCTGAGAGGCAGGCGACCAAGTGGTATAACGGCCTGGTCGAAGCGGTTTACTCCCTGGATACCCTGCCCCTGCGCTGTCCTCTGGCCGCAGAGAGCGCGGAGTTAGGCATGGCGTTGCGTCAACTGCTCTATGGAAAGCGCAGCGCGACCTACCGCATCCTCTTTGCCCTAATGCGTGAAGGGGATGAAGAGGTGGTAAGACGCCGCCTCCTCGCCGAAGGCATGGAAGCCACCCTGGCGGATAAGCCGATGGGGCCGACCCAGCCCAAGAAACTCACTGGCGACATCGGAGCCAAAATCACGCTCTTGGCTTGTTCTGACCCGCCCGAAGGCTTTGCCCGTTGGACGCTGCGACTGCTGGCGGAACGCACGGTAGAATTGGGGTATCTGGACAGCATCAGCCACGCCGCCATCGGGGAGACGCTCAAAAAAACGAACTCAAGCCCTGGCGCGTCAAGACCTGGTGTATCGGCAAGCTCTCCGCCACGTCTGTGTGGCAGTGCCTTTCTCGACGCATAGCCAACATCTGGACCCTACAGAAGGAAGTCTCGGCGTGGGAGCAAGCGCGCAATACGCGCCCACATACTGTAGCCGGAACAGATGCCTAGCCTTCCCTCTGCAAGACCGATTCACCCTTCGGCAGGTCGAAGCAGGCCAGCGTGTTGCCATTCTGCCTGCACCAGGTTCCAGAGACGAGCTCGAGCGGCGTCTTCACCTCGCGCAGCCGCTGTGTCTGTCCGTGCGCCGTCAGGGTCAGAGAAGCGGCCTCTCCCGGCGTTTCCAGGGTAAAGTCCGGCGCGGCGTAGGGCGCGTTGAGCCGAATAGCGCCGTCCTTCCGCTCGATGCGCGTCAGTTCCTTCGCCGCCCAGTAGCGCGCGATCTCGCTCAGCTTCATCCAGAGCAGGTTGTCGTAACGGGCGTGGACGCGGCGCACGGCCTCCTGGAAGATGCGGAAGCCGATCTTCTCGCCGTTGTAGTAGATGCCCGGCCAGTGACAGACCAGGATGGCCGGTTCCTCCCGCGCAATGACCTCTGGGAGGCGCCCGCCCTGCAAGTCCTCCGTGATGAGCAGATCCACCGAACCGGGCGTCAGGCCGTCCCAGCCGCCGAACCAGTCGCCCGTGCAGCCGATGATGGAGACGACGCAGCGCGGGTCGTTCCCGTCGAGGCCGGAGGCGTACTCGACGCGCGGCGCGACGCTGCGGTCGTCCGTGAAGAGATGCCGGAAATAGTGGGGTATCTCGGCCTTGTAGATGGAGCGGCAGGCTTCTAGCGTGGCCTGCGACAGTTCGGGCAGCACCTGATGCGCGAATCCACCCGGCGTGGTGATGCCTTCGCAGGGCAGCCCGACGTTGTGCAGGAGGCGCAGGGCGTAGCTCATATAGTCGGCCAGTTCGTCGGTCGAGCGGCCCGCCGTCCAGTCCCAGTTCTCCATGAAGCGGGGGGTGCGTTCGGGATAAGGGCGGCCTGTCTTCGTATCTATGACCCAGGTGTGCGAGATCATCTCCGGGTGAATGTCCCAATCCGGGGTCATCAGCGTGCGGACGAGTTCCAGGCTGTCTTCCAGCTCTTTGCGAGTCCAGCCGGGCATCTCGCGGTCTATCCAGCCGACGCAGGCCGGGTAGGGGACGATGCTGTACTTGCCTTTGACGCTGTGTTCGTGACACCACTCGCCGAACTCGCGCACGAACGAGTCGGGAATCTCACGGGGCAGGCTGCGCCAGTCCTGCTTGTAGCGGTCGGGAAAGGCTTCGGAGAAGGCCGGGATGCCGAAGTAGGCCAGGTTCACCAGACAGGTCGAATCGTCAATGATGAAGCTGAGGGGGACACGGTTGCGCGGGTTTCGCACGCGCACGGCGGCATCCTGCGGCGGGCGTTCTCCCGGCAGTGCATCTCTGTTTTTGGCTTCTTCGCTGCGACTCATGGTTCTGGTTCCTTTCGCTCGTTGGTTGGAATATTTTGTGGACAGTCGGAGGCTATTCACACAGGGGGGCGTCCCAGCAGGTGCGGCACAGCCTGCCGATAAGCTGCACTGCCGCCGCGTGACCGGTGATTCAGGTCTTGTGTCAGGGTTTGCAAGCGGGCGTCCTGCATCCTCGCTCCTCCAGAGGCAGAGGGCTGCCCCTGAC
>DASRGL010000548.1:0-3508 GCA_035651115.1 Chthonomonadaceae bacterium
CATCGCGCGCCGCCGCTTCCTCTCGCGGCGGGGCGTGCAGAACCGCCTCAGCGCGCTCTACATGAAGCTGGGCATAGATCAGGAGCAGGAGGAGGATGGCGCCGCCGGGGCCGCCAATCCGGCCGGGCAGACCTTCAATCCGCGCAACCGGGCCGTGCTGGTGGCCCTGCTGCGCGGCCTCATCAATCCCACCGAACTGGCGCGGGAAGCCCGAACTCTCAGCGACTGGCTCGCCGCCAACCGGCATTGATTTGCCCTCACCCCCAACCCCTCTCCCACGCTGCGGGAGAGGGAGAGGCTAATTCCGGGCTTTTCTGTTCCCTCCTATTCGTACCAGAGTGGAAGCGAAGGGAGAAGCCTCTGCCACAGTCACCCCTCTCCCGCAGCGTGGGAGAGGGGTTGGGGGTGAGGGCTGACCAGGAGAGGTCTCAAATCCCCAGATTGCGGGCGTGGAAGGCGATGGCCTCCTGAACATGGATGTCCCAGTAGGCCCAGTTGTGTTCGCCGGGGAACTCCGCGTACTCATGCGGGTAGTCCAGGCTTTCGAGGTAGGCATGGTAGTTCCGGTTGGCCTCGATCAGGAAGTCCTCCGTGCCGCAGTCAATGCGCAGCGCGGGGCGCTGTGCCGGGGCTAAGTTTGCGGCCAGCGCGTAGAGGTCGTTTGGGCCGCCGGCCGGATTTGGGCCGAGAATGCGCCGGAACTCCTCGGAGTCGTGCCGCAGCGCGCCATGCCCAAAATCGAGCGCGCCGGAGTGGCTGACGGCGGAACAGAACTTGTCCGGGTGCTTCAGCGCCAGCTTGATCGCGCCGTAGCCGCCCATCGAAAGCCCGCCGACGCAGCGGCCCGCGCGCGTCGGCTTGGTGTGGAACAGCCTGTCCACGTAGCCGACGAGATCGCGCACGATAGAGGTCTCCCACGCCATGCCCTCCACCGCGTCCGTGTAGAAGCCGCGCCCGCTGTCCGGCATCACCACGATCAGCGGCAGCCCCTCCACATACCGCTCGATGCTGGTGCGCCGCTGCCAGATCGTATGGTCGTCCGAAAGGCCGTGCAGCAGATAGAAGGTGGGAAACGGCCCTCTGGCCTCTCCCTCCGGCAGGATAATGTCCGCCGCAATCGCCTTGCCGAGCGCCGGGCTGAAGTACTTCAGTTCACAGAAAGCCATGTCGTGGGTGTCCTCCTTTGTGGCCCCTCTCTCCCCAAGAACAGGGGGAGGGAGTTACTCTACGGGAGCCGTGCGCAGGGCGAAGCTGTAGCCTGCGATGGTCGGGTCATTGGTGAGCAGGATGAAGTCGGCGCGGGCGTCGCGGTCGGGGCGGGCGCGCAGGGTCAGCGAATGCGTGCCGCGCGTCAGCGTCACCGCGCCAGCCAGCAACGTCTGCCCGATTCTCGTGTTGACGGGCGGCAGGGGCTGGTTGTCCAACAGCACGTCTACCGGCTCGAGTCTCCCGCTCCGCAGGCTGCGCACAAAGACGTTGTAGCGGCCCGGTATCTCGATGAGAAAGCGCGTCGTGATGGCCGCGCCCCGGCCCAGACGCACGCAGGACGGCCCTTTGCCGGGGCTGCAATCCGCCGACTCCATCGGCTTGAGACCGCCCAGGCCGGTGAACTTCTCGCACTCGAACAGAAGTTCCTGCGGGGGCGGCGTGAAGTAGATCGCCTCGATGCTGTGCGGCTCCAGCGTCAGCTTCCAGCTGGTCTCCGTCGGCGTGGCGACCTCGCCGCGCCAGGCCAGGAACGCCGACGCCGGAATCGTCACCGTCTTCGTCACCGGCGTGTCTTTCGCGTTGTAGAACAGCACCTTATCCGTAAACAGGGTGGCATAGACACCGTCCCGGTCGGTATCTACCGGGAGCGCGTCCCGGCGTCCGGGGTCAATCTCGCTGAGATGGTAGACGACGCGCCGCACGACCTCCACATAGCCTTTGAGCAACTGCCGGGTCGCCGGGAAGTAGATGGTCAGCCCCTTGCCGTAGCGCCTGGCCCATTCGGTGTTCAGGCTGCGCAGGTCGAGTTCGCGCCGCAGCGCGCCGGGCGGTGGGGAGACATCCAGCGCCTCATTCGCATCCAGTGCAACCAACTGCACATAATGGATGCGCAGGCCCAGATTGCGGTCGTCTTTGGAGCCGGGGATCAATCTGGACGGCTGAAAGGTCTCCGATTTGAGCGTCAGCGTCGCGAGGGACTGGCCGTTCAGAACGGCGTCGGTCACGCGGAAGCGATAGGTCACGTCGCCTGCTGCGTCGAGCGCGCCGAGTTCCGTGCCGTTCACGAAGATTCGATGGCTGCGCTGCGCCGCTTCCGGCGGCAGATAGGCGCGCACGACCAGCGTATAGGTCCTGTCCGGGTCGGCGGGCAGGCGCACGGTCGCCGTCGCGCCCGTCCATCGGTAGGTCTCCCCGCTCTGCATCTCCGGCTCGAACCAGTCGCCGCCCAGATAGTCGGCCATGTCCGGCTGTCCGACGGCGATGCGATACATTCCCGGAATCCTGCCGACGTACCGTTCCGTCACGCGCGCGGGCCGGAGTTCCTGCACGTAGCCGAACAGATCGGAGAACCAGGAGGTATCGCCCTCGACCGTCTGAATCTTGCCGAAGTCGTAGGCCAGCAGCACGCCGCCGTCGTTGACCCACTGCCGGATTTTGTCCAGCGTCGCCTGATCCGTCACCATGCCTTCCCACATCACCAGAATGCGGTAGGGCGTCAGGCAGCCGTCCTGCACCATCCGGTCGTCCACGATGTCGAAGTTCATCGTGTCGCGCAGATAGGCGCACGCCTGCGCAAAGAGCGGCGCGAAGCCCCTGTCGGGCCGAAGGCGCTGCGCGGTGGCCGGGTAGAACATGGCGACATCGGTGACCGGCTTCTCTACGCGCAGGTACTTGCCGTAGCGGTAGTAGACATCGCGGAACGGGACGGCGTTGCTGGCCCAGTCGAAATGCCCTTTCGCGCCCTGCGAGACGGCCTCGAAGATGCGCTCGACCTCCTGATTGGCCGTCAGGTTGCCGGGCGGCTCCGTCCAGAAGGGCGCGCCGTAGAACCGGCTGGCGCTGCCCAGCCGTCCGAGCATGGTGGCCGCGTTCTCTGCGAAGGGCTTGAACGCGCCGTGCGTGGAGCGCACTTCAGCCTTATAGCGCGCGGCCAGCTTCGGGAGGAGACTGTTGTCGTTGCCGCCGCGCGGGTCTTCGTCGGCAAATCCGGTGGGAAGCATCAGCAGCGTGTCGGGGAAGTGCTTGCGCGCCGCGCCGAGGTTGAGTTCGACCGCGCGCCCGACCGAACCCTGATACCACTCGACATAGTCCAGCCACTCCCGCCGGGCCTCCGCGCGCGGCTTCTCCGGGTAGGCGATTTCGTCCGGGGATTTGAAGGCGCGCTTCCAGGCGGCGTTGAGACGCTCCAGGCTGCCGTATCTGGCGAGCATGGCCGTGCGGAAGTCGGCGCGGGCCTGCGGGTCGCCGCACCACCAGCCGAGATGGTCGTGCGTGTTGCCGAAGCGCCGCTCCCAGTCCT
>DASRGL010000549.1:0-3327 GCA_035651115.1 Chthonomonadaceae bacterium
CCACACTGCGGGAGAGGGGAGCGGTTGGAACGGGGCGGGCCGATGGCCCGCCCCGTTTTGCGTCTGGCGGCGGAGGAATCCAGGCGGCTCACCCCGAACTTTAGTCGCGCACTGCCAGACCGAAACCCGAAATTGAGGAGAAGAATGCCCGAACGCACGATTGACCTGCACGCCCATACGACCGCCTCCGACGGCGACCAGACGCCCACGGAACTGGTGCGCCGCGCCGCCGAGATCGGCCTGACCGCGATCGCCGTGACCGACCACGACACGACCGCAGGCGTCGCGGAGGCGCTGGTAGCGGGGAAACAGTACGGCATCGAGGTCGTGCCGGGCATCGAGCTGAGCGCGGAGATCGAGAAGGGACAGTGCCACATGCTCGGCTATCTGATAGACCCGCAGGACGCGACTCTGCTGCGGCGTCTGGAAGAGGTGCTGGACAATCGCGACGCCCGCAACGAGAAGATCGTCGGGAAGCTGCAGGCGTTGGGCTGCGCCATCACACTGGACGAGGTGCGCGAGATCGCGGGCGGCGAAGTCGTGGCGCGGCCCCATTTTGCGCGTGTGCTGCTGAACAAGGGCTACGTCGGCTCGATGCAGGAGGCGTTCGATGTCTACCTGGCAAAAGGCGCGAAGGCGTATGTAGACCGGGTGCGGCTGTCGCCGGAGGAGTGTATCGCGCTCGTGCATGGCGCGGGCGGCGTCGCGGTGCTGGCCCATCCCAACAACCTCCAGAGCGACGCGGCGGAGACCGAAGCCGAGATCGCCCGCCTGCAAGCGTTGGGATTGGACGGCATCGAGGCGCGCTACAGCCAGCACACGCCGGAAGACACTGCGCGCTATCTGGCCCTGGCCGACCGACTGGGCCTGCTGACGACCGGCGGCTCCGATTTTCACGGCCCTTCGGTCAAGCCGACTGTCCTCCTCGGCCATGTCGAAGGCGACCTTCCGGCCCCGACCGCGCTGCTGGATGCACTGAAGGCAAAACAGGCCGGGCATTGAAATACCCGTCTGGGAGGCGCTGCGCGCCAAGCGTCCTGGCGGACGCACTCGTTGAGAAAGCCCTTCTCTTTGTATCGCACTGTGCCATATACGAAGGGAGAAGCCGGGAACACGCTCCTCGTCCGCAGGACGGTTAGCCGCAGGCTTTCCAGACGGGTATTTCAATGCCCGATAACCGTGGAGAATTTCGTGAACTATCCCGAAACCCTCGCCATACAGCCGCTGGAGCGCCTGCCGGACGGCATTTTCCCTGTACCCGGCTCCAAGAGCCTCACCAACCGCGCCCTGATCCTGGCGGCGCTGGCGGAAGGAGCCTCGACGCTGCGCGGCGCGCTCGCCTCGGACGACACGCAGGTGATGCTCGAATCGCTGCGGCGGCTCGGCTTCCCGGTCGAGGCTGATGAGGAGACAGGAACCTTCACGGTGGAGGGACAGGGCGGGCGCATCCCGGCGCGTGAGGCGGAACTGTTTCTCGGCAATTCGGGAACCTCTATGCGCTTCCTGACCGCGCTGACGGCGCTGGGAACGGGATGCTATCGGCTGGATGGGGTCGCGCGGATGCGGCAGCGCCCGCAGGGCGATCTGCTGCGCGCCCTGCAAAGCCTGGGCGTGCAGGCCGAATCGGAGGCGGGCAACGATTGTCCGCCGCTCATGGTGCGGGCGCGGAACGGGCTGCGCGGCGGCACGGTACGGCTGCGCGCCGAGGCCAGCAGCCAGTTCCTCACGGCCCTGCTGATGGTCGCGCCCTATGCCAAGAGCGACGTGACCATCGAGATCGAGGGGACGCTGCGGCCCTTCTATATTGACATCACGCGCCGGATGATGGCGCAGTGGGGCGTGACAGTGGAGACGGAGACCAATGCCCGGTTCCACGTGGCCGCCGGGCAGCGGTATAAAGCGCAGCAGGAGTACATCATCGAGCCGGACGCCTCCAGCGCCTCCTACTTCTTCGCGGCGGCAGCCCTGACCGGCGGGCGCGTCACCGTGCCGGGACTCGGCCCGGACGCTTTGCAGGGCGACGTGCGCTTTGCAACGGAGGTGCTGGCGGAGATGGGCTGCGCGGTCACGCACGATGCGACCGGCCTGACGGTCAGCGGCCCACCGAACGGACGGCTGCACGGCATAGACCGGGACATGAGCGCGATTTCCGACACCAGCCTGACGCTCGCCGCCCTCGCCCCTTTCGCCGATTCGCCGACCCATGTGCGCAACATCGCGCACACGCGCCTGCAAGAGTGCGACCGTATCGCTGCTGTCTGCGCGGAACTGACCCGGCTCGGCGTGCGCGTGGAAGAACGCCCGGACGGCTTCACCGTCTATCCGGCGACCGCGTTCACGCCCGCTGTCATCGAGACCTACCACGATCACCGTGTCGCGATGAGTTTTGCCCTGATCGGCCTCAAAGTCCCCGGCGTCGTCATCCGCGACCCTGCCTGCGCCGCCAAGACATTTCCCGACTACTGGCAGCGCCTGGAACGTTTCCGCGCCCGCTAAAATACCCGGAACTCTTTTCTCAGGAGAGAAGTCCCGTGTCACGAACGCACTCGGTCACCGTCAAATTGACCGCCGACGAACATGAGTGGCTGCGCCGCAAAGCCCACTGGGAAGGCAAGCCGATGGCGGCACTGCTGCGTGACCATATCCGCTACTTGATCGCAGAAGAGGGCTATCTGCGCCCACCCGATGACGAGCCGCAGGATTTCGGCTACGAGAAAGAGATCATGCAGTTCGTCGTCAGCGTGCAGAAGGAGAGGGAGTAGTCGCTCCCCTGTCTGAATCGGTCAGGGTGATCGAAGTGCAGGCGCGGCTGTTTGCTCGATACGGAGCGCCGACCTATCTCAAGAGTGACAACGGCCCGGAGTGTATCGCCCAGGCTTTACAGACCTGGCTAAGCGCGCACCAGGCGCAGACCCATTACATTGCGCCTGGCTCTCCCTGGCAGAACGGGTTTCGGGAGAGTTTTCACGGGCGATTGCGCGACGAGTTCCTGTATGGGACGCTCTTTGCCAACGTAGCGGAAGCCCGCGTTCTTGCGGAGGGCTATCGGCACGAGTATAATGAGGAGCGTGCGCATCAAGCCCTGGGGTATTTGACCCCACTTGAGTTCAAACACAAGGGGCTGCAACAGCAGTCACAAGACCCCGGAGACTAACTTTCCAGGTGGCCTAAAAAATCGGGGGTATGTCATCTAAGTAGGGTGTCAAAAGTCTTTGCTCCGCTCACGCGGCCATCGGCAGAGCTTTGTCTGGTACGGTACTTGCCGCCTCTTGCGCCTTGTCTTTGTGCCGTGCCGTCAGCCGCAACGCCGCTTCCGGCGTGAAGCGG
>DASRGL010000550.1:0-3811 GCA_035651115.1 Chthonomonadaceae bacterium
CAGCCCCTACCTGCTGCAACACGCCCACAACCCGGTGGACTGGTATCCCTGGGGCGAGGAGGCGTTCGCACGCGCACGCGCCGAAGACAAGCCCATCCTCCTCTCCGTCGGCTACTCGGCCTGCCACTGGTGTCACGTCATGGAGCGCGAAAGCTTCGAGAACGAGGCCATCGCCGCGCAGATGAACCGGGATTTCATTAATATCAAGGTGGATCGCGAGGAGCGGCCCGACGTGGACGCCATCTATATGGGTGCGGTGCAGATGCTCACGCAGCAGGGCGGCTGGCCCATGACCGTCTTCCTCACCCCGGACGGCAAGCCGTTCTACGGCGGAACCTACTTCCCGCCGGAAGACCGCTGGGGACGCCCCGGCTTCCCGCGCCTCCTCGAAGCCATCGCGAACGCCTGGCAGACGCAGCGCGCCGATGTCGAGCAGCAGAGCGAGGCCATCACCGCGCAGTTGAACGAGGCCAGCGACTTCAGCAGGGGGCTGCCCGACGCGCTGCTGACGCCGACGATCCTGCAAAACGCCTTCGAGACCCTCTCCCGGCAGTTCGATTCGCACTACGGCGGGTTCGGCAGCGCGCCCAAGTTCCCCCAGCCCGCCAATCTCGATTTCCTGCTGCGCTTCTATGCCTATAGCCAGAGGCAGGAGCCGCTCGCGATGGTCGAGAAGACCTTGCAGCAGATGGCGCTCGGCGGCATCTACGACCAGCTTGGCGGCGGCTTCCACCGCTACAGCACGGATGCCGTCTGGCTCGTGCCGCACTTCGAGAAGATGCTCTACGACAACGCGCAACTGGCGCAGACCTACACGCGCTGCTTCCAGGCGACGGGCAAGGCGTTCTATCGGGGCGTGGCGGAGGAGACGCTGGAGTACGTCCTGCGGGAGATGACGAGTCCCGAAGGCGGCTTCTATTCGGCCCAGGATGCGGACAGCGAGGGCGAGGAGGGCAAGTTCTTCGTCTGGACTCCGGAGGAGGTTGAGGCCGTCCTGGACGCGAGGGAGGCCGAGGTCTTCTGCGCCTTCTACGATGTGACGCCGCACGGCAACTGGGAGGGCCGGAGCATCCTGCACGTCGTGATGGATGTCCCGGAGGTCGCAGCGCGGTTCGGCCTGAGTATCGAGGAGGCGGCGCGGATTCTGGACGGCGGGCGGGAGAAGCTGTTCGCGGCGCGGGAGCATCGGGTCAAGCCGGGTCTGGACGACAAAATCCTGGCCGCCTGGAACGGCCTGATGCTGGCCGCCTTCGCCGAGGCCGCCGCCGTCTTCGACAACGACGCTTTTCGCCAGGCTGCCGAGCGCAACGCCGGATTCGTGCTGTCCCAGATGAGTTTTACGGACGCGCAGGGCCGTTTCCGCCTGTACCGCACCTATCGGAACGGGGAGGCGAAGCTGAACGGCTACCTGGAAGACTACGCCTTCACCGCAGACGGCCTGCTCTGGCTTTACGAGGCGACCTTCGACGCGCGCTGGCTCGATACGGCACGCGCGCTCACGGAGACCATGCTGGCCTATTTCTGGGACGAGGACGGCGGCGGCTTCTTCGCCACCAGCAGCGACCACGAGACGCTGATCCAGCGCCTCAAGGACTGGGACGACAACGCCACGCCGAGCGGCAACTCTGTCGCGGTCGAGGTTCTGCTGAAGCTGGCCGTGCTGACCGGCGAGGATTCGTATCGCCAGAAAGCGGCGCGGGTGCTGCGCAAACTCGGCCCGGTGCTGGAAAAGCATCCCTACGGTTTCGCGCGGATGCTCGGCGCGCTGGACTTCTATCTCTCCACGCCGAAGGAGATCGCCCTTGTCGGCGACCCGGCGGAGGAGGCCACAAAAGCCCTGCTGCGCGCCGTCTACGCTTCGTATCTGCCCAACAAGGTCGTCGCGCTGGCTGCCCGCCCGGAAGCCGCGCTCGCCAACATTCCCCTCCTGGCCGACCGCCCGATGCGCGAGGGCAGACCGACCGCCTACGTCTGCGAGAATTTCGCCTGCAAGGAGCCGGTCACTACGCCGGAGCGCCTGACCGCGCAGTTGCGCTCCTGAACTGTCCCAAGCCAACAAGCAAATGCGGCTCTGCAAAGCCATTGGTGCGCGGACGCCGCACCCTCGTCTTGCGATGCTCAATCTCATTGAGGGCCAGGTAGACCTCGTAAGGATGCGCGTCCGTGCCACAGAACTCCTTACCGTTGTCGGTCAGGAGGGCTTCTACGGTCAGTCCGTGCTGCGCATAGAAAGGCAGCACCTCGTTGTGGAGTACGAGAGCGGCATGTTCAGGCTGCTTGGTCGTGTGCAGATAGCCGAAGGCAAAGGAGCCGAAGGTGTCCACGACCGCTTGCAGATAGACTTTGCCCACGCCTTTGAGACTACCGACATAGAAAGTGTCCTGACACAGCAGTTGCCCAGGACGCTCGCTCTCGACATGGCGTTCCCGAAAGCAGGGATTGTTCTGTTCGATCAGAGCGATCTGCTGGGCGCTGAGTTGGATTTGCTGCTGGGTGGCCTTCTCTTCTAAGCGGAGCAGACGTTCATAGCGGCTGCCCAGTCCCTGCTTTTGCAGGATGGATTGCACCGTCGGGCCAGAGACGACGATGCCTTCCAGAGCCAACTGATCCGAAAGGAAGTGGCAGCCTCTTGTCGGATGCAGCATCGCCAATGCCCCGATGCGCTTTTGGTGGTCTTCAGGCGTGGTCTGGGGATGGCTCTTGTGAACGGGCGGCAAGTCCTTCAAGCCTTCCAGCCCATGCGTCTGGAACCGTCGTTTGTATTCGTAGAAACTGGTGCGATCCAGCCCGCCGCGCCGACAGGCTTCCGAGACATTGCCTAAAGCCTGAGCCAGTTGCAGCACCGAAAGCCGCTGGCGAGCCACCTTTTCGGCAGGGTCTTTGGTGGTGCATTTGTCTTTATCGGGCAACGTGCGAACCGCAGGTGCGGCGTTTTGAGTAGTCATCCTCTTCTCCTTGTCTGCTAGTCTACCCGCAAAGCGGGCTGTCAGACAAGAAGGTTGACTATACAATTTATTTTAATAGTCCGGTTGGTGTGCATTAATAACCGCATCGATAAAAGCATCGGGTGGACGGTACTTATGTTCTGTAACATAATGATATATGAGTGTTGGAGCTACGTAAAGAATACCGCCTTTGCCTAGAACGCGAATCTCGCCGTTACCTAAGTTAACTTGCTTGCCATTTCTCTGTACCGATATGGGAATCGGATCCTTGAATTCATATTCCACTCCATTTTTCTTTTTTTTAATTATCCTGTGAGGTGCTATAGCACATAATTCACATACATGGAATCCTCTCGTTAGGTTAACCGGATGCCAGCATAAATCAAATAAGCAATCTAGGAATTTGTCGGGAATATCGCCTGTCGGGTATAGATGATTTCGATCTAGCCATCCTATATTTAGTACAGTTGTTATTTTTGCAGAAGTGGAGTTTCTCGTTATGTGATTGGGTTGACCTAAGTTCTGTTCGTATGGAGAAAGGTCTGGATAGAACATTTTTGACGCTCCGTATTTTTAGAATTCCCTGTACTATGCCTGCACAGGGAATTCTATTCTTCGCTAGTTAAAAACGCACTTCCGAACCTTTAGTTTCCGGTAAAATCGTGTAGACATTCGTTCGGATTGGACATCAGGCAAGTTTACGGTAGAGTTACGTTACCCAACATAACTCCCGGAGGCTTGCCCGATGTCTGCCATAGTCTACCGTATTGTCGCCTTGTTAGGCCACCTGTTGCTCTGGGTTCCCGTGGGAACCAACCTGGGCCTGCTGCATCTGCTCCTGGCGCTTTTGTCCGGGCGCTTTCTAC
>DASRGL010000551.1:0-20434 GCA_035651115.1 Chthonomonadaceae bacterium
TCGCCGGGCCGACCGACCGACTCGACCTTGATGAGTTGGCTGCGCGGATCGTCGGGGCGCGGCTCGTAGGTGACACGGATGAGCGCGCGCCCGCCCGGCAGCGACATGCGGCTGAAGCCTTTGCTGAGCCAGAAATAGTCCGGGTCCGTCACGCCCTGCGTGTCTACAGTGGAAGTCAGCGGCGCAGTCGGCGCGGGACGCCAGTCGGCCCCGTCCATGCTCTGTATCAGTTGAGTCTTGCAGAACTGGATACCAGCATCGGCGAGCGCCTGCGCATCCTGCACGTCGCGCCCGCGCCCTGCCGCCGCCAGGTTGCTGGCGACCAGCGCCACGAACACGCCGCCGATGAACAGCAGCACGAACAGAACGGCTACCGCGACGATAAGGGTCTGACCGCGCCGCGCGCGGCGATAACGAACAGGACGATATTCCCGGATGCTCTCAGACATAATAAGTAACGCTCCTGATGGCGTCTGTTGGCCCCTTCATTGTCTGAACTGTGATTTATGGGATTATAGGATGGACTATGATTACGTCCGGCTCAATCATGGTCATCATTTAATCCGACAAATCATGGTTCGGACAATCCTATTCATCACAATTCAGACAATAAGGAGAACCTATCTCTCTTATTTTAGAGTGCGTGCTAACGCTGTAGGTTCCCGATGCGGATGCGGTTGGTCAGGTCGGTCAGTTGCGGGCGGCTGGAAGCCGGATCGTAGAGCCGCGCCTGCACCGCGACGTTCATCAGGGTGCGGGTCAGATAGTCCACCTTGACCACATCGTTCGCCCGATTCATCTGGAAATCGTAGGTGACCTCGACCGGATCGGCGGGCAGGCTGGGGTCTACCTGGCCCGTCGTCGGATTATACTTCGCGACAGGCAGGCTGTTCGATCCCTGGCCGGAGAGCGGATCGGTCTGATCCGGCAGGCTGTTGAACTCGATGAAGCCGATACGCACGCGCGGATCGTCCGCAGCCGCCTTGTCCGCGTTGGGAACGTCTTCGTAGTTGATCTTATACTCGTTCGGCCCGATGACGCCTGCGGTCGCCGAGACGCGCGTGTAGAGCGTGCGATAGCCGTAGGTCGGCCCCGGTCGCTGATCCGGCCCATAGACCCGCTCGGAACCCGGCACGATCCGCACACGCACAGGCTGGCCCAGGTCGGTCTTGAACTTATCGAGCGGCGAGACCGCCGTCAAGGGGTTGAGCGGCTGACCGTTGTAGTTGGCCGTCGGCAGCGGGGCGCGCAGCCACAGATACCGCTTGCCAATGGCCGCCAAGCCCGCATTGATGTCCACCGGGCTATAGCGCGAGGGCAGCGGGTTCACGCCGTCGTTGACCAGCACAGAGGCCGGGAACGCAAAATTGACGATCCCGCGCTCCGGGTCTACCGTAAAGGCGAACTCCATGTTCGGGTTCGTGAAGAATCCCTTGTCGTTGATCATCGGGCCGACATCGGGCAGTCCGGTCGGATCGGGCGGCGTTGCGCCCGGCGCGATATTGGTCTGATGGACGATTTTGACGGAGCCATCGCCCATCACCACATACTGATAGTAGTCCAGCGAGGCCAGCGAGAGCGGGTCTGCCGTTCCGCTCGGATCGCGGTAGACCAGCACGCGATAGGGCTGCGCCCAGTGCGATTCCGTCGTCGTATAGGTGGTCGGCGCAGGCGCGGGCGCTTCGTTGCCCGCGTTCGACAGGCTGGTGGGCGTGCCGGGATCGTTCTGCAGGAAAGTCGGCGAGAACGTCACCAGCGGGCGCACGCGCGGCATCGCGTCATCATCGCTGGACGGCTGATTATTTTTGAAGTACAGAACGTTGTTGGCGTCGTCGCGATCCAGCGTGACCATATCCAGCTTGTCTATCGGCATCACCGGGCTGGCGACGGCCCGCCAGTTCTCCGCGATCTCGACCTTGCCATCGCCGTTCGCATCGCGCCAGCCGGGCAGCGCATACTTGTTACTGCCGTCCCCTGCCAGCGAGTTGTCATAGAAGAAGTTCGGATCGTGCAGCTTGACCGCGCCGTTGTCATCCGTGTGGAACAGCCGCCTATCCACCACATACTTGCCGGACGTGTCGCTGGAGTCGAAAATCGAGTTCGGCACGTAGACGGAGACTTCCGCGCGGAACAGTGCATACCGATTGTCCTGGCCCTGCGCCGGGTTCTCGAAGCGGTTCGCATACGGCTTCGCGGGCATCCCGTTCTGCGCGTCCTGGCCGCTCGCGACCGGGGAGTGCGCGGTCGGCGCATTGTCCAGCAGGCCGATAAAGAGGCGGCCCAGGGAGCGGCCCGGAGACAGAGGCACGGCGAAACCGCTCTGGTTCGGCTTGTCAGGCGGATAGATCGGCTGACCGGTCGTCGGGTCTATCGGAAGGTTGCCGGGAACCTGATCCAGTTGCCGCGCCGGAGAGACGTACTCGACCATTGTGAAGAGCGTCGGGACATACCGCTGCGCGCCGCTCTTGTCCTGGAACCAGAGATTGAGCGGCGTCTGCCCATTATCGTAGACGAAGACGGCGTTCGAGAGCAGGCGCGTGACCAGGCGCATCGTGTCGCGCGCCGCCGTCTGGCTCTCGATCTGCGTGCGGGCGCGGCTGGTCAGGTTGAAGCTGGAGATCAGCGGCCCGAAGATGAGGCCGAGCAGAATGACCGTCAGGGCCATGACGATCAGCAGTTCCAGCAGCGTAAAGCCGCGCCGTACCGTGCGGAGGACGCCGGGTTTCAGTTCGCGTGCAGAAGATATGGTTATTGTCATCGCTCTCATGGCTGATCTTTTCTGGCCCCCCTCCCTGACCCTCCCCCAGGAACAGGGGAGGGAAGGAGATTAGAGGTCTATTTCGCTTGCGGCAGGAACGTATCGGTATCCACCTTGCGCCAGCGTTCGGCGCTCTTCCAGATGACGCGGGACTTGATGGAGCCGCCCTGCACGCTGCTCACTGCCTGCCCGGTCACGTCGTCCGTCCACTGCCAGGTATCGGTGGCCGCTTCGGAGTGCTGCTCCGTCAGGTCTATCCAGGTCAGTTTGATGCCGTTGACGGTCTCGAACAGCGCCGGGTTGTCGTTGATACGGTACGCCTCGTTGCTGAGCCGGATGATCTTGTCGTTCTTGTCCTTCAGGAAGAACTCGCCCAGAATGACCATCTTGCCCGCATCACAGAGCCGGAAATACATGCGATTGCGGCGCAGGCTGCTGGTTCCGGTCGTGTCAATGTAGTAGGCTTTGAAACTTGTTTCAGAAGGCTGGAACGCCCGGTCGTAGCGGGCGTAGGCTTTCTGCACCTGCATTCCCCAGTCGCCCTGCGCCTTGTAGTAGGCGCGGATGGTGGCGCTCTTCAGGCTGTTGTTCGCGTTTTCGACAATGTTCGGATCGAGACGGATGACGCCTGTTTTCGTGTCCAGCGAAGACGCGCCCAGCCCGCTATCCGGCTGGCCCTTGCTGAAGTGGCCGATCTCCTCGCCCGTGCTGACATTGACGAGCAGCACGTCGGGCGCATCGTCCCCGCCGCTGGGGAACAGGCCGTTATACTGCGTCTGGTCTTCCAGAATGTCGCCGGTGGTGAGGACGAACGGCAGGGACAGCTTGAGAGCATACGGAGCCGAGGTCGGCACGACCCGGTCTTCATGGATGATATGGTTATCCAGAATGGCGTAGTCCACGCGGGCGGTCAGCGTCTGCGTTCCGGCGGCCGTCCGCTCCAGGTAGTCGTGGCCGCGCGGGTTGAAGACCAGCACGCCGACGTTGGCGACATCACCCTCCTGCGGGCTGAACCAGGCGTACTCATAGGGATCATCCGTCCAGGCAGGCTGCGTTCCCGGCGTTTTGCTGACCAGCCGGAAGCGGCGGGAGACGACCTCGCTATCGCGCTTGAACTGATAGAAATCGTCCGGTCGGGCAATGCCGCCCGCATTCGTGTCGAACAGAGCGATCCATTTCGGCTGCGGCGGCTCGTTCGAGGGCTGTACGTCCGGCACGGTGATCGTCTTGTCCAGCGCGGTCTCGACGACGGGAATGCCGCTGCCTCCCGCCGGGAGCGCATAGTAGTCGAAGCGGATGAGGAACTGGCGCAGCCCTGTGCCGATGCGGGGGTAGAAGGCGATCTTCGGATTGGTCGGATCGGTATAGTCTATCGCGTACTGCGAGGGCGAGTTCAGGAAGGCCGTGCCGGTCTCGTCCGTGCCGCCCGTCACGGGGCTGGGCGTGGTGGAACTCTGCTCCACCCGCTCCAGCGGCGCGCCGTAGACCTTGATGCGGTCGGTCGGGTTATTATCATCGCCGCCGAACTCATTGTAGACCGGGCCGAACTGAAGGACGTAGACCGAGCCGTAGCCTTTGGCGGCGTTGGCGTTGGGAACGGGAATGGTCACGTTCTCGCCGACTACCAGGCGTACCTGATTGATGTCGGAAAAATTCTTGAGCGTCAGACCGTTGGGAAGCGAATTGACGCCGTACTGCGCCAGGCTTGCGTTCGTCGCCTCCGACAGATCGTTGGGCATGATGTCCTGCGCGACAATATAGGAGTCATCGGCCTGCGGGAAGGCGGGCAGAATGGCCTCGGCCTGCACGGACGTGTTTTTCAGGCTATCGAGCTGCTGCTGCGAAAGCGCCTGCGCCATGGTCTGTTCTGCGGTGCGCTTGATGGTGAGGAAGCCGCCGGGGAAAAGGCGGAGGATCGCCAGGATACCGATGAGCAGGATGACCAGGACGACCAGTATCTCCAGCAAGGTGAAGCCGTGCGCGCGGTCGACGTTCCGTCCGCGCTGGCGGACCGTGTTTGTGATGCCTCTGTTCATGCCCATTCGATCCCTCTCTGCGGGAGGTTTATGCGATCAGCGTGCGTTCGCTGTTGCGTGTTGCTAGGGTGCGTCATTCACCTGATTCGACGACACTCTTCTGGCTTATGTTCCGCCGCAGCTTCCCTGTCTGCGGATACACAGGTCGGGCGAGGAAGTCGTGCCTGGAGTTGCGTCTTCCTCGCCCGATTATGGATTCTTGCCCGGCGAATGCATTCGCAGGCTGAACAAGCATTGTCTGAACTGTGATTTATGGGATTATGGGATGACGTAGGATTGGATCAGAACGCAATCCTAGTCTATCCGTCAATCATTCTAATCATAGTTCAGACAATCACAGTTCAGACTTTTGCAGGTGCAGTTTCAACTGCCGATGCGAGATTCTACTGGCCGTAGAAGACGGGCAGCGTGTAGGGATGCCCGTTCGCCTTCATGTAGTTGACCTTGCGTACCGTGCCGGAAAGCAGCAGCACGATCACGTTCGGGCTGCCGGAGGTCGCGGCGTGTTGCGTCACATAGGTAATGACGGTGCGATCCGCCGGAGGGTTCTTATACTTCAACTGGGTCACGACCGGTTTGTTATCAATGATGTCGCAGACCGCGCCCAGCCTGCGCGTCCAGTCCGGGCTGTAGTGCAGTTCGTACTTGGGCGTCACGCCGTCGCTTTCATACGCCTGTCGCCCGTAGTCGTCGAGCATCGGCCCGATGTCCATGCTATCCATCTTGTAGAACAGCTTGGGCTGCCCGGCATAGCTGTCGTTGGGCAGATCGGGATCGCCGGAGAGGGGACACGCGCCGCTGCTATCGCCTTTTTCCCAGACGACGAGTTCGCCGGGCTTGTAGGGCGAGTTGAGCGGGTAGTAGACCTGCGTGACTTCCGATTTGTTCGTCACCGGGTTGTCCGCGTTGACGAAGTTGCCGCTATCCTTCAGATGCTCGCGATAGAGCGTCCCCAGCTTGATCCTGTCCATCGGCGTGATGTTGCCGAGGTCGTTGGTCGTGGCGATCCGGTTGACTCCGCTGTCCACCGTCTCCGCATAGCCGAAGAGAACGGGCGGGAAGCGGCCCTCGTCGTCCTGATACTGCCGGGCCGCGACATAGACCGCGTGCAGATTGCTGATGGTGTTGCTCTGGCGGGCCTGTTCGCGTACCGTCCCGAAGATGGGAAAGAGGATCGCGGCGAGAATCGCGATTATGGCGATGACGGTGAGCAGTTCGATCATGGTGAACGCGCGCTGCGTGTGTCCGCGCGTCCCCTGCGAAATACGATCAGTCTTCATAACTCTCTTTCTCCATTCTCGGCCCGCCCCGCAGCGGGCAGGTCCACCGCGCCTCGAAACTAAAAATTCAACGGCCCCAGCCCAACGAAGCGACTTACCGGTACGGGCTTCGCATTTCCCGTCAGCATCAGCACCGGGACGATGTTGGCGTGCGCGGTCGCCACGTGATAGGTACACCAGGTAATGACGGTGTGATCCTCCGGCGGGTCTTTATACTTCAACTGGTTCTGCTTGTCATCCGGGCTGACGACGCCGGTCCAGTCCAGGCTATAGTGGAGTTCGATGACCGGCTGGCCGCCGTTCTGCACGGCGTTGCCCTCTTTATCCACCTTCGGCCCCACGTCGTAGCTGTTGAGATAGAACGACATCGGACTGTTGGCGAGGCTCTCATTGCCGAAGCTGTGCGCGACCGCCTCGGTGAACGCGACCTGCCCGCTCAGAGGCACGTTATCGGGATAGACGGCGGGCGTGGCCGCTTTCGCATCGGTGGTCTGATTATCGGGGCAGTGGAAGATATTCCTGTCCTTCAGGTACTTCTGCCCGGTCATCAGAGGCAGATACGCGGCCTGATCCGCCAGGCCGAGCAGCGACACCGGATATTTGCCGTTGTCCATCTGATACTGCTTGACGGCCACCCCGATGTCGTGTAGCTGGCTCATGCAGGTTCCCTGCCGGGTGTTTTCCGCCATGCGGCTGAACACCGGGAAGGCGATCGCGGCGAGAATCGCGATTATGGCTATCACGGTGAGCAGTTCGATCAGGGTAAAACCGTTGGTTTTGATTCGAGAGCGCGTCATCTACCAGACCATCCTTCACCCAGGCTTCGCCGGGCATCGAACCTACCGGCAAAGCTGGCAATCTCCCTACTGTTTTTGACGAGATGGCAAGGGGCAATGTTCCGGTTCGCCCCTACTGCGGCTTCGGCAGCGCATAGGCCAGATACCAGGCTGTGAGCGGTTCGCCCACGAAAACGGTCAGCAGAAACCCGACGACCATGAACGGCCCGAACGGTATCGCTGTCGGCGCGGGCTGAAACGCCTCGATGTCCTCTTGCATCTCTTCCGGCGAGGCGCATTTCCCAGGGTTCAGCTTGCAGTAGACGTACTCGATGGCATCGCCCAGCCACAGACACCAGCCCACCTCGTAGAGTTGCTTTCCGAGGCTGCTCTCTTCCTCCGGCGGGGCCATAGCCTCGCCGTCCTCGACGGCCAGTTCCGCTTCGGCAGGCTCCGTTTCTCTGCGGGCGAGGAGCAGCGGCACGCCGATGAGAACGCCGGAGAAGCAGGCGAACAGCGCCCAGGCCGGAAACAGGCGCAGTGGATGGAAGGCGGGCAGCGTCACCGAGATAAGCATGGCGCCCATCGCGCGGGCCAGCAGCACATCTCCCAGGCCCATCGCCTCCTGCCGCTTCCATAGCCATCCCGCCACGCGCACAAACCCGAAGATCAGCACGCCGACGACCGCGCCCAGGATCGAGCGGGGCAGCCAGCCCCACAGCAACTCATGCCCCGGCTCGCGCTGCGCGATGCCCCAGACATCGCGCCCCACTGCCACGACAAAGGCAAACAGATTGAGCGAGTCCGGAATGGTGAAGGTCGCCAGGTCTATGAAAAAGATCGGAACAAGGACGGCTGCAAAGAGCAGCAAGGCCACACAGTTAGCGGCGTTGGGAAGCGCGTGCAGCGTGAGCGCGACGAACAGCAGGCCCGTCAGCAACTCCACGCCGAAATAGCGCCAGGAGATCGGCTGCTTGCACCGCCGGCACTTGCGGCCCAGCATCAGGAAGCTGACCAGCGGGATCAGGTCTATGCCGGTCAACTCCGCTTTGCAGTTCGGGCAGAAAGAGCGTTTCGGCTCCATCAGCGACCCACCGATGGGCAGACGATAGATGACGACGTTCAGAAAGCTGCCGATACACAGACCGAGCAGGAACGTCGTCAGAACCCAAAACCAGGTGGGAAGAAGCATCATAGAAAGGGTTAAGACCCCCCTCCCTAGCCCACTGCACAGGCTGTCTGATTCCGAAACGATTCGGGACAGCCTGTGCGACCCCCAAGAACAGGGGGAGGGAACATCGCGTTTGGTGGCCTTACCGCTCCTCCGCACCCTGCCGCGAGTGGGAAGAGAGGGACAAGCCTGCGCTATCGTCTCCCCTCCCCCTGTTCTTGGGGGGAGGGGCCGGGGGTAGGGGGCTTACTCTCCGCCTTTGCCGCCACCTTCTCCCGAATCGTCCTGACCGCCGGACAGGTTCTGGATGACGTTGATCAGCGGGAGGAACATGGCGATGACGATAAATCCGACGCAGACGCCGAGGAACACGATCATGACCGGCTCGATGGCCGAAGTGAGCGACTGAAGCGAGGAGTCCACTTCACCCTCATAGAACTCGGCGATCTTGGAGAGCATCTGGTCGAGCGCACCGGACTCCTCCCCGATGGAGATCATGTGGACGACCATCGGCGGGAACATGCGGCTCTTTTCCAGCGGGTCGTTGATGCGGTCTCCCTCGCGGATGCGGGCGCGGGCGTTCATGACGGCCTCGCTGATGATCTCGTTGCCGACTGTACCGGCCACCGTCTCCATCGCTTGCAGGATGGGAACGCCGGAGACCAGCAGCGTCGAGAGCGTGCGCGAGAAGCGGGCCAGGCAGATCTTGTGGCTGAGTTTGCCGAAGACCGGGATCTTCAGCTTCACGCGGTCTATGACGCGCCGCCCCACTTTCGTCGTCCCGAAGTACTTGATCGCGACCCAGATGAAGATGACGATGCCCAGGCCGATGTACCACTTGCTCTTGAGAAAGTCGCTGAAGTCCACCAGGAACTGGGTCATGGCGGGCAGTTCCTTCACGCCCAGGTCTTTGAACAGTTCGATGAACTTCGGCACGATGAAGGTGCAGAGGCCGAGGACGATCAGGATGGCGACGACCACGACGATGGCCGGGTAGGTCAACGCGGCTTTGACCTTGCGCCGCAGCTCCATGTCCTTCTCCAGGAAGTGCGAGAGGCGTTGCAGGGCTTCTTCCAGCACACCGCCGACTTCGCCGGCGCGGATCAACCCGATGAACAGGTTATTGAACACCTTCGGGTATTTCTGCATGGACTTGGAGAGCGTCTGGCCGCTTTCGACCTCGGTCTGGATCTCCCGGATGATGCGCTTGAGTTTGGGATTGGCGGTCTGCTCGCCCAGAACGTCCAGCGCGCGCACGAGCGAAACGCCCGCGTCAATCATCGTGGAGAACTGACGGCAGAAGATCGAGAGGTCGTTCAGCTTGACGCGGCCCCATCCACCGCCCGCCGCCTGTTTCTTGGCGGCAGCGGTCTGCTTGACATCGGAGACCTGGAACCCCTGCTCCTGCAAGCGGCGGCGCAGGATGTCCTGGTTCTCGGCTTCCGATGTGCCGGAGCGGATGGCTCCGGTCGAGTCGCGCACGGTGTATTGAAATGTTGGCATAGCTTGCTCCTTCCGAGAGCCTTCTCGGCGCTACCGAATCAACTCTTAGCACCCCCCGATTGGTTCCGTCGGGCTTAGGGGCGGTTCCCTCCATAGCCGCCGGCGGGTTGGCCGGGCGTCGGCACGGTGGAGGTGCGGATCATCTTCTCCAGTTCCGCCGGGTTCATGGCGCGCGTCATGGCCTCCTCGAAGGAGATGATGCCGCGCACGTACAGGTCGCGGAGGCTCTGATCCATCGTCTGCATTCCGATGTTGGCGCTCGTCTGGATCATGGACGTGATCTGGTGCGCCTTGTTTTCGCGGATCAGGTTGCGGATGGCCGGGCTGGCCCGCATGATCTCCATCGCGCAGACGCGGCCCGGCTGGTTGGCGCGCGGCAGCAGTTGCTGGCAGAGAATGGCCTGCAAGTTGTTCGACAACTGCAACCGCACCTGCTCCTGCTGGCCGGGCGGGAACGAGTCCACGATGCGCTCGACGGAGGTGGCCGCCGAGTTCGTGTGCAGCGTGGCGAAGACGAGGTGGCCCGTTTCGGCGGCGGAGACGGCCATCTGCATCGTCTCCAGGTCGCGCATTTCACCGACCAGGATTACGTCGGGGTCTTCGCGGAGCGCGGCGCGCAGCGCGTTCTTGAACGCCTTCGTGTCCTGCCCGACTTCGCGCTGGTTGATGACGCAGAGCCGGTGGGTATGCAGGTACTCGATGGGGTCTTCGATGGTGATGATATGCTTGTTGGACTCGCTGTTGATCTGATTGATCATGGCGGCCAGCGACGTAGATTTGCCGGAACCGGTCGGGCCGGTGACGAGGATGAGGCCGCGCGGCAGGCGCGTCAGTTCTTCCAGAACAGGCGGCAGGCCGAGTTCCTTGAGCGTGGGTATGCGCTGCGGAATCTGGCGGAAGGCCGTTCCGACCGTGCCTTTGTCGCGGAAGACATTGACGCGGAAGCGGGCGATACGCGCCAACTGGTAGGAGAAGTCGAGTTCCAGGTCGGTCTCGAAGCGTTGTATCTGCTCGTCGGTCAGGATGTCGTAGATGAGGCGCTGCGAGTCCTGGGCGGTCACTTTCTCCCAGGGCAGCGGCACGAGCGTGCCGTCCACGCGGATGATCGGCGGGATACCGACGGCCAGATGCAGGTCGGAAGCGCCTTTCTCGTGCATGGCGCGAAGCAGGTCATCTATGTGGGTCTCATCCAGGGCGGCAGGGCGCGCGCTGGCGACGGCAGGCTGCGCGGCAGCGGGGGCCGCAGAGGGCTGCCCCGGCAGGCCCGGCTGCGGCTGTCCATAGCCTGGCTGCGTGGGCTGCTGATAGTTGGGCATTTGTGGATCAGACAAGGCGCTTTCTCCAATCGGAACAAGGCCCGCCGACTTCGCTTCCTTTATCGGGAGACGAGCGCGGCGGTCAGGATCGTTATATGTGGTTATTGTACCATAGTCGCGGGCGGGCGACTATCCCCGCCCTGCCCTATCGCGCAACCTATCTGTTTAGTAGCCAAAGCGCCGGAAAAGGTTCCGTCGCGCGAGCCTATAAGCGCTATGCCCTGTCGAGGGCGCAACGGGCGGCTTTTTTAATATCGGATAGCAGAGCGCGCTGCTCCAGCCCACCCCTCGTCCCCCTCCCTGGCCGACTGCAAGGGTCGCCGCTCAACGGTTCGCGGCTCTGCCTTGCGACATTCCTCGCTAAGGAGGGGGAGCAAAACATCCACAAGTGCGCGTTATGCCATGCTGGCGGGTTGCCACTCTGGCATTCGGAGCGCAGCGAAGAATCTCCTTCTTGAGACCCTTTGCTCCGCTCAGGGTGTCAAGAGTCAGACCCTTCGCTTGGCTCAGGGTGACAAACGAAGGCAAGCGTGAATGTTCGGCTCCCCTCCCCTGAGAGGAGCAGGGATGGGTGAAGGCTACTGCCACCCCCCTTCCCTGGAGAGGCACGAGCGGCCAGGGAGGGGGGACGGGAGGTTAGGTTCTAGTAACCGGCGGTGAAGACGACGCGCATGACTTCGTCGGGCGTAGTGATGCCCTCCAGGACTTTGAGCAGGCCGTCCTCGCGCAGTTCGTGCATCCCGTTGGCTTTGGCGGCCTCTTTGAGGTCGGCCAGCGGCGCGCGGCGCACCACCATCTCGGCGATCTCCGCGTTCATGCGCAGCAGTTCGTAGAAGCCGATGCGGCCCTTGTAGCCTGTCTGTCGGCACATCTCGCAGCCGCGCCCACGCGCCAGGGTCACCTTCTGCGTCGGATCTTCCGGTCGGAAGCCGAAGCGCTTCAGGTAGTTGGCGTCTTCCTCGTAGAACTCTTTACAGTTCGTGCAGATCTTGCGTCCGAGGCGCTGGGCCAGAATGCCAATGAGCGTCGCAGAGACAAGGAACGGCTCCACGCCCATGTCAATGAGGCGGAGAGTGGCCGACGGCGCGTCGTTGGTGTGCAGCGTCGAGAGGACGAGGTGGCCCGTCAGCGCCGACTCGATAGCGATGCTGGCCGTTTCCAGGTCGCGCATCTCTCCGACCATGATGATGTCCGGGTCCTGCCGGAGGAAGGAGCGCAGGGCTGTCGCGAAGTGCAGGCCCGCTTTCTTGTTCACCTGCACCTGCGTGATGCCGCTCAACTGGTACTCGCACGGGTCTTCGATGGTCAGGATGTTCTTCTCGATGCTGTTGAGCTTGTTGAGCAGGGAGTACTGCGTCGTCGTCTTGCCGGAACCTGTCGGGCCGGTGGAGAGCAGCATACCGTTGGGCTGCTGGGCCAGTTCTTCCAGCTGGGCCTGCACTTCCGGCGTGAAGCCGAGTTTGTTCAGACCGATCATGACGCTCGACTTGTCGAGGATGCGCATGACGATCTTCTCGCCGTGCAGGTTGGGCAGGCAGGAGACGCGCAGGTCGTAGTCTTTGCCCTCGTACCGGATGCCGATGCGTCCATCCTGCGGGATGCGCCGCTCTGCGATGTTCATTTCGGCCATGATCTTATAGCGGGCCGTCAATGGCATCTGGATATATTTGGGCATCGTCATCGTTTCGTGCAGAACGCCGTCAATGCGATACCGGATACGCACGTTCTTGCGGTCGGGTTCGACATGAATATCGGAGGCGCGCTCCCGAACGGCCTGCTGGATGATGGTGTTGGCGAGGCGCACGATGGGCGCTTCGTCCGACAGCTTCGCCACCGACTCCTCATCATCGTCATCCACCGCCGCTTCGCCGCGCGAGCCGTACTCGGCCATCGCCTGCGCCATCGAGGATTTCATGTCCGCATCCCCGATGTCCGCGCCGCCGTTTTTGAGCGGATTCATGCCGCCTTTGCCCGCAGCGGGGACGCCGCCGACCGGCTCGACGGAGCCGCCATAGAGACGGCCTATCGTCTCTTCGATATGGTCGGGAACGGCCAGAACGGGGCGTATCTGGCATCGGGAGACAAGACGCAGGTCGTCGGCGGCGGGCAGGTTGTTGGTGTCGCCCATCGCGACGTAGAGCGTGTTGCCATCTTTCTTGATCGGGATGACGTTATGGCGCTTGGCGATATGTTCCGGGACGACGTTGAGCGCGCTCTGTTCCGGCTTGAACTTGGTCAGGTCCACAAAGGGAACAGGTATCTCCGCCGCCTTCGCCTCGTAGACGTCGCGCGGACTCGCGCCCAGGTCCATCAGGATCTTCGCGAGGTCCCCATGGGTCGTCTGCTGAATTTTGCGCGCCTCTGCCAGTTGATCTGGAGCGATGTAGCCCTTCTCCAGCATGTAGTCTCCCAGACTCTTTTTAGCCATTACCATTTAGATGTCTCCACTTTCGCGATTCGCGCGGTCTGATGGGCGGGGCGAACCTCCACGCCGCAGCTCGCAACAGGCAAAAAGGATGGTTTCGCGTTGTTCGCCCGATTATAACACAAGGCTTGCGTCGGACGCAACAGTGAATCTGCGCGTCTCTCCGGTTATTTGCCGGGCCGGGGAATTTTTACCGGGCCGCGACAGTCTGCTAGGCGGAAACAGGAACGCCCAGACCATGCAGCACCGCCCGCTCCATGACTTCGGTGGGCGGCCAGTGGCCTGTCCAACGCTGAAAGGCCGCCGCGCCCTGATAGACCAGCATCTTCACGCCGGTCAGAGTGCGGCAACCGCGCGCCTGCGCCTGTTTGAGTAGGTGCGTCTCGACCGGATTGTAGACCAGATCGTAGACCAGCAGATTCGAGTGAAACGCTTCCAGGGGAACGGGCGGCAGGGCATCCGTCTCTGGATGCATCCCAACGCGGGTCGTGTGGACTAAAAGTTCCGCCCCGGCAATCGCGTCTGCAAGTTCCTGCGTGGGTTCCAGAGTCATCGGCTGCACGGCAGCGCGGCCCAATCCGGCCTCGGCGACGGCCTGAGCCAGGCGTTCCGCGCGTTCGCGGGTACGGTTCGCCAGGGTGATCTGCGCGCCTTCGCGGGCCAGCCGGAAGACGACGGCCCGCGCCGCGCCTCCCGCGCCCAGCACCACGACACGCTTACCGGCGACGGCGACTCCCATCTCGCGCAGCGGCTCGAAAAAGCCGCGCCCATCGGTGTTGTCGCCGATCAGCCTGCCCTCGACGCAGTGAACCGTATTGACCGCGCCCACGTCCCTGGCCTCTGTGGTAATCTCGTCCAGGAACGGCAGGACGCTCTCTTTGTGCGGGATCGTCAGGTTGACACCGACGATGCCCAGGGCTTTCAAACTCTGGATGGCTGGCCCGATCTGTTCCGGGCGTACCGCAAAAGGAACATAGATAAATGATAGCCGAAGCGCGGCAATCGCGGCGTTGTGCATCGCCGGGGAGAGGCTGTGTTCGACCGGGAAGCCGAACACGCCGAGGACTTTCGTGTTGCCGCTCACGAAAGGGACAGACACTCCTGAAGATTCAGACGACATGATGGAGTAGGAATGTTCCAGGGGGCTACCCTGTAGAATTACGATATTGTTGAAAATTTAGTTGCAAAGCGATTCAAAATGGATGTCAGAGATGGCTTCACAGATGCCCCTTGCCGCGAAAGCGCCGCAGCAGCAGGCGCTCCAGCGGGCGGCTGACATAGCGCGTGTAGACGAACTCACGCGGATGGATCGGTTTGACCAGGATGGTATAGACACCGGAGCGATTGCCGCCCCAGATGTCCGTGAACATCTGGTCGCCGACGATGGCGGTCGTGGCCGGTTTCGTTCCCATCGCCTCCATCGCGCGATGGAACCCGCTGCGGCTCGGTTTGCGCGCCCGGCGCACGTTCGGGCAGCCGAGCCGTTCCGCGATCCGCTCCGACCGCTTGCTCAAGATCGAGTTCGAGAGGATACAGAGTTTGAAGCCTTCCGCCTGGAGCGCCGCCAGCCAGGCGAGAACCTCTTCCGCCATCTCCTCCTTCTGCCAGAGGACGAGCGTATTGTCCAGGTCGAGAATGATGCCCTCGATGCCGCGCTCCCGGAGTTCGGCGGGCGTGACATGGGTCACGGAGTCGGCCATGCGGTGCGGGCAGAAGACCAGCAGGCCGCGCCGATGCGGATGACCGGGAGAGACGGCTTGCGGCGTGTCCTCGGACGCTGCCTCGTCCGGCAGAGACGCCTCGAAGCGCCGGAGGTTTTCGCTCTCATCCACCGGGCCGCGCCTCCTTTCCCTCTTCTTGCCGCCATTCGCTGCGCGCCTGCCGCTTGGCCGCCTCGTGTTCGGCCAGGCTGCGCGTGAAGATGTGGCTGCCGTCGGGCCGGGCGACATAGTAGAGATAGTCGCTCGGCTCCGGGGACAGCGCGGCTTTCAGCGCGTCCAGGCCGGGATTGGCGATAGGGCCGGGCGGCAGTCCCTTGTGCCGGTAGGTGTTATACGGCGACTCGACTTCCAAATCCTTGTAGAGGACGTGTTCCTTATGATAGCCGAGCGCATAGAGAACGGTCGCGTCAATATCCAGCTTCATGCCGCGTTTCAGGCGATTTTCAAGGACCCCAGCGATGCGGGCGCGATCCTGCGGGGCTTTGGCCTCCCGCTCGATCAGGGAGGCTTCCGTCACGATCTCGTGCAGGCCGCGCCCGCGACTCCTGATTTCACGTTGATAGGGACGGACGAACCGCCGGGAAAAGTTCATCAGCATGGCCTCCAGAACCTGCTTCGGGGCCGTGTGCGGGCGAAAGGCGTAGGTGTCCGGGAAGAGATAGCCTTCCAGGGTCTTTTGCGGCAGCGGAAAGTCCGCTTCGAGCGCGGCGATGCGCGCCGGATCGGTCGCCGCCTGGAGGAAAGCGTCGGCGTCTGTGATGCCTTTTGCCTCCAGCGCCGCCGCGATCTGCTTGAGCGTGTAGCCCTCCGGAATCGTGAGGCGCAGGCGGTCGTCCAGCCCGCCCATCTCCAACTGGGCGAGGATTTCGGCCAGCGTCATATCGCCGGAGAGTTCGTAGCGGCCCGCCTTGAGTTTGTCGCGCTTGCCGCGCCAGCGCGCATACCAGTGAAAGGCCAGCGCGCTGCGGACGACGCCTTTCCGCTCCAGAATCTCCCCGATGCGTGTCGCGGTTGCTCCGGTCGGCACCAGAACGGTCACGATATGGCGCGTCGTGGAGGCGGGCCGAAACAGCGGGGCGATGCCCATGTAGGCAAGACCCAGGAGAACGAGCAGGGCGAGGAAGCCGCGCAGGAGCCAGCGATTGCGGCGACGGCGGGCCTCGGCGCGGGCGGCGCGGCGCGGCGTCGTTATCAGTTCGGGCTTATCGGCGGGACTCATGGCTCTGTGTCGTCTGTGCGCTCTGGCGCGGCGCGCTGCCTGCGGCTGAGATAGGACTGCAATATCAGGGCGGCGGCCACCGAGTCGATGGTGCGCTTCTGTTCTTCCCGGCGGCGTCCGGCGGCGCGCAGGAGTTCTTCCGCCTCGAAAGTCGTCAGCCGCTCATCTTCTGTTTTTATCGGTATCCGCACGTGGTTTCGCAAGGTCGCGATGAACTGCTCGACCTTCTCCGCCTGAATGCCGCGCGTGCCGTCTCGCATCAGCGGCATCCCGACGACGATCTCCTTCACATCCTGTTCCTGAATAAGCTGACGGAGCGCGGCCATATCGCGTTTCTTCCCTTGCTGCCGTAAGATCGTCATGCCGGGGAAGACATACGTCTCCGTCTCGTCGGTGAACGCCACGCCGATGGTCTTTTCGCCTACGTCCAGCGCCATGATACGGGGCATTGACCTACCCCCCCACCCCCTCCCTGAAGGGAAGAGGCAATGCTAATCTGTATGCCGCTCCAGCCAGAGGGAGAGCAGCGCCAGGCTGCCGGCAGAAGCCGGAACCAGCAGCAGCGCGCCGCGCCAGCCCAGGCTCGTCTCGGTCAGCGCGCCGACCGCCCAGGGAACGACGACCCCGCCCACGCCGCCCGCCGCCACGACCGCGCCGAAGACCGTTCCGGCCACATGCGGGAAGCGTTCGCCCGCCTCCGCGAGAACGACGCCGAAAATCCCGGAGAAACACAGCCCCGTCAGCGCGACGCAGACCATCACCGGGAAGGGCGCGCGCCAGCAGACGGCCAGCCCCGCAAAGAGCGCGCCTCCTCCGCCCAGCAGCAGGCTCAGGCGCATCAGCGGCAGGCGCCCGATCAGCGCGCCCGTCGCCGCCCGCCCGACGGTCATGGCGATCCAGAAGACGCTGACGACGCGCCCGGCCCACTCTTTGCCGCCCGGCAACTGCGCCTCGAAATAGGTCGGCATCCAGAGAAAGAACCCGGTCTCCGCCCCGACATAGAGCGCTTCGATCAGACACAGCACGCCGAAGGCAGGCCGCCGGAAGACCGCCTTGAGCGAAGCCAGGTCCAGGCTCTCCACAGACCCCGCCGCGTGCGGGATAGGCTGCGCGGCCATCGCCAGGAACAGCAGGGCGTTCACGAACGCCAGGCTCAGATAGAGCGCGCGCCAGTCGGTTCCCCCAATAAGAAGATGATGGGCCACCGACGGGCCGATGACGGCTCCGAAGCCGAACGCGACCTGAATCGCGTTGATGACGAAGGCGCGGCGTTCCGGGTAGAGATCGGCGGCCAGCGCCGCCGCCACCGTCTCCATCGCGCCGCTTCCCCCGCCGATCAGCACAGCGGCCATCAGCGCCAGGCTGAAATCGCGCGCCGTGCCGAACAGAACCAGCCCCAAAACGTAGGTCGCGGTGGAGAGCAGTAGCGCCCGCTTGCGCCCGAACCGGTCGGAAAGATAACCGCAGACCAGCACCGCGCCCACATAGCCGCCGAAATTGAACGGAAACAGGCGGCCCCGTACCTCGATCCCCAGTCCGAACCCCGCGCCGAGGAACGGCATCAGCACGCCGAGCGCGCCGAAATAGACGGCATAGCAGAACATGGCGGCGCAGCAGGTCACGACGAGTCCGCCGCGCGCGCGCGCCGTGAGAGGAACCGCGTTTACGGCAGCCGATTCCCGCGCCTCATTGCTCACGTCCGGTTTGCGTTCCTCTCCTGGAATGGATATGCATGATAAAGCCGAAACGAGTATACCCTAGAATGGCCCCTATATAAGGAAAGGGGATAGAGAACGAAAAGCGAAACTTAGGGGCAAGGAGAGAGGTCATGCAGAAAGAACAGATTCTTGCCGTGCAGGGGGACTACATCACGCTGGGGCAGTTGCTCAAGGTGGCGGGCGTCGTCGGCACGGGCGGGGCCGCCAAATACTATCTGGCCGGGACGAGCGTCCGGGTCAACGGCGAGCCGGAGCAGCGGCGCGGACGCAAACTGCGCCCCGGCGATGTCGTCGCTATCCCCAATGGCCCGACCTTGCGCCTGGTGGCGGAGAATTCCCTGCAACAGTTCGGCCAGCCGTAACGTCAGACACAGGGAGCGGCATCAGAAAATATTTATCCTGGCGAAATATTTTGTGCGGAGGAAACATTTGGGGAGGAACCACGCGAACTCTTGCCGAATGCTCCCGTACTTGGGGTAAAAACCCCGTTGTTTTACCGGGTTCTCAGGGCGATCCAGGATGCGAATGGAAAAAAAGCGGATTCTCAAGGAAGATGGACGCTACCTGCTGTACTACCACTTCCCCGAAAGCGCGACGCCGGAGCAGACGAAGGCGTTCGAGGCGGTCCCCGCGCCCGTCATCGTGAGCGGGGAGGTCGGGGCGAACACGGCTGCGAGCGCGCCGCGCGCCGGGAAGGAGCGTGAGCCGCGTGTCTGAACTGCGCTGGAACCCGGTACTGGAAGAGTGGGTCATCACGGCCACGCATCGCCAGGATCGCACCTTTTTCCCGCCGCCGGACTATGATCCTCTGGCTCCCACCAAGCCCGGCGGTTTCCCAACGGAAATACCTTCCAAAACATACGAGATCGTTACGTTCGAGAATAAATTCCCCTCCCTGCGCAGGGAGCCGCCGGAGCCTGCCGTCGAAGGGACGGAGGGGATGCCGGTGGAACCGGCGCAGGGCATCTGCGAGGTACTCTGTTATACGCCGGAGTACGATACCGAACTGGCGCGGCTGCCGGTGCGGAAGGTCGAGGAACTGGTCTACGTCTGGACGGATCGGTTCGAGGAGTTGAGCGCGCACGAGTATGTGCGTTATGTCTACATCTTCGAAAACAAGGGCAAGGAGATCGGGGTGACGCTGGCGCACCCGCACGGGCAGATCTATGCTTATCCGTTCATCCCGCCGATCCCGGCGCGCGAACTGGCGGCGGCGAAGCGGCATTTCGAGCGGACGGGGCGCGACCTGCTCGGCGACGTGCTGGCGGAGGAGCTGAAAGATGGGCGGCGCGTGGTGGCGGAGAACGCCCATTTCGTGGCGGTCGTGCCGTTCTTCGCGCGCTATCCTTATGAAGTCCATATCCTGCCGCGCGCGCTGCGCCCGGCGCTGCCCGACTTCGATGCAGGCGAGAAGCACGCCCTCGCCGCGATCCTCAAGGGGGTCATGGAGAAGTACAACAATCTGTGGAACCGCTCCATGCCCTATATCATGCTGATGCACCAACGACCGAGTGACGGCGATAGCGCGGTTTACGACTATTACCGTTTTCATGTCGAGTTCTATCCGCCCTATCGCACGCCTGACAAGCTGAAATACCTGGCCGGTTCCGAGGCGGGAGCCGGCGCGTTCATCAACGACACGCACGCGGAGGCGACCGCGCAGACCTTGCGGGAGACTCCGCCCCATTAAGGAAAGGACAAAGGGAGAGTCTGTGGCCCTTTCTGCCTCCTTGAGACTGGTGGATTGTGGGAAGGAGTAGAGGGTTGAAACGAATCAACAAGATCGTCCTCGTCGAGCCGCGCGCTCCGGGCTATCATGTCTACAGCCGGGTGGCGCTGCCGCGCCTGGGCCTGCCGCAACTGGCCGCGATCATGAAGCAGGGCGGCTATACGGATGTCACCATCTACTGCGAGGACATCGCGCCGATTGATTACGAGGATGTCTGCCGGGCCGATTTCGTGGGCATTTCGACGACGACCTCGACGGCGATGGCGGCCTACCGGCTGGGCGCGCTGGTGAAGCAGAGGAACCCGAAGGCGGTGGTGGTCATCGGCGGGGTCCACGTTACGTTTATGCCGGAGGAGCCGTTCAGCGAGACGTTCTGCGCGCAGTGGAACATTCCTTATCCGGCCTGCGATCATGTCATCAAGGGCGAGGCGGAGGAGATCATCCTGCCGCTGTTGCAGAGCTATGAGGACGGCGAGGTCCCCGACCGTATCCTCGGCACGACGCTGCGCAACAACTTCAGCGAGCGCATTGATTACAGGAAGACAGTGCAGAACATTGACGACCTGCCGTTTCCCGACCTGGAGGCGATCGTGGGCAAGGAGCGCATCCACATCGCGCCGATCGTGACTTCGCGGGGCTGTCCGTTCGACTGCACGTTCTGCTCGGTGATCGAGATGTTCAGCCAGAAGATGCGCTATCGCTCCATTGACCCGGACGATCCCAGGAGCGTCATCAGCGAGATGAAGCAACTGCGGCTCAACAAGATGACCTCGATGTTCTTC
>DASRGL010000552.1:0-2752 GCA_035651115.1 Chthonomonadaceae bacterium
CAGCCGCGAATGCATTCGCCGGGCAATTAGAGGAGCCACCTTTTGGAACTCAAAGAGACGGTCATCGGGACCGAGACCATCTACGACGGCAAGATTCTGCATCTGCGCGTGGACACCGTGCGCCTGCCGAACGGCCACGAATCGAAGCGAGAGATCGTGGCGCACAAAGGCGCGGTCTGTGTCGTGCCGGTACAGGCGGATGGCACGATCCTGATGGTGCGGCAGTTCCGGCTGGCGGCAGGACAGGCGTTGCTGGAGATACCTGCCGGGACGCTGGAACCGGGCGAAGACCCCGACGCCTGCGCCGCCCGCGAACTGGAAGAGGAGACCGGCTATCGCGCCACCACGCTGCGCCCGCTCTTTCGGATCTATCCGACCCCCGGCTACTCCACCGAGCGCATCCACGCCTATCTCGCGACCGGCCTGACGCCCGGCAGAGCCAATCTCGATGCCGGAGAGAACGTCGAACTCGTCGCGGTGCCGACTGCCGAGGCGGAGCGGATGGCGCTGGCCGGCGAGATTCAGGACGCCAAGACGCTCTGCGCGCTGCTGGTCGCGCTGCGCTCGCTGTAGATTTCCGGCGCGCGTGAACATTTCGCCGCTCGCCGCGTCAGAGAGGGCAGGCGGCATTCCCTGCCGCTCTGTGGCCGGAGCCTGCGCCGTCAGGACGCGGCCTGGCTCTTGCGCCTCTGTGCGCGAAGAGAGGTCTGTCTATGTCGCGGAAGAGCAACCGAATAACAACCGGCCTGTGTGCGTTTGCGCTGGCAAGCCTGGTCTGCGCGCCCCTGGCCGCCACTGCGCAGAGCCGCGCCGATAGCGGCGCGCTGCGCGGACTGCAGACTGCCTTTTTGAGCGGCCCCATCCAGCGTTTCTATGCCGATGGGGAAAACGCCGGATTTGCAGCGATGGATCGGGCCGATCTCGCGCTGCCGAATCTGGCGGCGGGCAGCAATCCCAGAATCTATCCGAAGCTGGATCGCGTGCGGACGGCGATTGCGAACGACCGCGCGCTGGCCGTCTTTTTGAACGCGCCGCAGTACGGCCCGGCGCTGCGCGACGCCTTGCGCAACATGACGCTCTATGCGGCGCTGCCCCGGCCCGGCCAGGCGGGATTCAACGATTTCAATGCGCCGGGCGGACTCGGAGGATTGATGGCGCGCGGCCAGGGAGGAAAGGGGCAGGGGCAGTTCGCGGAACGCGCGCTGCGGGCGCGGCGGGGCGTGCCGATGGACTTCACGACGTTCGTAAGCCTTGCGCCGGATGGCAGCAGCGCGACGCTCTACGTGCTGGGCAGCCTGCCTGTGACGGCGAATCCGAGCGTCCCGATCCACTTTACCGTCGAGGCCAGGCAGTACGCGGGAGGCAGTTCGGGAAGTGGGGAAGGGGAGGAGCGTCCGCAGACCGTGACGCTGCTGGACAAGCAGACTCTCGCGGCTTCCGGGGGCGGCGCGGCGCGCTATTTCTGCTTCGCCTATCCGCTGGTCACGCCGTCCAACGGCGCGCAGGCCGACTTTCTCATTCGCTACTGGCTCGATCCGTCCGTCGCCATCACGCACGGCATCGCGCTGGCACGGACGAACAGCGCAGGAGCTGATCCCGCCGCCTCCTGGATCGCCGTCCCGATGACGCGCGTGCAGCGTTTCTTCCGGGATGTCCGTTACGC
Organism: Chthonomonadaceae bacterium; assembly: GCA_035651115.1. GTDB lineage: Bacteria > Armatimonadota > Chthonomonadetes > Chthonomonadales > Chthonomonadaceae > DASRGL01. Next base: position 1,664 of record DASRGL010000552.1, read on the forward strand.
TGCGTACCAGGAAACGGAGGTTGGTGACCGTCTGGAGATCACGCTGCGCCGCCGTCCGAAAAAAGCGTTTTAGGCCGTCTGACTACCGCGTGTGCAGGCCGCACTCGATCTTGACCAACTGCGACCAGCGTCCGGCGCGGTCGTCCTCGCCCGCCTGGACCGCGCGGGTGCAGGGCCAGCAGCCGATGCTCGGGTAGCCTCTATCGTGGAGCGGATTGTACGGCACTTCGTTGATGTAGATGTAGGTCCAGACGTCCTGCTTTGTCCAGTTCGCCAGCGGGTTGATCTTGACCAGGCTGAACTTGGCGTCCCACTCGACGATCCCGGCGTTCGCGCGCACGGCGGTCTGGTCGCGGCGGATGGCGCTGATCCAGGCGTCGTAGCCCGCGACCGCGCGCTTGAGCGGCTCGATCTTGCGGATGCGGCAGCACTCGTCCGGGTTCGTGCCGTAGATCGGCCCGCCGAACCGCCGCTCCATCGCCTCCACCGACTCCTCCGCCCGCACATACTCGACCGTGATGCCATACTGCTCGCGGATGCGCTCGCGCAGTTCCAGCGTTTCCGGGAACTGATAGCCCGTCTCCAGATTGAAGACGCGCACGCTGCGCCCGTTCGGTTCGATCTGCGAGAGCATCGCCAGAAGCGCGCAGCCTTCCGCGCCGAACGCAGTCGCCATCGTCAGCTTCGGGTGATAGGTCTCGATGGCCCAGCGCAGGATCTCCTCCGGCGTCTTGTCCTCCAAAGAGTCGCTGATCGCCTTGAGTTCCTCCCGCGACGGCGCGGCGGTCTTTTCCAGTAGCTCCATAGTCCGCTCTCCTGACAGATGAGGGATAATCTTGACTATTCCGGTAAATTATAGTACAATTCCGGCCTGTTAGTCAATACACGCGCCGCCTGGCGCAGAAGTTCCCGTTCGAGAAAATGCGGGTCGGGCCGCGCGCAGAGGAGAACAGATAAGGACATGGGTTCGCATAAAGGTTTTATTTTGTGGTTTACCGGGCTTTCCGGGGCGGGGAAATCCACGCTGGCTGAGAAGTTGGTCGCCGAGTTCCGCAAGCGGGATTACAAGGTCGAACTGCTCGACGGGGA
>DASRGL010000553.1:0-10380 GCA_035651115.1 Chthonomonadaceae bacterium
CGCGACGGCGGGCAGAAAGGCCCATTTCGCCGGGTTCGAGTCCACCGAGAAGAAGCCTTTGATGCGGCTGGAGTTCCAGGCGTTGCGGTCGGCGTTGTAGTCGAACAGGTAGAAGCCGTCCCAGTCCTGCATGGCGGCGAAGGCGGCGAGCATGGGAACGCACTCCGCCTGGTAGTCGTTGGGCGCGGGATGGTTATACTCGCTGACGGTGAACGGCTTGCCCGCCAGGCGATAGCGCGCCAGGCCCGGCAGCGTGCCGCCGTCCGACTCCCGCACCATCGCCGTGTTCGGGATTCGCCAGTCCACCGGGTCCCAGGCTTTGCGCGGAAACGAGGGGTGCTGCCAGTAGGCGTGCATGTCCACGAAATCCATCTGCGACTCGCGCAGCGCGCCGCCCAGACCGCCATAGCTCGCCTGCGAACCGGTCACGTTCGCGCGGACTTGCAGTTCCTTCTTGAGATAGTCGCGCATCGCCGTCATGTAGCGGCGTTCCGTCTCGATGAGAAAGGCGATCCAGTCCTGTCCGGCGAGATTGGCAGTCGGCTGACTGGGCGGGATCGTGCCTTTTTCCAGGCTCGCGCCCTGCGGGAATTCGGTCTCCACGCCGGGCCGCAGCGAAATCCCCGCCAGGTCTACCGTCCCCGTCGCGTTGCCGAGTACGAACGTCAGCCGGTTGTGATCTTTCTGCGTGCGTGTCGCCGTGAAGGAGGCCGTATATTTGCGCCACTCCGTCCCGACCGTCACGCGGCTGTCCAGCCCGACATTGTGCCAGTCCTCTCTGTCCAGGCTGGTATAGACCGGCAGGGTACGCTCCCTGTCCGCCTTCGCCCAGAAGGTGACGGTGTACGGCTCACCTTCCGTTAAGTCCAATCCCGTCTGATGCAGTTGGATATGCCAGTTCTCCGCGCCGAGCATCTCCACCTGAACCCGCAAAACCTTCCCCGGCGCGTTCGGCGGCGCGGCCACGTCCTCCGGCAAGAGCATCTTCGCGCTGGCAGGCTCCTTGTTCAGTTCCAGCGTCCAGCGTTCCGCGCCGCGCGCAAAGTCGGCGTTTTGCAGCAGATTCGGGCCAAAAGGTTTGTCCTGCGCGCTCCACGCCCGTTTCAGCGCGTTCGTGCTGCTGTATTTGTGCTTGAGCCAGGCGTTCCACTGCTGCGCCAGTTCGGACTTGTAGTGCGGCGGCAGGTCGCTCAGCACGCTGCCCCAGGCCGCACCGAGCAGGGTGTTCTCATTGTTGATCTCGACAAAGGCGACGGCAGGCTCTTCCACATAGCGCGTTCTGGTGTAGGGGTTGAGATGGGTCAGCAGGTCGCGCGCGTAGCTTTTTTGCAGTTCGATCATGCGCGGCTCGAAGAAGTCTACTGCCTTGCTCAGTTCCGGTAGCTTATCGCTCTCCGGGAAGCCGTCCGCCTCGGTGAAGGCGCGCGAGACGTGCAGATTGATGTTGACGTAGATTCCGTGCTGCTTGAGCTGGTAGATGAGGTAGTCGAGCCGGTCGAGCTGGTCGGCGTCGAGGTGCTGCATGTCTTTGAACCTGGGGTCGAAGATGCCGTTGGGCGCGTGGAACATGTCCATGTGGTGCAGCCGCACGACGTTGACGCCGTATTTGTGCAGCCGGGCCGCGACCTTCTCCGCATCGGCTTTGTCCGGGAAGTTGGCGCTGAACGCGAAATTGACGCCGAGGAACCGGACACGATTGCCCTTCTCGTCGTAGAAATGGCCGTTCCGCGCCGTGATGAAGCCGTTGCCGCCTGCTGGAGTCGGATTGAGCGCGCCGACATCGGTGATCGTGGCGCTGGCGTCGTCCCAGGGAATGACGAAGGGGAAGGCGGGCGCGTCCTGCGCACGTGCGGCAGCCAGCGCGCCGACCAGCAGGATCGCGGAGAAAAGCGTGGTTTTGTATTTCATGGTGTTACTGTGCCGTCCAGCCGCCGTCTATAGTGAGCGTTGTACCGGTCATGAAGGCGGAGGCGGGCGAACAGAGGAAGACGATGGCCGGCCCCAACTCCTCCGGCTGGCCCCAGCGCCCTATCGGGATTTTGGAGAGGAAGGCTTGATAGGCCGCCGGATCGTTCATCAGCACGCGGTTCAGAGGCGTCTCGAATGGGCCGGGGCAGAGGCAGTTGACCGTGACGCCCTGCGCCGCGCCTTCCAGGGCCAGCGTGCGCGTCAGGCCGACCATGCCCGCCTTCGCCGAGGCGTATGCCGCGCGTCCGGGAATGGAGATGAAGGAGAGGATGGAGCCGAGCAGGACGATGCGCCCCCAGCCGCGCTCCATCATGCCGGGCAGGAACGCCTGCGAGCAGAGAAACGCCCCCTTCAGGCTGATGTCCACGACGGCGTCCCAGTCCTCCTCGGTTAGTTCCGGCGTCGGTTTGCGGATATTGATGCCCGCGTTGTTGATGAGAATGTCTACCTGGCCGAGCGCGCTTTCGCAGTCCTGTTTCAACTGCGCGACCGATGCTTTCTCGGTCACGTCGGCCTGGAAGCCGAATGCCCGCCTGCCGGTTGCCGCCGCGATCTCGCCCGCCGCCTGAACGACCTCTTCCCGCGTGCGGCTGCAAAGCGCCACGTCCGCGCCCGCTTCCGCCAGCGCCTGGGCCATCGCGCGGCCCAGTCCCTTGCTGCCGCCCGTCACCAGCGCCGTCTTCCCCTCCAGCCGAAAACTGTCCATCACACCCATAACGCGCCCCTCCTCTTTTCTCTGCAAATCACCGGGTAGAAAAAACGTACTCGGTACGCTGCCGATAGATCTTCCCCGGCTTCAGAATGACCGAGGGAAAGTCGGGATGGTTGACCGAGTCGGGGAAATGCTGGGCCTCCAGGCAGAACGCGGAGTGCTGTTTATAGACGATTCCGCCCTTGCCGGTCAGCGTGCCGTCGAGGAAGTTTCCCGTATAGAGCTGGACACCCGGTTCCGTCGTATACATCTCCAGCACGCGCCCCGTCGTCGGCTCGTAGACGCGCGCCGCCAGCGTCAGATTTTTGCCGCCGCCGTTCAGCACATAGTTGTGGTCGTACCCTTTCGGGTCGCCGCCGACCTCGGCGAGATGGTCGCCGATAGGATGCGCGGTCGTAAAGTCCAGCGGCGTGCCTTTGACCGGTTTGATCTCTCCGGTCGGAATGAGGGTGTCATCGGTGGGCGTGTAGCGGTCGGCGTTCAGCAGCAGTTCATGGCTGCCGATGTCGCCCTGCCCGGCCAGATTGAAATAGCTGTGGTTGGTCAGGTTGACGGGCGTATCCTGATCCGTCGTCGCCGTGTACTCGATGCGCAGCGCGTTCTTGTTCGTCAGCGTGTAGACGACGGTGACATCCAGATTGCCGGGATAGCCCTCCTCGCCGTCCGGGCTGCGATAGGTCAACTTCACGGCAGGGCCATCCTTGCTCCGGGTCGGCTCTGCCTTCCAGACCACCTTGTCGAAGCCTTTCACGCCGCCGTGCAGATGGTTCGGCGAGTTGTTGACCGCCAGCGTGTAGTCTTTGCCGTTCAGCGTGAACTTGCCGAGCGCGATCCGGTTCGCCACCCGCCCGACGATGGCCCCGAAATAGGGATGCCCCTTGACGTACTGATCCAGATTGTCGAAGCCCAGCACGACATCGCCCAGCGTGCCGTTCTTGTCCGGCACGTGCAGTTCGGTGACGATAGCGCCGTAGGTGATGATCTTCGCCACCAGCCCATTGGCATTGGTCAGCGTATACATATCCACAACCGTGCCATCGGACAGTTTCCCGAACTCCGTCTTCTCGACCCCGGCTTTGGCGCTCTGCGCCGCCTGTGACAGCATCGTTCCCGCTCCCAGCGCCAGCAGCGCTGTCATCATCGCTATCGTTTTCATCCCGTTCCCGTCTCCATCCTTAGATTGCGCAGCCAGCGACTCTATCTCTCCTCTGCCATTCGGGGTTCGCGCTGCGCCAGCAGTTCGCAGAGGGCGGTCAGCACCTCGTCGCGATCCTGCCCGCTCAGTCCCAGCGCCAGTTGCGCCGTCAGCAGCCCATAGCGCACATCCACCGGGTAGCGCCGCCCTTTCGCTTCGAGGGCCAGATAGCGTTCCCGCGCCGCCAACTCCGCCAGCACCGGCGAGAGCGCGATGCCGCCCTGTCCCTGGTTCCGCGCGACGTGCTGGGCCAGAAGTTCCATCACGGCGGGCGTGAAGAGGTGCATCCCGAAGAAACAGAGGTAGTGTCCGGCGCGCAGGCCCGGAATCATCAAGGACTGCTCGGCCTCGGTCGGAGTCGGCTTTTCGAAGACGCGCTCGATCTCGTAGAGGTCTTGCGTTCCCTTGACGCGCTGCCCGCCGACCGCGCCGAAGTAGGGCAGCAGATTCTCGCGCGTGGGCTGCACGCCGGAGACCGCGCACGCCTGCGCCTGCGCGACTTCGACCAACTGCTGCGCGCACCCCTTCTCGCTGTCGCTGATATAGATGTGGTCGCCGATCATGTGCAGGAACGGCTCGGCCCCGACGAACTCCCGCGCGCAGTAGACCGCATGGCCGTAGCCGAGCGGCTCCGCCTGCGGCACAAAATGCAGGCGTCCGGCATGGTCGCCCGCCGCCTCGCGATAGGCCGTCTCATCGCCCGGACAGACGACGACGCAGATCGCCTCCATGCCCGCCCGCAGCGCCTCCTCGACGAGGATGCTCAGGATGGACTTGGTCACGCCATCCCGGTCTACCAGCGTTTGCAGTGGCAGCGTCCTCTGATTTCTTGCGGCTGCCGTAATGACGGCTTTCGTGGTCTTCACGCGCCGGCCTTTCTAACCCACCATCGCGGGTATCTCAAAATCCATTCTGCCTCAAGGTCGCTATCGCCGCCGCCAGATGCGCGTTGGTCTGCTTGCCCGGTTCCTCGGAGGGGCCGATCTCGGTGGCGACGCGCCCCCGGAACCCTGCCGCCTCGATGACGGCCTTGACCTCCTTCAGCGGCATCGCCTCCAGAGGCCGCTCTGCCCGATAGCCCTTCACATGGTACTGCACGACGCGCGGCGCGACTTTTTGCGCGCTCTCCAGCGGATCGTCGCCGATATAGATGCCGTTCGCGATGTCGAAATAGACGCCGACATTCGGGCGATTCACCAACTCGGCCAGTTCAAAGACCTGCGCCGCCGTGTTGCGATACTTGCTGGCCGGGATATGCTCGATGCCGAGTTTGACGCCCAGCCGCGCCGCTTGATCGCCCGCCTCCTGCAAAAAGGCCGTGTAGAGGGCGTCGTAGTCCAGCTCCTGCTGCCCGGCCCAGTTCGGCAGGAGCAGCACATCGCCGCCCGCCGCCGCCAGCGTCTCGCAGGCGCGTCCGATGGTGTCGAGTTCGAGCGCCCGCGACCCCGGCGTCTTCAGCCGCTTGCCGAGGTCGGAGAAGAGGCCGTAGATGGCAGATAGCACAGGGCAGCCGGTGCGCTCGCCCAGCGCCTTCAACTCCTGCCCGTAGGCCGCGCCCAGCTTCGGCACGTCTTCCTCGCGCCACGCCGGTTCGATAAAATCGTAGCCGAGCGCGTGGAGCGCGTTCATCTTATCTTCCAGGGTCTCGCCGACCACCTGGCCTGCGCACGATCCGATCTCCATCGAGTCTGATACCTCCGCCGTCATAATCTGCTTCCGTTGCAGGTATTCGCCGGAAGGCCGCGTAGAACCTCCCAGCCCTCACCCCCGGCCCCTCTCCCACGCTGCGGGAGAGGGGGGGACTATAACACAGGCTTGTTCCTTCCTTACAACTCGTTCCAGAGTTATAGGGGATAGAAAGGCCAATGGTTAGACTCTCCCCTCTCCCGCAGCGTGGGAGAGGGGCCGGGGGTGAGGGCTGCCACTCTCAATCGCGCCAGGCCGGAACCGGGTTGGGCCAGCCGATGCCCGCCGCGTTCTGCGCCTTCGCATGACCGTCCACATAGACGACGTTGAATCGTCCCTGATGGCGCGGCGTCGGCCAGGGCGGGTAGGGCGCATCCGGCGGCCACAGCCAGAAATAGCCTTCGTAGAAATCTTTGCTGGGGTCGAACGGCAGGCGCGGATCAATGACATAGCCCGTATCGCCCCAGAGGAGACGCTGCGCGGGAAGCTGCACGGAGGCTAAAGAGGCGGTCGGCGAAGGGTTCCACCAGTAGTCATTGGAAACATAAGACTGATAGGCCAGCGCCAGGTTCAGGCCGTAGTTTGACCGGTAGCGGCAGGCCGTCGGAGCCACGCGCTGGCCGTTCGCCCCGATGGAGGCGCACAGGTCGCCGCGCCAGTCTACCGAGCGGTGCGACGGGCAGCGGAATATCTCATCGCTTTTAAGATACGGCACGATCAGGTCGCCCGTCAGGAAATCGAACTTATCGGGATAGTCGAACCACATCGGGAACCGCTCGTCGTAGTCGGCGATATAGAGCAGCGTTCCCGTTCCCAACTGCTTCACGTTGCTCAGGCAGGCGATGCCGCGTGCCTTTTCTCGCGCCTGGGCGAAGACCGGAAAGAGAATCGCGGCGAGTATCGCGATCACGGCAAGGACGACGAGCAGTTCGATCAGGGTGAATCCATTGCCCCGGCGTTTCATAGCGACAGGTTTCTCCTCACGGGTGGGATATGTGGGGTTGCGTGGAGAGCGTGAAAGGCTGGCCTGGCCCCTCGAAGGCGATTTCGCCGAAGACGGCAATATGGCCGCTGGCAGGCTTTTCCACTGCCCCGGTAAAGCGCGTGCCGTCGGCTTCGGGCCGCAGGAACACGGCGTTCCAGGGGGCGTTGCGGAAGTCCCTGGTCGCGGAGTGGGCCGCCCACAACCGCGCCTCTAGTGCCGCCGTATCGGCGGTAAGCGTCAGCCCGACCGTGCGGCCTGAAGAGGCGAACTGCCAGTCCGCCGAGGGCAACGCCTGCCCCGCCGCCATCGCGCGGAGGAAGGCGGACATGGTGTTGAAGACGCGTGTATAGTCTTCGAGATGATGCCCGGAGTTGGGGACGTAGAGCGCCCACTTCGGCCCCGGCAGGTCGTGCCAGTAGAGGTTGAGCGCGTCGGTCGCCCAGTAGCGGTCGTTCGCGCCGTTGACGAGGAGTTTGGGCAGGGTCAGGCGGTCGCGGAAAGTATACGGGTCTACCGCCAGCGTCAGATAGTGGCCGCGCTCGCTGTTCATCTTGTTGGGCAGGTCGTATTCTGTGTAGTCGCTGATCTGTTCGCTGTAGTCGCCCCAGACCTCGACCTGATGCGGCATCTGCGCGAAGAGGTTCAGGTTGTCGTAGACCATCGGGATGATGGCGGCGACCCGATCCTCTGCCGCCGCGGTCAGCCAGGAAGTCCAGCCGCGCTTGGAGGCTCCGCCGACGATGAACCTCTGGATCGTTCCCGTCTCCTCCGCGCTCCAGGCTTGCAGCGCGTCCATGGCCCGCACGACGCTTTTGACCATCGGATAGAGCAGCGGCCAGTCGGCGTCGCCGGTATCGAGGAACTGCACGAAGGTGTGCGCGATCAGCGCGTCCTCGGCCAGGCCGTCGAAGAGCGGCTGGTTGGGGACGTTGTAGAGGAGGGCGCAGAGCGTTCCGGTCGCCTGGGCCAGCGCCAGCCCCATCATGATCTCGGAAGAAGTCCCGTCGCCGGTCACATAAAGCAGCGCCGTCTCCGGGTGCGTCAGATTGTCCGGCACGACGATCTGAAGACGATGCTCCCAGCGCACGCCCTGCCAGACCTGCGACGCCAGATGCAGCGTGATGAGGCTCGCCTGCGCGCTGCGCTCTCCTCCGCGCCGCTCCCAGTGGAACGCGCCGTCCGGTCTGCTCACATAGCGTATCAGATCGTCCGCCGGATTCATGTACCCATCTCCTTTTGACCTAACCCCCCGTCCCCCTTCCCTACGCGCAGAAACGATAAAACGTGTTTCTGCTAGGGAAGGGGGTGACGAGAGACTGTGCGTTCTCTCGCTGTCTGCTCTTCCCGATAGCGGGAAGAAAAGCTCGAATACAACGGAAGACGCTGCCGACACCCCCTTCCCTAGCGAGCTTGCGAGCGGCCAGGGAAGGGGGACGGGGGGTTAGGCGCTTTCGCTTGTTGCTCCGCGTTGATGCCGAGATGCTCCTGATCCGCCGTCGCTGTGAAGAAGCCGATGCACATCTCGTCGGTCGTCTGCTCGCCCCAGAAGACCTCTTTCGGCGGATGCGAGGGCTGGCGCGGGTTCCGCTCGGAGTTGTCGAAGACGGCGACCAGGTCTATCCGCGTGCCTTTGGGCAGCGCCAGCGGCTCTTTGTAGTGATAGCTCTCCTGCCAGTTGAAGTCCCAGTCGTTGACCCAGACCATCGGCAGCGTTTTGCCGTTCGGCAGCGTGGCCGTCATCTTCATCTCGCGGCCCAGCATGTGCATGTGCGGGAAGACCGTCCAGACGTGGACATCCACCGGCAGCGTCAGGCTCTGACGCACCTCCTGATGGGCCAGCCCCGGCTTCAGATCGAACCCGGCGTTGATGACCGCGACGACGCGCATCACTCTGTCCACGCGCCCCTTCGCGAAGTGCAGCCCGACCTGGCTGCGATCCACCTCCGTCCTGCCGTTCTTGTGATAGTGGACTTGCAGCACCAGCTTCGCGCCCGCAGGCAGCTTGAAGGCGGTTCCTTCCGGCAGCAGGGCAGGGGTGTTGCCGGGCGCCCAGCCCGCGACCCAGATCGTCTGCTCCTGCGGCACGCCGATGCCGACGCCCGGCACGCTGTAGCCCGGCTCTTTCTCCTTGCCGTCCAGTTCCGCGCTCTTGCCGGACGTGTCGAAAAAGAGGATGATGTGATGGACGACCGCCCGGTTGTCCGGCTTGAACTCGACGCCCTGGATATAGCGATCTTCCTTATAGTCCACCGGCAGCACGAACTCCCGGTAGACATCGCGGCCCTCCGGCTCCAGATGGTAGGGCCGCACCGACTGTAAGACGAGGTCCGGCGTGCCAAGCTGCCATGCCGAGGCCGACGGGAAGCGCGGCGCAGGCGGCAGGTCTTTCGGGTCGCCCTGCGGCATTCCCGCGTCGGCCCATCGTGCCAGCGTCGCGATCTGCGCGTCGGTCAGCACGCGGGCATCGCGGAAGTCGCCATGACCGGGAACGGCTTTCCAGGGCGGCATGAGACGGCGGGCGGTGTAGTCCTTGATCTGCGCGGCCCAGATGCGCGCCTGTGGGTAGGTCTCCAGCGCGAACGGCGCGGCCTCGCCTTTCCGGTGGCAGGCCACGCAGTTCTGATTCAGAATGGGCGCGACATCGCGGGTATAGGTGACGGTCGCCGGGGCGAGGGCGCGCGGCTTGACGGTATCGCGGAAGATGGTACAGCCGAAGGCCAGCGTGCGCGGGCGTTCCACCGGCTTGCCCGCCAACAGCGCATCGAGAGCCTCCCGTGCGTCCTGCCGCGTCACCTTGTCGCGATCCGCGTTGTCATCAATGCGTCCCCGGTAGCGCACGGCACCGCGCGCATCCAGAATCACCGCCTCCGGAGTTTTGTCCGCGCCCAGGCGGTCGGCCAGCGCCGTGCCGTTGTCCTTGACTGCCGGGAACGGAAAACCGCGCTCCTGCGCGTAGCGTAGCACCGCCGCCAGACTGTCTTCCCGATTCGAGTTGACGAGGAAAAACTGCACGCCGCGCGGCGTGTAGGCTTTCGCCAGTTCGATCATGCGGGGCGTGTAGAGATTGGCGATAGGACATTGGGTGGAGGAGAAGAAGAAGACGGTCGCCTTCTTGCCCGCCGTGCGAGACAGGCTGTAGGCGCGGCCCTCCACGTCTTTCCACGCCAGCGGAGCCGTCTTCGAGACGGTCTGCGGCTTGGCGGCCTGCGCATTTGCCAATCCCATACCGATCCCGCAGAGCGCGAGAGCCAGCGTACTATGCCACACGAGGGGCTTTACCAGCGCGAGGAATTTCAACTTGTCTGTCTCCTTGTTGCGGAGCCGGATACAGAACGTACCCGGCTGTGGGGCGCTGCGCGCCAAGCGTCCTCGCGGACGCATCCGTTAGAAAGTCCGTTCCTCCGTATACAGTCGAGTGCGATACGAAGAGAGAAGCGTTGAGTACGCACCCCGTCCGTGAGGACGGTTGGCCGGAGGCCCTCCAGCCGGGTACTTTCAGTATCCGGCTTACTGATTGTAGCGGGCATCTCGCCCCGGAGTCAAGGGGGGAAGCGCGTTTTACAGGTCGGTGCGGTCGCGCGCGGGCCGGACGATGCGGCGGATCAGAAGGTAGAGCGGGAAGGCCAGCAGCGTGTTATAGAGGGTGGTCGTGCCGAGAGAACGCGCCCAGAGGGAGACGTTCGGCTGCGGGGCAAAGAGGAAAAACAGCCCTTCCGCCAGCGCGGTTCCCAGAGCCACCAGCACGACGGCCAGGATGGGATTGTCGCGGAAAACGCGCTCCTCCAGCCAGCCGACGCCCAGGCAGACCAGCGTGCGGCTGACGATCAGGCTGCC
>DASRGL010000554.1:0-4424 GCA_035651115.1 Chthonomonadaceae bacterium
GCTGCTCTACGCGCAGACGCCCGAAATTATCAAGGACATGGACATCATGACCGTCTGCGGCCCGGCAACGTTTGCCTTTTTGCGCAATGAGCGGCTGCTGGATGCGGTCGAGTCGCTGATCGGGCCGGAGATCACCTGCAACCCGATCCAGCATATCCGCGCCAAGCCGCCCGCCGCGCTCTCCGGCGAGGGAGCGGGCTACTTCAACGTTCCCTGGCATCAGGATGCCGGCGTCACCTGGGAGGAGGCCGACGATACGGACATCATCACCTGCTGGCTGCCACTGGTGGACGCCACCGTCGAAAATGGCTGCATGGAGGTCATGCCGGGAGCCTGGAAACGGGGCTATCTCCAGCATCAGGCCGAGGGCGGCACGACCATTCGCCCCGAACTGCGCCCGGACATCGCGCCGCGCCCGGTTCCGGTGCGCAAAGGCGGCGTCATCTTCATGCACCGCCTGACGCCGCATCGCTCCACGCCCAACTACAGCGATACCGTGCGCTGGAGCCTCGACCTGCGCTATCAGCCGACCGGAATGCCCACCGGGCGCCCGTTTCACCCGGATTTCGTGGTGCGCAGCCGCAAGAATCCGGAGAGCGTGCTGACAGACCATGCGGAGTGGACTCGCCGCTGGAAAGAGGCGCTGGCGACTTCGCAGGGCATCAAGGCGCATCGCGTCTGAGAGGAGCAGGACGATGGATGACCAGCTCGACCCACTGCAAAAGGTGGAACTGGCGCTGCTGCGCGCCGAACACCAGAAGAAGTTTCAGGTGATGATCGAGTATATCAAGGCGCAGGTGGGAGAGGGCGTCGAGTACCGCAACAGCATCGTGCGCGTCGTCCTCTCCGACAACGGCGCGTACTACGAACTGCTCGATCTGCCTGAAGAGTTCTCCGGCGCGGCGGGCGAGGAGGTCGAGCATCACTTTATCCCGCCGCGCGAAGCCATCGCCCTGCTCACGCGCGCCGTGGAGGCGACCGCCCGCGCCACCGCCAAAAACACGCGCCAGTTCACGATTCTGGCGCTCTATACCCGGCGCGGCCTGGTGGATCGGAAAAACTGCTTCGTCTTCGAGTACCGTCCCCGCGATGAGAAGCCCGGTCATGCGCCGCTCGTCGTCGGCAGATTTCAGCCGGACGTGATGCCTCTCTTCTTCAAGATCAAACTCCAGGCCGATTTCGCCCCGGACGTTTTGGATATGCCCTGCGGCGTCGTCTTCTGCATGGCGAACGCGGGCGACCGCAATCTGCTGGTTCGCATTCCCTATGAGGGCGACCAGGTGACCGACCTGAGCGACCTCCCGACCTCACAGACGATCCACTGACGCCCCGACAAAACAAGCGGACGAACCCTCGCGTTCCCAGGGGATGCGAGGGTTCGTCCGTTAATTTGCGTAAAACAGGCAATTCCCCCCTAAATATTTGGGACGAGCGAACCGTAAAATATGCCAGAGTTGAAAAATTATTTTGCAAACTCTGGCACAATTCGAGCATTTTCCCGTATAATAGAGAGACACGGCGACCGGCCTGCACTTCCGCCGGGGACAAGACGCCCCACCACTTTCTGCGCCCGAAAGGAGAGCGAAATGAGGAACGAGGTTCCTAACCACCTGAACGACGGTCATCACTTCTCCGACTCATCGCGAGATGTGATACAAGATATCGAGGCGTTTCTCCGCAGTCATTCGCCCTCCGAATATACCTGCACCAACGCTGCTGCCGTCCTGAATCGCGCCCTCAAGAGCGACCGCGATCCCTCCGAGCTGCTCTACGATGCGCGCCAGCAGGCCCGCTTTGGACTGACCTACGGCACGATCCAGTTCCTCAAAGAGGAACTCGAGCGGATGCACGAAACGCTGTCTCAGACAGATGCGCTGGCCCGCCATCAAGATGCTGTCCGCTCCTCCCTGCGCATCGTCCAATCGGCGCTGGAGACGACGAATCTCTGCCTGATGCATCTGCACGCTTTGAAAGTGCGCCTCGCCTGCGAGGACCTGCGCGCCACGCGGGAACATCTGCACAACCTGCAAATTCTGTCTCCCCTGGATGGGCAGACCGATTCCACGGCGCGCATACTCCATGCTACCGCGCTCGCCTGGGACCTGCTGAGCTGCGCCGCCGGCAAGTAGGCCGCAGACTTTCCTTGAATACGGAACCCGGAAGCCTTCCGTTCGCGACGGAAGGCTTCTTTTTGCAGGAAGGCGCATTCTCCCCGCCGAATAACGCTCTATGGATACCGCTTCCTCCGAACCGCCCATTCTCAACATCCTCGGCGACAAGATCGCGCTCGGCCCGCTTCGGCGCGATCTTCTGCCGGTCTATCTGCGCTGGGCCAACGATTTCGAGGTCACGCGCACCCTGGGTCTCGGCTGGCGTCCGACCACCCTGGAGGCGGAAGAAGCCTGGTACGAGAGCGCCGCGAAGGGCGACAGCGGCCTGCACTTCACCATCTACGAGCGCGAGACACTCCGCCCGATCGGGAATACGGGCCTGCACGACATCAACCTCTTCCACCGCACGGCGGAACTGGGCCTGATGATCGGTGAAAAGGAGCGCTGGGGACGCGGCTACGGCACGGAGGCCGCGCGGCTGATGCTGGATTACGGGTTCCAGGGCCAGGGGCTGCACAACATCATGGCCCGTGTCCTTGCCTGCAATACCCGCAGCCTGCACGCTCTCCAGAAGGCGGGTTTTCGGGAGTTCGGACGGCTGCGCGCAGGCTTTCGCCTCGGCGGACGGGTCTATGACCTGGTCTATCTGGACTGCCTGGCGACCGAGTTCGAAAGCCCGCTCCTCGGCCCGCTGCTGGATCGCCTCGTCGGCAGCGATCTGAAAAACCCCGATGACCGTTCCTGACCTGACGACACCCATCTTCAACCTTCGTGGCGAGAAGGTAGCGCTCGGCCCGCTCCGCCGCGACCTGATCCCTGTCTACACCCGTTGGGTCAACGAGTTCGAGGGGCAGTTCACCTTCTCCAGCGTCGAACCGATAACGAAGGAGCAGCGGACAGCCTCCTACGAGCGCTGGAGCCGGGATCGAGAGGACACGACCTTCACCATCTACGAGGCAGCCTCCCTTCGTCCGGTCGGGATGACCGGCATCTGGATTCTCGACCGTTTCGCTCACTCCGGTTTTATCTTCATCTATATCGGAGCGAAGGAGCGCCGGGGGCGCGGCTATGGCGGCGAGGCGATGGCGCTGGTGATGGATTACGGCTCCCACGCCCTGAATCTGCAAAGCCTTGAGGTGACAGTGATCGCCAGCAATATCGCGGGGATTCGCGCCTATCAGCGCGCGGGCTTTCGCATCATCGGGCGGCGGCGGGAGGCGGTGCGCGTCGGCAATCGTATCGAGGATTTCCTCTACATGCACTGCCTGGCAGAGGAGTTCCACAGTCCGGCGCTCGCGCGGCTGCCGGACGTGTGAGCCGTGCGCTCGATTTGTGATAGCCGAAGCCCCTGTTTATCGCGGAGGGCTTCTTTTTTGCGCAGGGTATGGGCGTCTGCCTGCCGAACTACCCTGGCGGCGGGTTCCTCGCCCGCCAAGTCCTGTCTGGTCGCGGAGGGAGCAGGGATGTTCGGAAAGCTGCTGGTCTGGGGAGTTCTCGCGCTCTGTGGGGCAGGGAGCGGCGTTTTGGCGCAGACCTTGCCGCGCTTCGATTTTACGCGGGCGCAGGACGCGCAGGGCTGGGAGGCGATCCATGCGGTCTCCCGGCTGGAAGGCACGCCGGAAGGACTGGCGATCACCATCAGCGGCGTAGACCCGTATATCAACGGCCCGGCGCGCGACTATCCTGCCGGGCAACCGCTCTGGCTCACTATCCGGCTCAGATCGGAGCAGTCCGGCACGGGGCAGGTCTTCTATTTTGTGGACGATCCCTCGGAGCCGAACTCGATTCAGTTCACCGTACACGGCGGCAAATGGACGGAGGTGCGCGTGCCGATCCCGCCGCTCGGCCCCGGCTACCGCCTGCGCCTCGATCCGCCGGGAAATAGCGGCAAGGTCATAGTCGCCTCGATGATCTTCACGCCGCGCGCGATTTTGCAGGAACCGAACTGGCCGCAGCCGATTGCGCCCGCGCTGACGGCGGCAGCGCCCACTCTGCGCTCCGGCGATCTGGAACTGGCCCATGCGCCCGACCAGTTCGGAGGCTTCTATCTCCGTGTGGACGGAAAGGAGATGGCGAGAGGCCACAGCCGCCCCCTCATCGGCTATGTGCAGAACGGGGCGGCGCGCTGGCTCGACCTGGCGCAGCAGGCGACCGTGCGAACCGATCCGATAGATAACGGATTCGGCGTCGAAGCGGCGCTGCGCGACCCGGACGGGGGCGACTGGAAGATCGAGCAGCGTTTTACGGAGGCGAAGAGTCCCGGCGCGATTGATGTCGAGACGACGGTGACGGTCAGCCAGGAGCGGGAAGTCG
>DASRGL010000555.1:0-4122 GCA_035651115.1 Chthonomonadaceae bacterium
CCCTGCTGTTTGCGGCGGGCGTGCGGCCTCAGAAGGCGGGCGCGGCGCTGATCCTGGGAGCCTCGTTCGGCGGCGACTTGCTGAGTCCGTCGGCGCAGGATGTCCAGGCGATGGCGGGCGTGACCCGGCTCTCCGCTTCAGCCCTCAGCAGCTGCGTCATTCCGGCCAGCATCGCCGGAGCCTGCGTCGCCTTTCTCGTGTTCACGCTGCTCAACCGGCAGAGACGGCAGGAAGACTTGACCGAAGGCGAGGCCATCCCGCCTGCCTTCTACCCGGACGCCGCCGACAGCGCCGCGCCCTTCCGCCTCAATCTCGTCAAGGCGCTGCTCCCGCTGCTTCCCATTACCCTGCTCCTGCTCGCCTCGTCCGGCTGGACGCCGCTGCAATGGCTGCGCAGCGTGCCGCCCGGCCCGAAATGGGAGCCGTTTGCGGGCGCGCTGCCCGTCGTCCGCGCGATGCTGATTGGCGCGCTGCTCATGCTGGCGGTGAACTGGCGGGAGGTCTCGCAGGTGGCGCGCAGCCTGTTCGACGGCATGGGGAGCGCCTACGGCAGCATCATCTCGCTCACCATCACGGCGCAGTGTTTCGGGGCGGGACTGGCGGCGCTCGGCGTCACCGATATGCTGGTGCAACTGCTCAGTGGCAAAGTCGCGCTCGCCCGTCTGCTCGCCGTCGGCTTTCCCTGGGGACTGGCCGTGCTGTCCGGCTCCGGCTCCGGGCCGATCCTGACCTTCGCTCAGACGTTTCTCGCGCCGCTGGGCGACCGCTACGACCCGATCACTCTCGGCTCCCTGGCCTGCCTCGCCGGGGCCTTCGGGCGCACGATGTCCCCGATCGCGGCGGTGGTCGTCTACAGTTCGGGGTTGGTGGGCGTGTCGCCGGTTCTCCTTGTGCGCCGCCTGCTTCCCGCGCTGCTGGCCGGGGCTGCGGTCGCCTTGCTCGTGGCGCTGGCGCGCAGTTGAAGCCCGTCGAGACTCTCTCCCTAACGAACCGAAATGGTCGAGAAAAATCCCGACAAAACTGAAAAGCCGCGCAAAATCTCGCCGGGGAGACAACGGGCCGCGTCGCCGCGCCGCGTCTTCTGGCTGGGAACCCTGCTCATTCTGGTGAACGCCTACTTCGGCACGTATGCCTATGTCGTCGTGCAGGCGCTCATCTGGACGCAGACCTCCCTGCTGCGCGGCCCGGTCGTCCTCCTCTTCTTCCTGGTTCTCCTCAACCTGCTTCTGCTGCGGTTCGCGCGCCGCTTCGCGCTGCATCAGAGCGAGATGCTGCTGCTCTATGCCATGCTCTGTATCGGCACGTGTACGGCAGGCTACGGCTTCGTACAGATACTCATCAACCACATCGCCGCGCCCTTCTACTACGCCTCCGGCAGCAACCGATGGAAGGACGTGCTTCAGCCCCACATTCCGCACTGGCTGGTTCCGCAAGACCCGGACGTTGTCAAGGCGTTCTTTCGCGGCCACACCAGCCTCTATTCCGTTCCCGTGCTGACGGCCTGGGCCGTGCCGGTGCTGGCCTGGGGCGCGTTCATCTTCGCGATCTTCTGGGTGCTGCTCTGCGCGCTGACGCTGTTCCGGCGCGTCTGGGTGGAGCAGGAGCGGCTGACGTTCCCGCTGGCGCTGCTTCCGCTGGAGATGACACAGGGGGACGGAAGCAGCTCCTTCTGGAAAAACAGGCTGATGTGGGCCGGATTTCTCCTGGCGGGCCTGGCCGAGAGCGTCAACTACGTCAACTTTCTCTATCCCTGGCTGCCCTCGCTGCCCATCAAGCCGATTGCGGCCAACCGGCTGGATCAGACCATCACGACGTTTCCCTGGAACCAGGCCGGGATGGTCGCGCTGGCGTTCTATCCGTTCGTCATCGGCATCGCCTACCTGCTCTCGCTGGATGTCTCCTTCTCCTGCTGGTTCCTCTACGTCTGCGTCAAGGTCGCCAACGTGCTGAGCGCGGCGCTGGGATTTTCGGAGGGAGGCGGTGGCGGCGGGGCCGATCGCGCGCCCTACATCGGCGAGCAGTCGTTGGGCGCGTTCGTCGGCATCGCGCTGTTCGCGATCTGGATGGCGCGGCGGGCTATAGCAGACGCCTGGCGCGAGACGCTGCGCCCGACCGGGGCCGACCGGGACGAGGTGATGTCGTTCCGGCTGGCGCTGGTCGGCGGCGGCCTCGGTCTGCTGTTTCTGATTGGCTTTCTCGTCGCGGCGGGCATGGCGCTGTCGCTGGCCGTCGTGTTCCTTCTGGTCTACCTCTGCTGCGCGCTGACGCTGGCCCGCATCGTCTCCGAGGCGGGCGCGGGCTGGGCCTTTGCGCCCTCCTGGTCGCCCACCGAGTTCACCTCGGACGTGTTCGGAGCGAGGGCGCTGCCCGCGAAGCAGTTGGTTCTGCTCTACGGCTATACGACCTGGATGATGGACATGCGCGACAACCCGATGCCGCAGCAGGCGCAGAGCGTGAAGCTGGGCCAGTCGGCGGGGATGTCGCCGCGCGCTTTGCTCTGGCCGCTGGTCTGGGCGGCGGCGTTCGGCGTCCTCTGCGCGTTCTGGGCGCACCTGGACATCTACTACACCTATGGGGCGGCGACCGCCAAAGTGCGCCCCGCGCTGCGCATCGGCGCGACCTCCGGGGCCAATCAAGCCGCCGCGCTGATCGCCGCGCCGCCGCCCCAGGACACCGCCGGTATCCTGGCCGCGCTGTTCGGCCTGAGCATGGCGGGACTGCTCACGCTGCTGCGCCAGCGCTTCGCCTGGTGGCCGCTCCATCCGCTCGGCTACGCCCTGGCAACCACCAACAGCATGGACTATATGTGGGTTCCCTTCCTGATCGCCTGGCTGGCAAAGTGGGTGACGCTGCGCTACGGCGGCATCCGGGCCTATCGAATCGCGCTGCCGTTCTTCCTGGGGCTGATTCTCGGCGACTACGTCGTGCCGACGCTCTGGGGCGTCTGGGGCATGATGACCGGCACGCAGCAGTATATGGCCTTCCCCCACTGAACGCATGTGACCTGTGAATCGTAATAGACCTCTTGCATAAGTCAGGTCAAACGTGGGGCCAGTCCGGTTCGTATGGTAGGGTATGTTCTACCATAACATCAAAGACTATGCCCCCGAAAAGTTCAAACGGCTCACCGGCGTCTCCAAACCGACCTTTGCTCTGATGGTAGATGCCCTCGTGCAAGGCTTACCTGCCTTCGGACGCCCGCCCGCACTGAGTCTGGAAGACCGGCTGCTGATGGTGCTGATGTACTGGCGCGAGTATCGCACCCAGGAACACATCGGCGAGACTTACGGGGTCAGTGAGGCCACCGTCAGTCGCACGGTCCGCCAGTTCGAGACCATTCTGATTAAGGACAAACGCTTCCATCTGCCCGGCAAGAAGGCCCTGCGCGACAGCGACACCGTTTTTGAGATCGTCTTGATTGACGCGACCGAATGCCCGTGTGAACGCCCGAAAAAAAACAGCGCCGTTACTACTCCGGCAAGAAGAAACGACACACCAACAAAGCCCAGGTGATCGGTGACAAGAAGACAGGCAAGATAATCGCGACCGCCTTCGGGCCGGGCAAGACCCACGACCTGGCTCTGTTCAAGCAGAGCCAGACCCATCTGGTGGCTTGGCTTTGGGGCCTGGCTGACAGTGGGTATCAAGGTCTGGACAAACTGCACCAGAACAGTCTGACGCCCCAGAAGAAGTCCAAGCATCACCCGCTGACCCGGGAACAGAAGGCCAACAACCGGGAAATCGCACGGGCGCGTATCGGCTGCGAACACATCATCGGTCGGTTGAAAGTCTTTCGTATTTTGTCCGAACGTTATCGGAACCGCAGGAAGCGGTTTGGGTTACGGTTCAATCTGATCGCCGCGATCTGCAACATGGAACGCGATGAGTAGACTTATGCAAGAGGTCTATTGAATTTCCGGGAGATACCATCGCGCTCAGCGAAGGGTTCCCCAGCGGCACCGTTCACCGCGTCGGGTCCGACGGCCAACTGACCGGCCCGCCCGGCGATGGCGGACACTGGTTCTACTGGGCCTGGTCTATCGCCAACGAGGGGTTCGCCTGTGTCGGTTCGCTCGAATCCGATAATGCCGACTTCCTGAGCATGACACGGCATACTTCGGG
>DASRGL010000556.1:0-2926 GCA_035651115.1 Chthonomonadaceae bacterium
CCGCTTCACGCCGGAAGCGGCGTTGCGGCTGACGGCACGGCACAAAGACAAGGCGCAAGAGGCGGCAAGTACCGTACCAGACAAAGCTCTGCCGATGGCCGCGTGAGCGGAGCAAAGACTTTTGACACCCTACTTAGATGAAGTTCTCGCCGCTCCCTGAACCATCCCCATCCCTGTGGGGTGCTTCCTGTGCCACCTGTAAACGCTGCAAAACGAGCAGGAATCTGCGGTCTAAAATGGGAATTGTCGCTTACGCGACTCGACTCCCATCAGGAGGCAGCAATGAGCGACCCTCGGCAAGACATTCATAGCCTGCCTGCCGAAGAGCAGGCCCGGCTCGCGCATACGGTCATGCGGCATCAGGCGGCGCTGAGCGTGCGCGTCGCTATCGTGTTTCTGGCGCTGGTGTTCGGCCTGCCGCTCGTGAACTTCTACCTGCCGGAACTGGCGAACCGGCCGGTCCTCGGCTTCACGGCGACCTGGCTGTTCCTCGGTGTCCTCTTCTTTCCGATCACCTGGCTGCTCTCCGCCTACTTCGTGCGCCAGTCCGACCGCATCGAAGCCGAGTTCGCCGACTGGCGCGCGACGCTGGGCGTGGAAGCGGGCGAGCCGCTGGAGCCGGAGGGCCTCGGAGACGTGCGCCCCGCATTTATCCAGACCGAGGAGGAGCAAAGCCAATGACAGGCACAGGGATCGCATGGATTCCACTGCTCTTCGTTATCCTGATCACCCTCATCACCATCGGCCTGGGCATCTACACGACCCGCATGGCCCGCACCGCCTCCGACTTCTTCGTGGCCGGGCGCTCGGTGAACGTCTTCTGGAACGCCTCGGCCATCTCCGGCGAGTACCTCTCCGCCGCCTCGTTCATGGGCATCGCCGGGATGCTGATGAAGAACGGCTACGACGCGCTCTGGTATCCCGTCGGCTATGCGACCGGCTATCTGTTCCTGCTCCTCTTCATCGCCGGGCCGCTCCGCCGCTTTGGAGCCTACACCATTCCCGACTTCGCCGAGGGCCGCTTCGACAGCCCGCTCTTTCGCCGCATCGCCGTCACCTTCGTCCTCTTCATCGGATTTTTCTACACGATGCCGCAGATGAAGGGCGCGGGCGTCACCATGGCGGCTATTCTGAACTGGCCCTATTGGGTCGGGATCGCCGTCGTTGGCAGCGTCATCACGTTCAATGTCGCGCTTGGGGGAATGAAGGGCATCACCTTCGTGCAGGCGTTCCAGTACTGGGCCAAGATGTTCGCCATCTCCGCGCCCGTCTTCGTGCTGATGTCGGTCTATGGCGGCTACAACCGCAACCTGGCGAAGAACGCGGAGAACCCGACAGCCACGCCGCGCCTCGCAAAGGAGGCCGTCGGCGTCAAGTTCAAAGGCGCCAAGGATGCGCCCGCGAACGCTGTCGCCTTTTCGCCTGCGGGCGACACGCAGATGCTCTTCCCGGAGGGCGCGCTTCTCGACAAAGTCTCTACAGCGCGAAAGCCGAAGCCCGGCGAGTCGCCCGTTCCGCCTGCACAGCTTCTTTCTCCGATGCTGCCGGGGCTGGAGAGCGGCGCGAACGTCACCGTTCCGCCCGGTACGACACTCATAGCGCATCCCTATTCGGTTCTGACGGAAGGCCGGCCGGTGGTCGTGGAGGGCAGGCGGGTAAAAACGGGGGCGAAGATCGAGTTCAAGGAGCCAACGGTCGCGACGCTCCCGGCGGACTCGCCGGTTCCCAACGCGCCCGCCAATAAGAAGTGGCTGGAACCCTTCGGCACGCTGACCGGCAAATGGGAGCATCCGCTGCTCTACACCTATTCGCTCATTATCGCGCTGGTCTGCGGCACGGCGGGACTGCCGCACATTCTGGTGCGCTTCTACACGAATCCGGACGGTCGCGCCGCCAAGCGCACGACGCTCTGGGTCATGGTGCTGATCGGCACGTTCTATCTCTTCCCGCCCATCTGGGGCGCGCTGGGCCGCGCGGCGCTTCCCGCGCTCTATATCAACAACACGACCGATAGCGTGGTCATCAAGCTGCCGATGACGCTCAACAGCACGCTCGGCCAGGTGTTGAGCGGCATCACGAGCGCGGGCGCGTTCGCGGCGTTCATGTCCACCTTCTCCGGGCTGCTGGTCAGCATGTCCGGCGCGCTGGCGCACGACATCTACGGTAAGATGCTGCGGCCCGACGCCTCGCCGGAGGAGCGGCTGGTCGCTTTCAAGATCGCGGCGGTCATTTTCGGGGCCATCGCCATGCTGCTCGGCATCTGGGTAGAGAATTTCGACATCAACATGATGGTGGGGTGGGCGTTTGCTATTGCCGCCGCCTCCTACTTCCCGCTGCTGCTGCTTGGCTCGTGGTGGCGTGGGCTGACCAAGTACGGCGCGGCCATCGGGATGCTCACCGGCGGATTGCTCTCTCTGGCGGCTATCGTCTGCTCGATGCTGCTGGATAAGAAGGTGCTGATATGGGAGGTCAGTCCGCTCACGCGCTCGCTAATGGAACAGCCGGCCATCTGGGGCGTGCCGCTGGCGCTCGGCGTGATGTATCTGATCTCTCGCCTGACGGCGCACCATCTCTCGAACGATGTCCACCTGAAGATGCTGCGGCTGCACGCGCCGGAGGAGATGGGGATATCGAAGGACTATATCGAGCATTGAGATGATCCGGGCGTTTGCGCGCTCGAAGCCAAACAAAAGCGGGCTGGAGGGCAAATGCTCTCCAGCCCGCTGGCTTTTGTCTTGTTCAGTCAGATAGGGACGACTTATGTGGACCCTGCCTCCTGTCGCAACGCCCTGCCTCCAGCCTGCTTCCTGCTGCCAAGCCAGGTACCGACCTAGACCGGCCGCTCTTTGCTCAAGGCTGCCCTCTGTCGCCAGAAGCAGTCCTCCTTGAGACCGCGCCGACACCGGATCCTTAGAAAGGAGGTGAT
>DASRGL010000557.1:0-4230 GCA_035651115.1 Chthonomonadaceae bacterium
GCCTCCAGAACGCGCAGATCGGTGATGTCGCGCGCCTGCAACTGCTCCCGCGCCATCCGCTCACGTGCGGCGGTAAACTCAGGCTCGTCCATGCTGAAAACCTGAAACGGTGGAAAACGGCAAGCAGCGCCCCTACTCTTCCCTGCTCTGCGGGCGCATCAGCGGGAAGAGAATCACGTCGCGAATGCTCTCCGCGCCGGTCAGGACGATGGCGAGGCGATCCACGCCGATGCCCAGGCCGCCCGCCGGAGGCATTCCATACTCCATCGCGCGCAGGAAGTCCTCGTCCATCGGGTGGGCTTCCGCGTTGCCCGCCGCCTGCTGCGCCACCTGCGCCTCGAAGCGTTCGCGCTGGTCGAGCGGATCGTTGATCTCCGAGAAGGCGTTGCCGAGTTCCTGCGTCGCCATGTAGACCTCAAAGCGGCGCGTCAGGGCCGGATTATCCGGGCGCTTCTTGGCGAGCGGCGAGGTCTCTATCGGGAAGTCGGTGATGAAGGTCGGCTGAATCAGATTGGGCTGTGTATACTCCTCGTGCAGCTTCTCGATCAGGCCGCCGAGCATCGGTTCCCGGTCCAGGTCGAACGGCACGCCGATGCGCCGACAGGCCGCTTTCGCGCATTCCAACGAGGTCAGTTCCTCCGGCGCGATGCCCGCGTACTGCCGGATGCCTTCCAGCATCGGCAGCCGCTTCCAGGGCCGCTGCGACAGGTCTATCGTGTGGCCCTGATAGGGGAAGGTCGGCCCGCCGTTCACCGCCGTACAGATGGAGACGTACATCGCCTCGACCAGTTCCATCATGTCTTCCAGGTTGGCGTAAGCCTGATAGAGTTCCATCAGGGTGAACTCCGGGTTGTGGCGGGTCGAGATGCCCTCGTTGCGGAAGACGCGCCCGATCTCGTAGACCTTCTCGAAGCCGCCAATGATGAGCCGCTTGAGATAGAGTTCCAGCGAGATGCGCAGTTTGAAGTCGTGGTCGAGCGCATTATGATGGGTCATGAAGGGCCGCGCCGACGCGCCGCCCGCCACCAGTTGCAGCACGGGCGTCTCGACCTCCAGGAAGCCCTGCGCGTCGAGGAAGTTCCGCATCGCTGTGACGACCTTGCTGCGCTTGGTCAGGACTTCACGGGACTGCGGATTGGCGAGCAGATCGAGATAGCGGTAGCGGTAGCGGTCTTCTTTGTCGGCAAGCGCGCCATGAACACGGCCCTCGTCATCCTGCTTGCCGAACGGCACGGGCCGGAGCGCCTTCGCCAGCAGCGTGAACTCCCTGACATGGATACTCGGCTCGCCTGTGCGCGTTTTGAAGGGGAAGCCGCGCACGCCGACGAAATCGCCGAGGTCGAGGTCGTTGAACCGCGCGAACGCCTCTTCACCCAGGTCATCCCGGCGGGCATAGACCTGCACGCGCCCGGATTCGTCGCGGATGTCAGCGAACGTGATCTTGCCCTTCGCGCGATGTGCGGTCAGGCGGCCCGCGACGCGGAAGGTCAGCGCCTGGCGTTCCTCGTCCGGCAGAGTCCAGTGCGGCGCGTTCTCGTCTACGACCTGCGCCGCCGTGTGGGTGCGCTCGTAACGCTCGATGGCGAACGGGTCACTTCCCTGCGCGCGCAGCGCCTTCAGCTTCTCCAGCCGCCGCGCGCGCTGGTCGTGCTGCTCTTCGTGCTGGTTGCCTTCTTCCTCGGTCACTTTGGTGGATGCCTTCTAGACCTAACCCCCCGTCCCCCTTCCCTACCCGCGCCAACGATAAAGCCGGTTGGCGCTAGGGAAGGGAGTGACCAGATCTTGTTCGTTCTCTTGGAGGCTTTTCTTCCCGTCAGTTCTCCGCTCCGAGATTCTTCGCTGCGCTCAGAATGACAGACAAAGAGCCAGAATGACAGGATGGACGCCTGGTACAACGGCGAAGACTGCCGACACCCCCTTCCCTGCGAAGCGCATTAGGGAAGGGGACCGGGGGGTTAGGTCATTTGCGGATGCTGTCTATGCGGTACTGAAGGACGCCGTTAGGGACCCGAATGTTGACGATATCGCCGACTTTCTTGCCGATCAGCGCCTCGCCGATGGGCGACTCGTCGGAGATCAGGTCGTTGTCGGGATCGGCCTCGAACGGGCTGACCAGGGTCAATTCCCACTCGTCGTCCGTCTCCAGGTTGGTCATCGTGACGATGGAGCCGATGCCGATGTGGTCGGTGGGAATGTCACCGGGATCCAGCACCTGAGCGACTTGCAGGACACGGCGCAGTTCGATGATCTGGCCTTCCACCAGGGCTTGTTCCGTCTTGGCGTTATCGTATTCCGCGTTCTCGGCAAGGTCGCCGAACTGCTTTGAGTCGCGGATGCGCTCGGCCACTTCACGACGCTGCACGTTCCGCAGATACTCCAGGCGTTGTTCCAACTTCTCATGGCCGCTCGGCGTCAGCACAATCTCTGCTTCCTGCGACATTCCGTCGTTCTCCTGTCCTATCCGGCATTGCAGAGGCGGTTCTGCCGGACGTTACGCAGTGCGCTGGGGGAACCGCTCCTCTTCCAGACGATTTCAAGACGATATACGGACGTTCGGGCGCGGATTACGCCCACGCGCCTTTTCCTGGCCGCCTATCGTAACAAAAGCACCGAGGTCCAGCGCGGGCCTCAGTGCTTGGAAAGAGCCAGTCGCACTAAATTATGCCGCAAATGATAGCATAATTCCCCACAATTTGTCAACCAAACCGACGCTTTTGTTACCACTATTTCCGCAATTCGTCGTCTGTTGTCCTCTCGGGCAGCCGCGCCAGCTTGCCGCCGGGCAGCAGGCGGAAACGTTCGCCGCGCCAGGAGATATGGCTGCCGCCGTAGCTGGTCACGTAGAGCGCGAAGCTCAGCAGGTCGCTGAGGGGCAGCAGGGGCAGAAAGCGCGCGATGTTCGGGTCGCCGGTATAGCGGAGGGTGATCAGCACCGCCGTCGCGAGACGTACCGCCAGAACCGTTCCGAACGCGGCCCATCCGAGCGGGGAGAAGCCGGTCGCGCCGAGAAACAGCAGCGCCAGCGCCGTGCCGTGCGTGATGAAGGAGCCTGCGTAACCGGCGGGACGGCACGCCCGCACCGTGCGCGCCCAGCGCAGCCGCCTCGCCCACATCGCGCCAAAACGCTCCCGGCCCAGCACGTCGTCCACCACATAGTCGGAAAGGACGACCTCATAGCCCGCCCTGTGCGCGCCGTTGCCGAGGCGGAAGTCGTCGGCCAGTTCGTCGGCCAGCGCTTCGAAGCCGCCGATCTCGGCCAGAACCGCGCGCGGCAGCGCGATGGTCGAGCCGAACGCGAAGGAGACGCCTTCCAGCGCACGGCTGACCAGCGCGCTGGGAATGAAGTCCGCGCCGATGCCGAGCGCCTCCAGAACAGCGGCAAAACTCTGCGCCCGGTGGCCCCGATACGGGCAGGTGACGAGGCCCACCCCCCGTCCCCCTCCCCGGTCGCTCGTACCTCGCTGAGGAGGGGGAGCAAAGGCGCAAGCGTGTCCGTTTGGCTCCCTTCTCCCTTTGAGGGAGATGGGCCGGGGATGAGGGTGCAAGTGGATGTCTTGCTCCCCCTCCCCGGTCACTCGTACCTCGCTGGGGAGAGGGACGGGGGGTGGGTCGCTGTTCTGTTGAAACGGCGCAACGACACGCCGCAGATAGTCCGGCTGCACGCGCATGTCGCTGTCGCAGAGAACGAGCAGATCGTGTTTCGCGGCGGGCAGCATGGCGGCGAGATTGCGGACTTTGAGATTGTGGCCGTGCAGAGGACTCCGGCTGCCGTCCACGATCCCGATGTCCACCTGCGGGAACTCGGCTTGCAGGCGGCGGGCCAGTGCGAGGGCGGGGTCGGCGGGATCGCGCGCGGCAAAGAGCAACTGGCATCGGTCGGCGGGATAGTCCAGGCGGCAGAAGCTGGCGAAGTTCTCGTAGGCTTCCGCATCCACGCCACGCACCGGTTTGAGGATCGTAACGGGCGGCGTCCAGGCGGGATCGAGCGGGCGGCGGGCGCGATGCCATCGGCGCGCGGCCCAGACCGCGATGCCCGCGTAGGCGCAGAACGCCGCCAGGCACAGTCCCAGAAGGACGCGCAGCGCCGTCAGCAGCCAGACTGCCAGCATCCCGATGCTCACGGCCTGTGCGACGCTCCTTTATCGCCCAGCCCGACGATGATGACGCCGACGGTGATGATGAGCGCGCCGATCCAGCGCACGGGCGTGACGTGTTCCCCCAGATAGTATT
>DASRGL010000558.1:0-9538 GCA_035651115.1 Chthonomonadaceae bacterium
CGGAAGTGGTCACGAAAGTCGTCTGGGAGAGGCTGCGCGATCACATTCCTGCGCCCGCCCGCCTGCATCGCATCGTCATACGCGAGACGGCGCGCAATTTCTTTGAATATCAGGGAGAGGACGAACAGAACTGATGAAGACCCGCCTGGAAGAGATATACTACGCGCTGCTCGAAGAGGTCGGAGAGAATCCGGAACGCGAGGGCCTGGTCAAGACGCCGCACCGGGCGGCGGAGGCGATGCGCTTCCTGACCAGCGGCTATAAGAAAGACCTGGATGCCATCGTCAATGGGGCCATCTTCCACGAAGACTCCGATAACATGGTGATCGTGCGCGACATCGAGTTCTTTTCCTCCTGTGAGCATCATTTGATACCATTTTTTGGTCACGCGCATATCGCTTATATACCGAATGGGAAAATCATCGGCCTTTCAAAACTGGCGCGCATTACCGATATGTATGCTCGCCGCCTGCAAGTGCAGGAGCGCCTGACCGTCGAGATCGCCGAAGCGATTCAGAAAGTGCTGCAGCCGAAGGGCGTCGCGGTCGTGATGGAGGCCAAGCACCTGTGCATGATGGCGCGCGGCGTCGAGAAGCAGAGCAGCAACATGGTGACCAGCCACGTCCTCGGCGTCTTCCGCTCTGACCCGCAGACCCGCGCCGAGTTTATGAACCTGCTCACCGGCTGCAAACACAGCTAACTGGGAACCACCCGCTGCGCTAGAGGCGCAGAGACACCGAGGACAAACCAAAGCCGAAGAGCCAGGAGAACAGAGAGAAGAGAGGAGCCATGAAGGATACGCAGGCAAGAGAGCTTATTCCTGGGTTCTTCTCTTCCTCTGTTTTGCTCTGAGGACTTTTCCTCGGTGTCTCTGTGCCTCTAGCGCAGCGGGTGGTCTATTTGTCTCTGGCGTGAAGGCGGCAGCGGCTTCCAATGCGTTGCGCAGGAGCGGCATCGGGACGGGCGCGGCCCCGAACACGATGCTGACCCAGGCGGGGAAGCGGCGCACGGCGAAGACGGTCTTGTTGGCCGCGTTCGCGCCCAGCCGGAGGCTCGCTTTGTCCGGGATCGTCATGGTGGGCGCGATCGGGCGTTCCGTACCGAATGCCGCGCCCACCGGAAAGCCCTGCGTCAGCGGATCGTCCGCCGTGACGACGCGCGCGCGCAGTTGCGCCGCCTGATTCTCCAGCCGCAGCTTCTGCCCGCAGACCTGCTGCCCCAACTCCGCGCCGATTCGCTCCTCCCCGATCACGCCTGGCGACCAGAGCCAGATCGCCGTCTGCCCGCTCCGCTTGATCCGCGCATCCACGCGCCGCCGCTCTGCCTCCGAGAGATAGAAGCTGTTGAGGAAGAGGAACGCCGGATAGTCCGGCAGTTTCGGAGAGAAGAGGTCGGAGAGGAGATAGAGATCGAACGGCACGCCGAGGCGGGCCACTTCCCGCATCTGCACGTTCAGGAGGGTCTCGTTCAGCCAGTTCTCCGGCCCGTCGGGAGAATGGAGCGAGAGAACGCTGGCGAAATCTATCACGACGGCCAGCGGCTTGCTCTGTGTACGCTTGCCGGAGGGAGCCTGGGGCGCGCGTTCTACTTCCTGTTTCAGCGTGGAGAGGGCTTCTATGGGCGTGGAGGCAGGCAGGATCAGTCCGGCGTGGTGGGCAAGGGCCAGAGTCAGAGCTTGTTGCGGCGGCTGGTGCGCGGACGCGACGTGAAACAGAAACTTCTCGCGCAGGGCCAGGCTGCCGGTCAGGGCGCGCAGCGCGAGAGGAGTTTCGGCGGCGGCATTGGCGAAGAAATCCACATCGGGCGAATCGAGAACGGGCTCGGGAAACCAGTGGCCGCCTTCCGCCTGGATCGGCTGCCCGAAGGGGGTCGCATAGGAGAGTCCGACAAGCGCGCGGCCTGCGCTGGCCCGCTTCACGACAGAACAGAAATGCAGCGCGGCGGTATTCTGCGCGTCGTAGAAGCACTCATAGTAGTCCAGCAGACGGCGGGAGCGAGAGGGATTGCGCAAAACACCGACGTCGGTTTTGCGGCGTTCGGCGGCATCGGGGCAGGCGATAGCCGCGAAATCGGCGCGCGTGTCGAACCAGGCATGGCGCAGCAGGCCCGCGTTGCGGCGATACCTTTCCAGAGCGAAGGCGCGGAACCGCTCGGTCATGCGCGGCCCGATGTCCGGCAGGCGTTCCGCTTCGGGATGCCGCCACTCGCCCTCCACGCCCGCCTCGATCTGGAAGCCCAGGCAGCGATCCCCCCACTCCACCGACAGGACATGCCGCACAAGCCGCGCCAGCGCGTCTCCCGCCTCGTTCCGCCAGCGTGACGACGCCCAGGATGCCATCGGCACGGAGGACGGCACGGCGGGAAGGCAGTAGGCGGCGCACTCGCCGGGATTGGCTTCGCGCCACCAGAGCGGCGCGTCCACCGAGACAGCGAGCAGAAAGCGGGCGGCGGGGGCGGCGGCGAGGAGCGCCTGAACACGGGCATCGAGCGCGGCAAAGTCGGAACGGCCCTTCGCCGCCCAGCCGAGATCGAGGCTCCGCAGGCGGCAGAGAGTCAGCCCCGCCTCCGCCCATGCCGCCATCTGCGTGGGCGGCGTGTCCGGCATCACATCCGCCAGCAGCGCGGGCTGCGGCTTGCCTTCGACAAAGAGCGTCAGCGCGCCCCGCTGTTTTCGGAATTCGGCGGCGCGCGTGGGCGACTGCCGGTCTTCGCCCGAACTCGGTCGTTTTCTATCTGTCATTTTGCCAGTTCGTAGAGGGCGTGGGCGTAGATTTTGGCCGCGTTCAGCACGGTCGAGATGGCGATGCGCTCGTCCGGCTCATGCGCGGGGCCGTCGTGCGCGCCGGGGAAGCCCGCGCCGTAGGCGACAGCGTTGGGCGTGGCGCGGGCATAGGTTCCCCCGCCCATCGTGCCGGGCTTGCTCTCGATGTCTCCCGTCTCCTGCTGATAGACCCGCAGCAGCGTCGCGACCGGCTCTTTATCCAGCGGGACATAGAGCGGCGGCTGATCGTGGTGTTCCGCCAGCGTCCACCCCGACTTTTCCAGCACCGGGCGATTGGCTTCCAGCAGCGCCTCCACGTTCCATGTCACCGGGTAGCGGATATTGTAGGTGAGCCGGACGCGCCCGTTGTCGGTAGTCTCCAGAATGCCCAGGTTGCTGGTGAGCGGCCCGGCCACGTCGTCGGTATGGGCGATGCCGAGCGCCGCGCCGGTCGGGTCTACGGTCTCCGCCACGAAATCGAGCCAGACGCCCTTTTCCGGCAGGTCGAGCGTTGCCAGCGCGCGGGCCAGACGCGCCACGGCATTGTCTCCGGCGGTCGGATGGCTGCCGTGCGCGGATTTGCCGACGGCCCGCACGATCACGCCCTCCTCCGTCACCTCGAAACTCACGTTCTGATCCCAGCCCTTCTGCAAGGCCGCGACCGCTCCCAGCAGCGCCTCCGGCGTGCCGACCAGCAGCGCCTCGGCGGAGTCGGGAACCATGTTGGGCCGCCGTCCGCCGCCCGCCCGCCGGATTCGCAGCGGCGCGTCCCCCTTCGGCAGTTCCTTTTCCAGCACGAGATTGGCGATGCCCTTCTCTGCGTAGATAAGCGGGAAACTGGCGTCCGGCGTGAAGGCGTAGACCGGACGTTCCTCCTGCGCGACTTCCCAGTAGTGATGGACGCAGCCGAACCCGCTCTCCTCGTTGCAGCCGAAGACCAGGCGCACGCGCCGCTTGAGGGGCAGGCCGGAGTCCATCAGGGCTTTGGCGGCGAACAGGGCGGCGTAGGTCGGGCCTTTGTCGTCGGAGGAACCGCGCGCGTAGATATAGCCGTCTTCGATGACCGCGCCGTAGGGGGGCTTCGTCCATCGGTCGCCCTCCGGCACGACATCCAGATGGCCGAGCGCCGCCACCATCTCTGCACCTTCGCCGAACTCGGCATGGCCCGCGTAGCCGTCTACATCCTTCGTGCGGAAGCCGAGCCGTTCGCAGAGAGCCAGCGTATAGTCCAGCGCCTCCCGTGCCGGCTTGCCGAAGGGCGCATTGGGCGCGGGTTCGGCCTGCACGCTGGGAATCCGCAACACGTCTTGCAGAGCGGCAACGATCTCGTCCTGGTGGCTGTCTATCCAGGCGTGTAGTTTCTGAACATCGGGATCGGTTGGAGGTATCATCACTTCGTCTCTTCCTTCGTGGTTTGGACTTGCGCCCCATTATAACAGATTTGGCGCGGGACGCAAAGGGTTCGTTCCGCACGCTATCGCGCCTCTCAAGCAGCATGTGAACGACCCGGACGCGCGAATTCGCGAGGCCATGCAGAAAGCGCTTATCAAACTGGAAGCCTCTTGACCTAACCCCCCGTCCCCCTTCCCTGCCCGCGCCAGCGGAAAAGCGTGTTGGCGCTAGGGAAGGGGGTGTCGGCAGCCTCCTCCGTTGTATTCGGGCTTGCTTTTCCCGCTATCGGGAAGGGCAGACAGCGAGAGAATGCGCAATCTCTGGTCACCCCCTTCCCTAGCGAGCCTGCGAGCGGGCAGGGAAGGGGGACGGGGAGTTAGGTCAAGAGGCGCGGAAAGCTGCAGCTGTAACCGGCGCGGACCTGTCAGAGAAGGTAAGACTTCACGTGCAGGAGCATATTACACATGGGACAGTCCATTATGCAGGTAGACGCCTTCACCGACAGGCCGTTCGCGGGCAACTCGGCGGTGGATTCGGAGGAGAGTCTGCGGAACCTCCAGCCGGATTTCGCCCTGCTGAGCGCCCTCACCACGCGCGGCGTCATCGTGATCGGAGTTTACCGCGTATCAAGCATCGGCGCGGGGCGGCGTGGTGCGCATGAGGCTGTGCAGAGAGAGCGCGTCCTGCTCGGCGGGCAGGCCGTGACGGTGCTGCGCGGGGAGTTGGTGGCAGAATAGCGACAAAAAAGGGGCGCAGGCGACTCCGTTGTCGCTGCGCCCCGGTGTACCGAACGTGATGGCCTTGTGGCGCACCGTCGCGGCACATCATGTCACGCGGCGGGCTTGATCTCGACGGTCGCGCCCTCGGCCTCGAACTTGGCCTGCAGCGCCTTCGCGTCGTCCATGTTCACACCCTCTTTGATCTTGGCAGGCGCGGACTCGACCAGGTCTTTGGCCTCTTTCAGGCCCAGGCTGGTGACTTCGCGCACGACCTTGATGACGTTGATCTTCTTATCGCCAACGCCGGTCAGAACGACATCGAAGCTGGTCGGGGCTTCGGCGGCAGGCGCGGCCTCACCGCCGCCTGCGGCGGCGCCGGGCATCACGCCGGGCATCGCCATCATCGGCGCGGCGGCGGAAACGCCGAACACTTCCTGGAGTTCTTTGGAAAGCTCGGAAAGCTCCAGCACGGACATGCTCTTGATCGCGTCAACGATATCCTCTTTGCTCAGAGTGGGCATCAGTTTCTCCTCATTCAGAGATGGTGACCGCGTCCGGCGCAGGGCGGGAAACGAGCGGTCGAAGGAAATGACTTTCAGACAGGGCGTTCTGCGCATCTCGCGCGCAGAACAGCCGACAGGAAGCTACTCGGCGGGCGCAGGCGCTTCTTCGGCAGGAGCGGCTTCTTCCGCCGTTGCCGCAGGCGCAGCTTCCTCAGCCGCAGGAGCCGCCTCTTCGGTGACAGGCTCCGCCGCCGCGACCGTCTCCTCGGCAGCAGGCGCGGCGGGTTCGGCAGGCGTCTGCGCGACGGGCGCGGGCGTTTCGGCGGCAGCCGCAGGCGCTTCCGCAGCCGGGGCCGCGACCTCTCCGCCTTCCACGCGCTTGTCGTGGATCGCCTGGATGGTGCGGACGAACTCGCCGATGATGTTGTCCAGCGTGCCGACGAACTCCGCCATCGGGCCGTTCAGCGTGCCGATAAGCTGGCTGATGAGTTGCTCGCGCGGCGGCAGCTTGGAGAGGGCCGTCACCTGGGTCGTATCGTAGATCTTGCCGTCAATCCAGCCGCCCTTGACTTTGATCTCCGGCTTGCGCAGCGTCGCCAGAAAATCCAGCACGGCTTTGGTCGGCGCAACGACATCACTTCTAGCGAAGACGATGGCCGTCGGGCCGGTCAGCAGTCGATCCAATTCCGGCGTGACCGCCTCTCCCAGCGCGATCTTGAACAGCGTGTTCTTGACGATGTGGTACTCCGCGTCCACTTCCCGCAGTTTCCGGCGCAGATTGGTGACTTCCGCGACGGTCAGGCCGCGATAGTCGGTCAGGATCGCGCCTTTGCTCCATCCGACGATGTCGCGCAGATCGGAAACGACCGCCTCTTTCTGGGCATTGGGCATGGGAAATCCTCCCTGGGTTCAAGCATCAACCGCATCACAGACGGCGCACCGCTTGGGCCGGGCAAACAAAAAACCGGGCCTTCGCGCACAGCCGCGCTCAACGCGCAGGCGGCGGCGAATCCCGGCACTCTGACAGGCAGGCGTCACCAGGCGACGCTCTCTGCCCTCGGCGGAACTCGGCTCGACCTCGGCAGGCTCCCCTCTGGGATTTAAGTCCGGCCCAACGGCGCGGACACCGGCTGTCTGCGGTGAGCGAAACGAAGGTCTCTCTGTGATTGCGCCCCTAGTATGGCACAGCGCGCGCTCGTTTGTCAAGGCGCGTTTTGCCTTCTTTGCAAGTGGGCGGACATAAAAGGCCCACAAGCCGAAACTCTTACCTTGCCTCCGTTCGGGGCTACCACTCGGTCGGGGTTTCGAGGATGTCGGTGTCGCCTTCGGCTTCGAGGAGGCGTTCGGCCTGGATCGCGGCCATGCAGCCGGAACCCGCCGCCGTGACCGCCTGCCGATACTCGTGATCCTGCACGTCGCCGGCCGCAAAGACCGCGTAGCGGCTGGTGCGGACATCGTGCGTCGTCTGGATATAGCCGTTCGCGTCGAGTTCGAGTTGGCCGACGAACAGATCGGTATTCGGCTTGTGGCCGATGGCGATAAAGACGCCCTCGACCGGCAGTTCGCTCCGCTCGTCCGTCTTCAGGTTGTGCAGCGTCACGCCCGAAACCCGCTTCTGCGCCGGGTCGTGGATGCGCTCGATGACCGAGTCCCAGATGAACTCGATCTTGGGGTTTTTGAACGCCCGCTCCTGCATGATCTTGGAGGCGCGCAGCGTGTCCCGCCGATGGATGACCGTGACCTTGCTGGCGTGGTTGGTCAGATAGATGGCCTCCTCCATCGCCGTGTCGCCGCCGCCGACGACCGCGATCGGCTTGCCCCGGAAGAAGAAGCCGTCGCAGGTGGCGCAGGCGGAGATTCCCGCGCCGCCCAGCCCGCCTTCCCACACGGGTCGCTCTTCCGGCAGGCCGAGCCACTTGGCCGAGGCTCCTGTCGCGATGATGAGCGCCCGCGATTCGTAGAGCGTATCGCCCACCCACACTTTGAACGGCCGTTGAGACAGGTCTACCTTCGTGACCATATCCTCGACGATCTCCGTGTGGAAACGGAGCGCCTGCGCCCGCATCGCCTGCATCAGTTCCGGCCCCTGGATGCCGTCCTCGAAGCCGGGGTAGTTCTCCACGTCCGTCGTAATCATCAACTGGCCGCCTGCGCCGAGCATCTCCTGCCCCTGCCCGACGCCGCCATCTATCATCAGCGGCTTCAGATTGGCGCGGCCCGCATAGATGGCCGCCGTATACCCGGCAGGGCCGGAACCGATGATAATCAGCTTGTGTACCATAGGACGAACGCTCTCCCCTTCATCGCGAAAATCTGCCTTCTTACATAACGCACAAAAGAAGCGCGCCGTTCCGATACGCCGCAGCCTTCCTGCGCCGGTAACGACCCGCTTTGGATTATAGCCGTCTGGGAGGGGCCAAGTCAATGCCGTTTTCACTCCCCCATGGTTCCCTTCGCACAGAATTGGGAGAGGGAGCCAGAAGGGAGGGCTTTTATCCCATCGCGGCGCGCAGCGCGCGGACGCGCTCACCCTCGACCGGCTCGGAGACGAGGCCGCCCCGTTTCAAACTCGTGCCGACAATGGCCCCGTCCGCATGAGCCAGCAGACTCCGCGCCGTCCGCACGTTGAAGCCGCTGCCCACCAGCACGGGGGCCGCTCGCGCCACCGCCTTGACCCGCCGCACCTCATCCGGGTCGGTGGCCGCACCCGTCGCCGCGCCGCTCACGATCAGGGCGTCCGCCAAACCGCGCTCGACCGCGTCTCTGGCAGCATCTTCCAGCGCGATGTCGCCAAGCGGCGCGGCGTGCTTGACGAACACATCGGCCCAGATCGCCACGTCCGCGCCCAGTTCCCGGCGGTAGAGGACGGCATCCCGTGCGGCCCCTGCGATGATTCCCTGATCCGTCACCGCCGCCCCGACATAGACATTGACACGCACGAACTGCGCGCCGCAGATGTGGGCGATGGCGAGCGCGGCCCGCGCGTCGTTGCGCAGCACGTTGACCCCGACCGGCACGGAGACCGCCGCCCGCACCGCCTCCACCGCCCGCGTCATGGCCGCGATGGTATGCGGCGGCACGGCGTCTCTGGCAAAGGGCGCGTCGAAGAAGTTCTCGACCAGGACGGCATCCGCCCCGTTCGCCTCCAGCGTCCGGGCCTCCTCCACCGCTCGCGCCAGAATCGCTTCCATGCCCACGCCCGTATCGCGCGGGCTGCCGGGCAGAGGCGGCAGATGCGCCATGCCGATCAGCGGCTTCTTCTGCCAGAACTCCGCGCCCAGTCCGCCATAGCTCTCCTGTCGCACGTTGCGCTCCTCTTTAATCCAGGTTCGGCAGTTGCGGCAGGGCATGTTTGACCGCGCGATGGTCTACGCGCTCGCCCTTCGGCATCTCCCGGAACTCCCGAATAAAGGCCACCAGGTTCTCCGCCGCGCCCTCGATGATCGCCTTGCCTTTCTCCGCCGTCGCCAGCGTCGGCGCGCCGGAGACGCCATTGGGAGTCGCGCTGCTCGTCCACCGGATCACCTTCATCGGCCCCCAGCCTTTGGTCAGGTCTACGCGCAGGAACTTCGAGCCTTCCTTGCCTGCCGCGCCGCCGTAGTGATCCTGCGCCTTGTCCATCTGCACCCGCGACGGCTCCAGATAGAGATAGGCCGACGTCTCCAGCTCGCAGGCGTGCGCCGCGCCCCCGAAACCCGACTCGCGCACGGACTCGAACGCCTCGATCGCCAGGTTCGTCCAGATAGTCGAGGCGACGACTCCCGCCGTCTCCAGCGTGGCCCGACGGGCGATGAACTCGCACAGATGCTCGTTGGAGCCGTGTCCATCTATAATGACGATGCGGTCGAACCCGGCATAGACGACGCTCTTGCAGACATCCAGGCAGTATTCGATAAAATGCTCGTAGGTGACGTGGATCGTGCCGGGGAAGTCCTGCGCATGTTCGTTGTAGCCGTAGGGAATGGTCGGCATCACCAGCGTCTCGCGGGGCGCGCGTCTGGCGGCGGCGATACAGACGCTTCGAGCGAGAAAGTTGTCCACGTCGAGCGGCAGATGATGGCCGTGCTGCTCCGTGCTGCCGATGGGCAGGAGGACGACCTTTCTGGCAAGCGCGGCCTCATTGATCTCCGGCCAGGTCAGTTCGTCGTAGTAGATCTTATCCA
>DASRGL010000559.1:0-7213 GCA_035651115.1 Chthonomonadaceae bacterium
TACCGGCCTGGTCAAGCCGCTGCTGCCCGCCGCCGGGACTGTCCTGCGTCCCCTGCTGGCAGGCAATCCGCTGACCGGCGCGGCGCTGCACTTCCTGGCTCCGTCGGGCCGAAACGAAGCGGAGAGCGCATCCCCGACAGACGCCGCCCAGCGCACGCCGACAGGTCTCGAAGCAGCCTTGATGCGGGCGATCCAGAGCGAACCCGCCGAGGTGCAGCAACGCATCCTGGAGCAGGTGAAGTCCGCCCTGACTTCCCCGCAATAGACGTGGCCTGCCGGTCTCTCCTGCCTCCCTCCTAATATATAAGAGAGTCAGGTGGCTATTTGACTACTTCGGGAACGCCCGCGCGGGCAGGCTCGGCTGCCGGGGCTTCGCGGGGTGTCAGGGAGGGAGGCGAGGCGGGCCTGGCTCCGGCGCGTATATGCAGCCAGTAGCGGCGCACCATCACCCGCACGAGCGCAGCGACGGGCGCAGCGAAGAACATGCCCAGCAGCGCGCCGGTCTGCCCGCCGATGAGCAGGCTGCCCAGGTTCCCGCCGACCAGCAGCACGACGATGATGATGACCGGGTGCAGATCCATCCGGTCGCCGATCAGCATCGGCATGATGAACTTGCTCTCCGCAAAATGCAGGAAGGTGAAGAACCCCAGCACGCCCAGCGCCGTCCCCACGCCTTTGGTCACCAGGGTCAGCAGGACGATGGGGATGCCGCCGATGATGGGGCCGATGATGGGGATGGCGCGCGTGATGCCCGCCAGCACGCCGAGAATGACCGGGTACTTGACCCGGAGCAGCGCCAGCCCTGCCCCGACGATGACGCCCGCCAGCAGGCACAGGATAAACTGCCCGGCGACAAAGGCGCGCATGATCCGGTTGAACTCTCCCATCATGCGCAGCGTCTCGCGCACACGCGAGCGCGGCAGGAGCGCGATGAACTCCCGCTTGAGTTTATGCCCATCAATGATGAAATAGAACGCCAGCACCGGCAGCAGCACGATCTCGATGATATTCTTGAGGCTCTCCAGCGCCCGCGCCCCGATCTCCGTCGCGGCGTTCTGAAGCATCCTGGACAGATCGGATTTGCGGAAATACTCCTCGACCTTGTCGGACTGCGCCCAGTCCGGCACGGCCCCGTTGTACCATTTGAGAAACTTCGCTTTGTTCTCCATCGCCTGCCGCTTCCCCTCTTCGCTGGTCGCCGCTTTGAACTCGGCGACGAAGGGAGTCGCCACCAGCTTCGTTCCCTGCCAGAGAACCAGCACGGCCAGGAGAAAGACGTAGAGCGTGGCATAGACGCGCAGGACATGACGGCGCACGCGGACGCGCTCGGCAGGAACCGTCTGGATGCGGCGAAAAGCGCGCCGGTAGCTCTCGGTGATGCGCGCGGCCAGGTAGCCGAGGTTGGTGTGGAAATTGACGAAGCCGGTGCGGCGGGTCATCCACTCCACGACGGGATCGAGGACATAGGCGATGATGGCCGCAATGAAGAGGGTCGTGATGATGTTGCGGAGCCGATAGCAGGCGAAGAGGACAACGCCGATAAGCGTCAGGCGCACAAGCAGCCGCCATACCGCATTGACAGTGGATTCGGGACGACCGGCCCAGGCGGTCATGAAGCGTCCTCCTCAGTTTGGAATCCACAGATGACACAGATGGTCTGAACTGTGATTCGTCGGATTTTGGGATGGACTATGATTTTGCTGCGGCCCCATCATAGTCCATCCTATAATCCGATAAATCGTAGTTCAGACGCACTTAATCCGTGGCTTCTAACGTTTTTACATACGGCGGCGGCGCACCGGCTGGCGGCGCGGCGTTCCTGAAGCCCGCGCCCCGGAAGGCGCAGGCTGGGCCGGGCGGCTGGGGGCCGCTGGCGGCATTTCGCCGTCCTCTGTTGTCTCTTCTACGTTGGCGGCGGCGCTCGGTTTCGGCGTCACGAGCGGGCGGTCTCCCGGCAGCGGAGCCGAGGCGCGTGGAGCGGCGGGGCGGGCGGCTCCCCCTGCGGTCGCCAGGCCCGCGTCGCGCTGCTTCCACAGCACCAGCAACACACTGGCGTTGAAGATCGAGGAGTAGGTTCCGCTGATGATGCCGATGAGCAGCGCGCCGGTGAACTGATGGACGACCGCGCCGCCGAAGAAGAAGAGCGCGGCCAGCGTCAGAACGACCGTGAACGAGGTGTTGATGGAGCGCGCGATAGTCTGGTCAATGCTGCGGTCGGCCAGATCGCTGAAGCTCTCTCCGCGCTGCCGGTGGGCCAGGTTCTCGCGGATACGGTCGAAGATGATAATGGTATCGTGGACGGAGAAACCGATGACCGTCAGCATGGCCGTGACAAACAGGCTGTCTATCTGCCAGTCCAGGAAGTGGCCGAGGATGGCGAACGCCCCCCAGACCACCGCCACATCGTGCAGCAGCGCGATAACAGCGCAGGTTCCATACTTCAGACCCTCGACAAAGCCGCCGATAGCGAAGCGGAGGGCCAGATAGAGGACGATCAGGAGCGAAGCGATGATGACCGCATAGACGGCGTTCCAGGTCAGTTCCTTGCTGATGGTGCCGCTGACGTTGGAGTAGGCGACATCCTGACCGGGAGCCAGAGGGCCGACCTTGCTGATGAGCGCGGCCTTGACCTGTTCGCGCTGCTCGGTTGTCAGTTGTTCGGTCGTCACGTAGGCCAGTTTCGCAGCGGAACCCGGTTCGCTGGTGACGACGACGCGGCTATCCTTATAGCGCGGATCAATCGTCAGGAGCGCGTTCTTGATCTGGTCGGCGGAGTGGCGCTCGGCAAAAGGAACCTGCAACTCCGTGCCGCCCCGGAAATCTATGCTCGGCTTGATGCCGCCCATCGCCCAGAAGATAAGGCCGGGA
This sequence comes from Chthonomonadaceae bacterium, assembly GCA_035651115.1. Classification (GTDB taxonomy): domain Bacteria; phylum Armatimonadota; class Chthonomonadetes; order Chthonomonadales; family Chthonomonadaceae; genus DASRGL01. The sequence goes on from DASRGL010000559.1 coordinate 2,869, forward strand.
ATGATGACCAGGCCGGAGATGCCCAGCCACAGCCATTTGCGCCGCATGACATGCAGGTGGGGCGCGAACTGGAAGTTGAGGCCGTAGAGGGCCGGATTCAGCGCCCACTCGTGTCCGACGAGCGAGAAGAGGAAGGTGCGCGTCACGGTGATGGCCGTGAACATACTGATGAGAACGCCGACGCCCAGGGTCAGCGCGAAGCCGCGAATCGGGCCGGTGCCGAAATTGTATAGGATGACGCAGGTCAGGATGGTACAGACGTTCGAGTCGAAGATGGCGGTAAAGGCGCGCTTGAACCCGGCGTCTATGGCGTTGCGCATCGTCTTGCCGCTGCGCAGTTCCTCCTTCAATCGCTCGAAGATGAGGATGTTGGCGTCTACGGCCATGCCGATGGAGAGAATGAATCCGGCGATACCCGGCAGCGTGAGCGTGACCGGCCACAGCTTGAAGACAGCGATGGAGAAGAGGGTATAGAGTACCAGCGCGATGTCGGCGAGGAAGCCCGGCAGCCGGTAGTAGAGCAGCATGAACAGCAGCACCAGGCTCAGGCCGATGATGCCCGCGAGCGTGGTCGCCTGGACTGCCTCCTTGCCGAGCGTGGCCTCCAGCTTACGGGTCTCCAGAGTCTCCAGCGGCACGGGCAGCGCGCCCGCGTTGAGCTGGTCGGAGAGCAGCTTGGCGCTCTCCAGCGTAAAGTTGCCCTCGATGATGCCCTTGCCGGGGATGACGCTGTTGATGGTCGGCGCGGTCAGCAGCTTCTTGTCCAGGAAGATCGCCAGGTAGTCGCCGATATGGGCGCGGGTCGTATCCTCGAATTTGCGGGAGCCTTCCGCATTGAACTCGAACTCGATGACCGGGCTGTTGCTCGTCGGCTGAATGACGGCGCGGGAGTTGGGGAGCAGTTCGTTGCCGGTGACGATGGGATCGCGGCTGAAGATATACTCCTGCATCTGCGCTTCTGTGAGCGGCTGGCCGGTCGCATTATCTACCAGCACCTCGTTGCGCGCGCCGGTCTTCGGGTCGGTCTCTTCGCGGATGCTCCAGGTGGCAGGCCGTGACCCGTTCTTGTTGCCGAGTTGGGGCAGGAGGTAGAACTGGAGGCTGGCGGTGGACTGCAGGCGTTCCAGCGCCTCTTTCTCATTCTTGAGGCCGGGCAGTTCGACGATGACCTGTTCCGGCGGCTTGGTGATGATGGTCGGCTCGGAGACGCCCTGGAAGTTGACGCGATTTTCCAGGATATGGCGCACGGCTTCCAGCTTGCTGTTGTCCCACTTGCCGCCCTTGTACTCCTCCGATTTGGCGCGCAGCACCACGCGCACGCCGCCCTGAATGTCCAGACCGTAGCGGGCGCGCGTATCTCCGAGGAGCGGCACGTGGTTGCGGAACGTCACGACGGCGGCGATGGCGGCCAGCACGATGATGAGCAGCCACATCCATCTATTCTGATTGCCAGACAAGGCGAACCTCCCGAATGAGTCAAACCCTTACGGCGGCACACATGCCGACAGGCGCGGAGCGAAACCTCGCGTCTCCGCGCGGGAAAAGAGTCCTTCTATTATAGACGGCAGAGGCGCGCTTGTCAAGGTTAGGTCAAGCCGCCAGAGGCATCTCTCCTGGAGGCGTCTCCGCAATGAAAGGGCGGGCATGAAGCGAGCGAAGGGCCGCAGCGCGCACCATCGGGCAGGGATCGGCGGCGCGGGCGGCGACGGCGGCGCGGGCCGCCGGGCTGTCTCCGGCGCAGAGCGCGTGCGTCAGGAACAGGCGCGTCGGCGTGAGCGTCTTGTCGCTCCAGAACGCCAACTCCTGCTGGTACTGCCGGTTTTCCGGCTGCCGCGCCAGCCCTGCCAGCAGCAGGCTCAGGCCGTCCTCGGCGTGCAGCGCGACCTGCACGGCGTCGTAGACCTCCGGGCGGGTATAGACCTGCGCCATCGGCTCGAGTTCCGGCATCTGCGCCGACAGCGCCGGATCGGCAGATTCGGTGGCCGCCGCGTGGAGCAGGGCGGCCACCTGCTCCTGCGGATAGACCGAGTACCCCAGGCGCAGCGAGAATATCTGCGCGGCGGCCAGCAGCGCATCGGGCGGGACCTGAGAGAAGTCGTACCGGTGCGCTCGCGCCAGGTTGAGCGCGCCGGAGGCCAGGCTGTCTCCAGCCTCCGCCAACTGACGTACTTGCGCCTCCTCTCCCTCGCCCATAAGCAGCCACTTCAGAATGATGGCCCGCGTTTTCCCCGTAGCATCCAGGCCGTCCTGCTGCGCGGCCAGCGTGGCGCGCACAGCCGCCGGATCGGAGTCGAGCAGCGCCTGGAGCGCCGGGTAGGCGTGTCCGTGCAGCGCCGTCTCCACCAGCCGCTCGACGGCCCAGGGAGACCCCACGCCCTGCAAGACGGACACGACCACCTGATCGCGATGATTGTCCGGCAGCCGCTTGAGAAGAGGCTGCGCGTCTTCCGGGGGCAGCGCGCCCTGCGCGGCCAGAATGCAGGCGATCTCCGCCGACAGCAGGTTCTCGCGCAGGCTGGCCGCTGCGTCGCGGTCGGAAGGCGCAGGGATGTTCAAGGCGCGCTGCAAGGTGAGCCGTGTCTCCTCGCTCAGGGCAGGCAGCATCGCCAGCGCACGCGCCGCAGGCAGCGAGCCATCCCGCAGCAGCTTCTGCACAAAGCGTTTCTCGTGCCGGTCGCCGCCGTGCGCGGCAAGCTGCTCGATAGCGTCGGCCTGCACGTCGGCGGGAGTCTGGGCCTCGTCCAGCACGGCCAGCAGCGTCTCCTCGGCCTGGCGCGGCGCGGAGGAGGCGAGCAGGCTGGCGGCGACCACGCGCACCTTCGGGTTAGAAGCGGACAGAAGAGGAAGGACTTTTTCCCGGTACGCCTGCGGTTCCGAATCGAAGAGAGCGCGCGCCTGCCGCCGCACGACAGGCTCCATCAGGCGCGGCGTCTCCAGCACGCTCTCCAGCCACTCGCGCCCGGAACGGCGGGCGATGACCGGCGCGATGTAGGTGAACGGCGGCTTTGCTTCCCATGTCGGCCCGACCGATTCCGGCGGCGCGCTAACCATGGCCGAACTTTGCGGCGCTTCCGAATCCTTGCGGCGGCGCGCAGGGCCGCCCAGCAGCTTAGACAAATCGAACAGAGACGGATTCATGGCAAATCTCCCGGCGCGCAGATACCGCAGCAGCCGCCACGCCAGCAGCAGAAGCAGGAGAAGGAGCAGCCGCCAGAGCCGGTTCCGGCGGGCGGGCGCGGGCGCGCGTCCGCCCGTCCGAAGCCAGCCGTTCCCGGCGTGCGACGGGCGGCGCTTCCCTTCGGCCTCCGGCGGCAAAGCAGACTTCAACGGCGATGAACCCGCTGGAGGCTGAAAGGTCCCGGCAGGCGTCGGCTTTTTACCCGCTTGCGGGAGCCTGGTGCTGTCCATGCCGGGAGAAGCAGCGGCCCGCCCCGGAACCGGCGTGCGGCCGGTCGGGGGCTTCGCGCCGCCTGTGGGAACGCCGGTTCGCGCTTGGGGCGGCAAGGCAGGCGCGGCGGACTCGCCCTTATCCGGCACATCTTCATCGGGCGGCGACTGGCTGCGCGCGAAAGAGGCGGGCGCTTCCTCCGGGGGCGCAGCGGCCTCACTGGGAGCCGGGAAGCCGGGGAGCTGCCAGCCGTGCGCGGCCCTGTCAGTCCCAGCACGCGCCGCCGCGATCCGGCCCGCCTCCGGCAGCAGCCGCGCAAAGCCGTAGCGCAGCAGCGCGGCAGTCTCCGCCTGCCAGTTCGGGCTATTCAACACGACCGTGATGACACGCCGCCCGCCGCGTGCCGCCGAGCCGACGAAGCAGAAGCCCGCCGCGCGCGTCCAGCCGGTCTTGACGCCATCTGCGCCGGGGAACGTCCAGAGCAGGTCGTTTTTGTTCGTCAGCCGTGTGGGCAGCTGCCCGTTCGCGCGCGGAACCTGGTAGGTGCGGGCGCGCGCCGCCGCCGCGAACGCCGGGTTCTGCATGGCCTTGCGCGCGAGGGCGGCCAGGTCGCGGGCCGTGGAAAGATGCCTGGGGTTGTGCAGGCCGTGCGGATTGACGAAATGCGAGTGGGCCGCGCCCAGTTTCGGCGCGGCGGCGTTCATCTGCGCCACGAACTTCGGCAGCGTTCCGCCAGCCTGTTCGGCGGCGGCGACGCTGGCATCGTTCGCGCTGACGAGCAGCATGGCGTACAGCAGATCGCGCGCGGTGTAGGTCTCTCCCGGCTTCATGCCGAGCCTGCTGCCGGGCGTCGCGGCGGCGGCAGGCGATGTCGTGATGGGCTGCTTCGGCGGAACCCGTTGGGCCAGCAGCAGCGCGGTCAGTATCTTGGTCGTGCTGGCAGGCGGCAGGCGCTTA
>DASRGL010000560.1:0-15559 GCA_035651115.1 Chthonomonadaceae bacterium
CTATGGATTTCGTGGGGCCAATGTCGCACTGATTTTGCAGTTTGAAAACGACTACCCCGATGCGAAAATCCTCAAACTGGAACAGAACTACCGCTCCACCAAGACGATCCTCGAAGCGGCCTACGGCGTTGTGCGACACAACCGGGGGCGCAAAGATAAGAAGCTCTGGACGGAGAACGCGGACGGCATTCCGCTCATGCTGCGCGAGGCGGAGAACGAGCAGGAAGAGGCCGTCTGGATCGTGCAGAAGATACGCGAGGAGGTGCAGGCGGGGCGGCACAAATGGAGCGATTTCGCCCTCCTCTATCGCACGAACGCGCAGTCGCGCATCCTGGAAGAGGTGTTCCGAACCTGGAGTACGCCCTTCAAACTCATCGGGGGCGTGCGGTTCTACGACCGAAAGGAAGTTAAGGACGTCATAGCCTATCTGCGCGTCATCCAGAACCCCGCCGACAGCATCAGCCTGCGCCGTATCCTGAACGTCCCGGCGCGCGGCATCGGCGCGACGACGCTGGCCGCGCTGGAAGAGGAGATGAACCTGTCGGGCCGGGCGCTCTGGGACATCTTGCAGGACATCGCCTCGGTCAGCCAGATACAGGCCCGCACGCGCGCCAGACTCGCCGACTTCGCCGCGCTCATCGCCTCCCTGCGCGCCGAGCGGGAAAACCGCACCGTCACGGAACTGACGCAGCGCGTCCTCGACCGCACGGGCTACCAGCGCGCGTTGGAAGAGGAGCAGAGCATCGAGGCGCAGACACGGCTCGAAAACGTCAAGGAACTGCTCTCGGTGACCAAAGAGTTCGAGGCGCAGACCGATACGCCGACGCTCTCCGCCTTCCTGGAACAGGTCTCGCTCGTCTCCGATATTGACTCGCTCGACGCCACCGCCGACGCCGTCACGATGATGACGCTGCACGCCGCGAAGGGACTGGAGTTCCCGGTCGTGTTCCTGGTCGGGCTGGAGGAGTGCGTCTTTCCGCACCTGCGCTCGATGGAGAGCGACCGCGAACTGGAAGAGGAACGCCGCCTCTGCTACGTGGGCATCACGCGGGCGAAAGAGGAACTCTACCTGACCTATGCGACCCGGCGCACGCTGTTCGGCAGCATCGCCTACAATCCGCCGTCGCGCTTCCTCCGCGAGATACCGAAAGAGCTGTTCCACGCCGACCGGAGCAAAGGCGGTCGCGGCGCAGCGGTCTCCAGCTTCGACCCGGATGACGACGAGGGAGAGGCCAGTCGCCTCCGCCGTCCGCCCGCCTCGAAAGAGAAGTTGTGGGTGACCGGGCCGAAAACGCCGCGCCAGGAGCAGCAGGCCGCGCAGAACGCCAGTTTCCGCGTCGGGCAGAAAGTACGGCACGCGACCTTCGGAGTCGGCGTCGTCCTGAACGTGACCGGCACAGGCGACGACACGACGGTCGAGGCCGTCTTTCCCAACGTCGGCCCCAAAAAGCTGCTCCTCAGCCTTGCCAAACTCGAGCGGGTGAACTGAGCGTCTGCCGTGTTGCGTCAAATAGAGAGCCGTGCGGAGGAAAGCTTTATGGCAGCAACCAGAGCCTATATCGTAATGATCCTGCCTTCACCATGACTGCTTGTATGTTCTGCAATACTGCGGACAACCATTATTTCAGACACGCTGAGAAACGGGTAGTGTCCCTCTACAGAGTGGATAAGGTCATCGGCGACGCAGCATCAACTCGCTATAGGGACACTACCGAGAAACGAGGTCTTAAATTTGATGGACTGACTCCAGAAGAACTCGTTGCTCAACGTCTGCCTTACGTGCTGGCTACGAGAGAGAGCTACTGCAAATTTTGGACTGAGAAAGTACAACAGGAAGCAAGGCGATACAAAATGGAAACGAAAACGAGGGCGGCAATCGAAGACCTTTATAAGCTACCGGAGAACGGCAAGGCGGAAATCGTCAATGGAGAGTTGATACGGATGAGTCCAACGGGAGGCAAGCCGGGCCGCGCGGCGGGCAAGATTTTCGCCAGTCTCAACGCCTATGAAGAAGAACACGGCGGCGGATACGCTTTCGGGGATAATGTCGGTTTTGTCGTCAACCTGCCGAATCGGGACTCGTTCAGCCCGGATGCCGCCTGGTATGTCGGCACGATGGAGGGCTTGAAATTTCTGCAAGGTGCGCCGGTCTTCGCGGTCGAGGTGCGCAGCGAAGGCGATTACGGCCCGCAGGCCGAGCGCGAGATCGCGCAGAAGCGTCGGGACTATTTCGCTGCCGGAACCAAAGTCGTCTGGGATGTGGACTTGCTGAGCGAGGATGTCATCCGAAAATACACGGCCAGCCAGCCTGACAAGCCCACGATCTTCCGGCGCGGAGATAGGGCCGATGCGGAGCCTGCCGTACCCGGTTGGAAGATGCCGGTCGAGGCGCTGCTGCGATAGAGACTCGTTGCCGCAGAGTCAGAGGAGGATGTATGTTCGCGCTACGGAGGCGCAGGCAAACAGAGAGATTTCCGCATGTTTTGGCGCTGGCGCTCAGCATGGCGCTCGGCGGCTGGATGGGCGCGTTTTCGAGGGAAAGCGCCGATGCGCAGACGACGCCCTATGCGGACAAGATCGGCGTGGAACTGGACGGCATCGGAGACGGAAGCCGCGCGAAGCCCTTTGTAGATGTCGCGAAAACCCTGCGCCCCTGGACGACGACGGACGGAAGCAAACCCGCGCCTCTCGATGCGAACGGCTGGCCCAGAACCGATGCGATGACCGTCCTGTTCGACATTCGCCCCATTCCGGCCTGGAACCCGCCCATAGACGACCCCGACGCTTTTCAGCCCGACTGGAGCGGAACCTACAAGCTGCGGTTCACCGGGCAGGCCATTCTCGCTCTTGGCGACGCAAGCCAGGCCCACATTGCGAACCAACGGTACGATGCCGCGACCAACACGACGACCGCCGACGTGATCGTGCCGAAGGGCGCAGGACTGCTGGTTCTCTCCTTCACGCAGACGCGGCGCACGGCGAACAGCCCGACGAACACCGGCATCACGAACCTGCGGATGATCCGCCCCGGCTATCCCGCCAACACAAAGCAGGTCTTCACGAACGAGTTTCTGGCCTCCTTACAGCCGTTCCGCATCCTCCGTTTCATGGACTGGACTTCGACCAACCACAATCCCGGCTACTACGGCGATCCCGGCCACCATGCGCTCCACTGGGCCGACCGCCACCTGCCGACCGACGCTACGCAGCAGGACTACGGGACGAAATACGGCGCGGCATGGGAGTACGTCATCGCGCTGGCGAACCGGACACACAAGGACATCTGGATCAACATCTCGGTCGCCGCGACGGACGACTACGTGCAACAGTTGGCGCTCCTGCTCAAAAAGACACTCGCGCCCGACCTGAAAATCTACCTCGAACACAGCAACGAGGTCTGGAACTTCGGCTTCCCGCAGTACATCTATAACAAACTGGCGGCCATCGAAGAAGTCGGCAAAGGCCGTTCCCCGCTCAACCGCGATGGCACGCAGGATCAGGAGGAGTGGGCGAGGCGGCGGCACGCGAAACGGCTGATCGAGATCGCCACGATCTTCAAAACCGTGTTCGGCGTGAACGCGATTCCGGCGCGCATCCGGCCTATCTATGCCGCCTGGGTCATCCAGCCCGAAGGCTACTATGCGAATGTGCTGAAATGGGCCGCAGCGACCTACGGCCCACCCAAGAACTATCTCTACGGCATCGCGGGCGCGGCCTACTTCAACGCGGAGAAAGCCGCCCCGAATGCCAGCCCGGAAGAGATCGTGCGGGTCATGCGCGCCAGCAGTGACAGCAACTTGAAATGGCGCGCGCAGATTCAGCGGATCGCCGAGGAATACGGCCTCAAGCACTGTCAGTATGAGGTCGGGCCGGACAACGGCGGCGGCAGCACGGTCAATGTCGCCAATCGCATCCGCGCCAACCGCCTTCCGAGCATGAAGGAACTGATGCTGCACGACGCCAGAGACAACTGGTTCGCGCGCGGCGGCGACCTGTATATGGTCTTCGCCCTTTGCAGCGCCTACAGTCGCTACGGCTGCTGGGGTCTCAGCGAGGACATCGCGAACCGCAACACGCCCAAATGGCAGGCCATCTACGAACTGACCGGTTTCAAGCAGGCCGGAGGAGAGACCGCAAGCTTAAGGCGGCTCCGGTCGGGCCGATAATAGCCTATCACGCTTCCGACCCGGCAGGCCACAAACAGGCTTGCATGGCGCGAATAGGGAGGAATGAATGCGCAGAATAAGAGGGATGGGCCTGCTGCTGCTCCTGGCCCTGATGCTTCCCGTTGTGAGCGGGGCGCAGCAGACGAAAGCGCAGAAGTTTCGCGACGAGGCGATGCTGGCGAAGTTGTTGCTCAAGTATCGCGAATTCAAGACGCTGACCCAGAACGTGCAGGGCAAAATGCAGGTCAAGATGGACGGCGTCGCCTTCTCCGCCGACATCCGCTCGACGGTGCAGATGGGGCAGCCCAACCGGTTCCGCTTCGACACCAAGATCGGCTTCTTCGGTAAAGAGCGGCAGGGAACCACCTACTCGAACGGCGAGACCGTCTGGGAGTGGGACGAGGACGCGAAGCAGTACAGCGAGCAGCCTTTCTCGCCCATTGCGAAGAACGAGGACAAGTTTACCGACTGGCTGATGAGCCGCACCAACGCCGACCTGACCCCGCTTCTGTTTCTCCAGGCAGCCAACAGTAAGGGACTCGGCCTGCCGCCCGGCGCGAGCAAGTCCATCGAAGTCCGCGACTACCCGACGAAGCAGGTGGAGGGGCGCGCGATGTACGTCATCCCCGTGCCGATCAACGAGTCCGACGGCACGAAAGGCATGGCGTCACTCTACGTAGACCCGCAGGATATGCTCGTCCATCGCTGCCGCTTCCAGATCAAGCCGCCGCGCGAGAAGAAAGGCCCGAAGAATCTCACGGTGGACTATGTCCTCGATTTCATGGAGATCACGCCAGGCGCAGAGCTAACGGACGAGGCGTTCACGTTCACGCCGCCGGAGGGCGCCAAGAAAGTCAAGGCGGTCAAGCCCGTCTTCGACCGCGCCTTCGATTGACCTGACCCCCCAGCCCCCTTCCCTGCCCGCCCGAACGGAAAAACGTGTTCGGGCTAGGGAAGGGGGTGTCGGTAGCCTCTACCGTTGTATTCAGTCTTTTATTGCCCGCCTGACGGGAAGGGCAGCCCCGAAGAGAACGTACACGTCCTCGTCACCCCCTTCCCTAGCGAGCCTGCGAGCGGGCAGGGAAGGGGGACGGGGGTTAGGTCCAAATGCTTTCCGCTTACGATGAAATCGCAGAGTGGTACGAGCAGAGCTTCGTCACCGGATCGCCGGTACACGCGCTGGCGCTTCCGGCCCTCCTGGAACTGACAGGCGATGTCACCGGTAGAGTAGTATGTGATCTGGCCTGCGGGCAGGGAATCGCCGCGCGAGAACTGGCGCGGCGCGGAGCCAGCGTCGTCGGGATAGACCTCTCCGCCCGGCTGCTGGAGATCGCGCGCCGTTATGAGGAAGCCGAACCGCTCGGCATCGTCTATCGGCAGGGCGACGCGCAGAGCCTGCCGGAGATCGCAGACGCGGCGTTCGAGGGCGTGGCCTGCTGCCTGGCCCTGATGGATATGCCCGACCTGGCGGCGTGCCTGCGGACGGTCGCGCGCATACTACAACCGCAGGGATGGTTTGTGTTCGCCATCACCCATCCCTGCTTTCAACTGCCCGAAGCGCGCTGGACCGGCAAGGCAGGCGGAACCGTCCGGCGGGAGGTGCGCGGCTATTTTCGGGAAGGCTACTGGCAGTCGCCCAATCCTTATGGCGTGCGCGGCAAGGTCGGCGCGTATCATCGCACACTCAGCGCCTATCTCAACGCTCTCTACGAGGCGGGCCTGACACTGGAACGAATGCTTGAACCGCAGGCGCAGGACGAGGTCGCTGGGCGTGTTCCGGGCTACCGCGAAGTCCCGGCAGTTCTGGCGGCGCGCTGCCACAAACGATAGCGCAGACCTCTTTCTCGCTTTTCCGTCCGTGAGGACGGTTGGCTGTCGCGCGATGCGGCTGCGCCAATCGTTTGGCGCGTGTTTAGCCGCATTCCGCAGTGGTCCCCCAGACGGGTACTTTCCGTACCCGGCCTGTGGGCTTTCTTGGAAGGGAAGGCAGAGGTGAGAGATCCGAAGGTCATCGGGGCATTGCGGGCGGCATGGGAGCGCGAGATCGAAGCCGCGCAGCTCTATCGCCTGCTCAGCGAGCAGCAGGAGGACGAGCGGCGGCGCAAGCTGCTGCTCCGGCTGGCGGAGGCGGAGGAGGGCCATGCGCGGGAGTTTGCGGCGCGTATCTCCGCGCTCGGCGGCACGCCGCCGACCAATGGCACGACTCCGACAGCAGCCCAGCGACTCATGGTGCGCACGCTCGGCACGGACGCCATGCTGCGCCGCCTGGAAGCCGAAGAAGAGCGCAGCGCCGTGCAGTTCGACCGACACGCGCAGGCGCTGTCCGCCGACGCCGAGTCGCACGCGCTGTTTACTCGCATCGAGGAGGAAGAGAAGCAGCACGCCATCACGCTCCACTCCCTGAAAGCCCCCGACGAGCCGCGCTCGCGCCTGGAAGCGATGCTAAAGGGCGAGAAGTGGCACGTCTCCACCGGAAGCTGGATCGGAGACGCGATCTACGGCATCAACGACGGCCTGGGCGCGGTGTTCGGCGTCGTCAGCGGCATGGCGGGCGCAACCGGTGGCGATAGGATCGTGTTGGTGTCGGGAATGGTGGCGATGCTGGCTTCGGCGCTTTCGATGGGTTCCAGCGCATTTATGGCGAGCAAATCCGAGCGGGAGGTCTATGAGGCCGAGATTCAGCGCGAACGCGCCGAGATCGAGCAGTCGCCCGCGCACGAGAAAGAAGAACTGGCGCTGCTCTATCAGTTGAAAGGCTTCTCGGAAACAGAGGCTGCCATGATGTCGGAACGCATCGCCGCCGATCCCGAACAGTTCCTCAAGACGATGGCGCAGGAGGAGTTGGGGCTGAGCGAACGGCACTTTCCGAACCCCTGGATCGGCGCGGCTTCCGCCGCCGTCTCCACTGCCGTCGGCGGCATCCTCCCCGTGCTGCCGTTTTTCTTCCTCGGCGGCACAGCGGCCATCATCGCCTCGGCCGTCATCGGAGTCGCCGCGCACTTCGCCGTCGGCGCGGCCAAAAGCCTGATCACGGCGCGCTCCTGGTGGGCCAGCGGACTGGAGATGACTCTGATCGGTTTCCTGACCGGCGGCGTGACCTACGCGCTGGGCAAACTGTTCCATATCGGGTAAAGCAACACGGGGTTGAAACCCCGGTCTGGAAATGCAAAGCCTGCCTGCGCAGGCTGGAGAGTCCGCGCAGGCGGACTTGGCGACTCCAGACCGGGGTTTCAACCCCGTGTTGCTTTGGGGTCTCTGTGTGCTTTTGATGTCAGCTTTTGTGAAAGTGGTTGCGGGGAGGCAGGAAGCCGTCCGGGGAGATCAGCGCATTGTCTATCAGCCGAGTCTTGCCGATGCGCACGGCCAGGGCCACCAGCGTCGGAGCCTCCGTCAGCAGAGGCATCGGTTCCAGCGTCTCCGGGTGAACGACCGCGACATAATCCACGACAGCCAGAGGCTCGGCGGCGATCAGCGATTCGAGTTCCGCCTGCACGCGCCGGCCATCGCGCGTGCCGCCTGTGATGAGTTCCTCGGCGCGCTGCAAGGCGCGATAGAGTACCGTCGCCGCCGCGCGCTCTTCCGGTGACAGATAGGCGTTGCGGGAGGACATCGCCAGGCCGTCCGCCTCCCGCACGGTGGAGACGGGAACGACGGCGACCTGCAGATGAAGATCGCGCACGAGCCGCTCGATGACGAGAAGCTGCTGATAGTCCTTCTGCCCGAAATAGGCGCGATCCGGCTGCACGATATTGAAGAGTTTGGTCACGACCGTCGCCACGCCCCGAAAATGGCCGGGCCGGTGCGCGCCCTCCAGCGCCGAAGCCAGTTCCGGCACATCCACCACCGTCTGCGCCCCCGCCGGATATATCTCCTCGACCGACGGCGCGAACAGGGCGTCCACGCCTTCATTGGAGGTGAGTTTCTGGTCGCGGGCCAGGTCGCGCGGGTAGCGGGCAAAGTCCTCGTTCGGCCCGAACTGCGTGGGGTTAACAAAGATAGAGACTAGGACAAGATCGCAGTCGGATTTGGCCTTGCGGATCAGCGTGAGGTGGCCTTCGTGCAGCGCCCCCATAGTGGGGACGAAACCGATCGTCTTATCCTCGGCGCGGATACCTCGCAGGTAGGCGCGCAGAGGATGAATCTGTTGGAACGTTCGCATACTTAGAGGCTATGCTCCTTGCCGGGAAATCGCTGCTGCCGCACTTCCTCTGAGTAAGCGCGGATCGCCGCCTCCATCATGTCGCCGATCTCAGCGTACCGTTTGACATGCCGGTAGGCTTTGCCCGGATAGATGCCGAGGAGATCGTGCCAGACCTGCACCTGCCCGTCGCACTCCGGCCCGGCCCCGATGCCGATGGTCGGAATCTCCAGCGCGGCGGTGATCTCCGCCGCCAGAGTGGAGGGGATGGTCTCCAGCACGAGGCCGAACGCGCCTGCGGCTTCGAGCGCCCTGGCGTCGGCAAGCATCCGCTCTGCCGAGGCGCGGTCTTTGCCCTGCGCGCGATGGCCGCCGAAAATGTGGATGGATTGCGGGGTCAGGCCGAGGTGTCCCATGACGGGAATGCCCGCTTCCGTCAGACGGCGCACCGTCTCGACGACGGGCGCGCCTCCTTCCAGTTTGACCGCCTGCGCGCGTCCCTCCTTCATCAGGCGGGTCGCGTTGCGCACGGCCTCTTCCGGGCTGACCTGGTAGGTTCCGAAGGGCATGTCGGCCAGCAGCAGCGCGCGCTTCACGCCGCGCCGCGCCGCCCGGACATGGTGCAGCATCTCCTCCAGCGTGACCGGCACGGTCGTATCGTAGCCCAGCGCCATCATGCCGAGCGTGTCCCCGACAAAGACGATGTCCACGCCCGCCCGCTCGGCCAGGCGCGCGGACGGGTAGTCGTAGGCGGTGAGCATCACGATCCGTTCGCCGCTCCGCTTGCGCGCCCGCAGGGAGGGAACAGTCACGCGCTCCGTCCGTCCGCCGCGCTCCGAACGCTCTGCGTCGTTCGACGCCGTCTCCATCTCCATGACGTTCATTGGCTGGCTTCTCCTGACCGTATTCTACTCGGAATCTACCGTTTCGTCAACGGACAGTCACCAAATCTTCACGATTCTCAGGGGCCATCACAGCCCGTCCTCGGAATGCGGCCCATCCAGGCTGGCCTGGCGCTCCTTCGCGCGCCAGAAACGCTCGCAGACCGGGAGAAAGTCGCAGTGGTCGCAGAGCGCCATGCGCACCGGCTCCAGCTCCGCGTAGTTGCGGTCGAGAATCTCGTCGCCGAGGGCGCGCAGGTCGCGCTCGAACTCGGCCAGGTCTTCGTCCGACCAGGCGGCGGAGGCCGTGATGCCGGAACGCAGGCAGTAGATCGTGGCGAAGACCGGCGATTCGGGGTGCAGCCGCTTGAGAATCAGTTGGTAGCAGCTCATCGCCAGATCGTTGGCGACCTCTTCCGGCGTCGTCTCCCAGCGCCCGCTCTTGTAGTCTATGATCTCCAGGCTGCCGTCGGCGTGCCGGTCAATGCGATCCACGCGCCCGGAGAGCCGGAACCGTCCCATATCATAGGAGATCGTCTTCTCCGTCGCGAGGGTCTCGACCTGTTCCGCCGCGCGCTCCTGAAAGGCGGCATGGTACGCCTGCACGATCTGCTGCCCGGCTTCGCGATGCGCCTGCTCCTGTTCCTCCGTCGCATAGCCCGCCCCGATCCAGGTCTGCTGCATCTCCTCCACGATCTCCTCGGCGGTATGCGTGGCGCCCTGCTCGTGAAACTCCTGCAAGACGTGGTGCAGCGTCGAGCCGAAGCTGTAGTAGGGCTTCGCGCGCATAAAGAAGCGTCCGATCTTATCCTTATAGATGTACCGGTACTTGACAGCGCATTCGAGATAGGTCTCGATGCGCGTCGGGCTGAGGGTGGGCTTGCGGCCCTGGCCCTTTCTGGCGGCGGTTTTGCGGGCGGCAGGCACGGCGGCAACCTCCGGGTAGGGCGTTTCCTGTCGGAAGGGGATCGGGCAGGATGTCGGCGGTATTGTACCGCATCTGCACAGGGAGCGATAGTAGACAAAGACAGAAACAGGCCGGGGGAAGGCAGATTTCTGCCCTCCCCCGGCCCCGGCAGCGCCGCGTTCCAAACGAACTCTTCCCAGGGCCGCAGCCTTGCGTGCTGCGGCGTGTTGCCTCTATGTCAACGGGCGGCTCGCTCTCCAGAGCCGCGCACGATCGGAAACCGGGGCCGCCGGAGGACGCGCCTGGCAAGCGGCGCGCCTATCAAGAAGGCGGCAAAAGGGGCCGTATGGCGTCCCATCAGCATTATTCCCTACCCACCTCCTGCGACAACGCCCGCAGACATACGGTATTTTCCGTTCTCCGGCGCTATGCGAGGAAGATTGTTCCTGCCGTCGGAGATTCGGGCCAAAATAAAGCCGCCAGACCACGCAGTTGTGGTCTGGCGGCTCATTCGGAGGTAAGCGCCGATAGGCGGGGCAGAACGGAATGGAGTCCGGAACCTCCTTCCTACATAGTCGCCTATGCCTGCTCAGCAGCACGGCTCTTACGGGGGTGCGAAAATTACGCTCTCCTCACATTTCGTATACAGCAAGAACTGTGCCAGAAGGTTCCCTTTGTGTCCAAAATCCTCGTATTTTTTTTGGATTTTTTGTAAAACCGATGTTTTTTGGCAGAAAAGAGGGTTTTTGTGTGCAGACGGATTGCCAGCAGAAGCAATCTGCGTCGGAATCCAGACCTGGACGACACGCACAAGCCTGCCTCCACGCCCGCGGGCCTTGCCGTCGGAGAGTGTCCGGTGCGCGCGATGTGAGACCGGCCCTAACTCCCCTTGCGCAGTAAGGCCGCCCCAAGAACTACGAACACGATCACGCTGACCGCCAGCAGCATCCCCGCCGGCATCACTTTGCCCGTCTTCTGAAAGCGCATCCACATGGCCCCGATCAGGATAAGCGACACGACCAGGCCCAGGCCCAGGCCCGCGCGCGGCTGCGTGCGCGCCAGAGCATAGGCGGCCAGCGCGATCAGCCCACTGGCAACGCCGCTGACCAGCGAGATCAGGCTGCGCTTTTCCGTATAGCCCAGAATGCCTCCGATGATCAGCAGTACGCCGTACAGTACCAGAGTTATCCGCCCGACTTCCATGGCTTCCTTCCTCTCTTCAGGATAAGAATCCCGCGACTTTGCTCCCATCCGGTCAGATAGTTGTTGGCAGACAAAAGCGATTACCGCTGTTATCGTGCAGGGCCGCCTTGTGTCCATAACTCTTATTGTGACACGTTTGTGACACGTTGACAATCCACATATCCCTCCGCTATAATGGAAGGGGCGTTGGTATCGCCGAGGCTTTAGATAACGCCTATCACCTTATCTAAACCGGCAGATTTTGTCGCTGCATCCCGCAGGAGAACGGCCCTCATCCTGCATAGCTGTTTCCTCTGCGATCTGTGCGTTTCCTCTGGCAAGCGCCCTATCTCGTCACAATTGCGCCGGAATCGAAGAATTTGTACCAAAAAGATTGAACTGTCCGGCTTTTTCCCTGTCACTATAGACAGGGGTGGGCCGTCTAATCCAGTAGCTGCCGTTCGAGCCGCACGCGCGACCCAAAACCGTTCCAGCAGTCGTGTCGTCTCTGTGAGGATAGAAGGCGGAAGGGCATCCTCTCCTATGCCTTTCCTCGATCTCGGTAAATATCGGCTTCACCGATAACGCAGCCACTTTTCCCGTTGTGCGCGGCGTCCTGCGTCGCGTACAAAAGCCGCCCGCTCCTTTTTACTCTTGGCGGAGAGAAGGAACGGACGGCGCGCGAGTCCGAAGGACTCAGGCACAGTGTACCTGAGTCCTTCGGTTCTGTCAACGGCCAGGCGGTCACGATTCTCATCGTCTGGCCGGTATTCCTGCCAGGAGGCGAGAGAAGGAAGAAGGACTCGTTGTGCAGCTCCCTAAGGGAGCTATGGCCCGGAGCATCGCCCTGTTCCCCCACAGGGCCGCCCACCCGGCTCCCCAGAACCCGGCCCGGTTGGAGACGCCTGCGAACCCGGCGGCTCCGCCCCCCTCGGGCGTGCCGCGTTCTCTCTACGGCACGGTTCCGGTAACGCAGTCCCCGTCTTTCATGACCCCCTTTCTCGACCGCGATTCCTGCCTCCAGGATAAAAAAGCCCGTCAGTTCGTCCCCATAACACGTAGAGGCTCCGGCAGCCTGCCGGAAACCGGATGAACGCATCGCCGCCACGCTGCCGACACCCGGCGTTTCCACGCAGCCGCCTGGCGTCTCTGCGGGAGGAGACTCACATGCGAATTGGATTGCGGATTGCAGGAGTAGTGTTGCTGTTTTTGCTTGCCGGTTGCGGCGGCGGCTCGGGCGGCAATAACCCGCTACCCGCCGGAAGCGTGCGTCTGACCGTGACCCCGAACTCTGCCGTCGTCATCACGGGAGGTACCAAATCCTTCACCGCCAGCGTAGTCAACACCGCGAACAAAGCGGTGACATGGAGCGTGCAGGAAGGCGCGGCGGGCGGCACGATTGATGCCAACGGCAACTACACCGCCCCTGCAACCCAGGGAACCTACCATATCATCGCGACCAGCCAGGCGGACACAAGCAAAACGGTGACCATCACCGTCACGGTCGTTCCCCCGGTCCGCGTCAGCCCGGCCACCACGACAGTCTACACCAGCGGCATCAAGACCTTTAGCGCGACCGGGCCGGATGCCTCGGTCATCCCGGTGACATGGAGCGTGCAGGAAGGCGCGGCGGGCGGCACGATTGATGCCAACGGTCTCTACACCGCCCCCGCCACTCCCGGAACCTATCATATCGTCGCGACCAGCCAGGCGGACGCCACCAAGACCGGCACGGCCACCGTCACGGTTCTGGCGAACCCGATCACGGTCGCTCCGCCGACCGTTACCCTCTCCGTCGGCGGCACGAGCAGCTTCACCGCCAAGCTCAACGGCACGCCGACAACAGCCGTCAACTGGAGCGTGCAGGAAGGCAATGCAGGCGGCACGATTGATGCCAACGGCAACTATACCGCGCCAGCGACGCCGGGAACCTACCACGTCCTTGTGACCAGCCAATCGGATGCCACACAGCAGGCGACCGCCGTCGTGACGGTGCAGGCGGGCAACGCGCAGGTCGGCGTTCAATAGAAAGGAGGGGCGAAATGAAGCTCTGCATACGCATACTCATCCTGGGTCTGCTCTGCGGCCTGCTGGCAGGCTGCGGCGGATCGAGCCATCAACTGACCGGCGCTTCGAGAGGAGGACGGGCCAGCTTTACCATCCGATGGCCCGACCGTTCCCGCAGCAGCCGCGTGATCCCGCTGACTTCCCAGAGCATCAAGGTCTCCATCCTGCAAAATGGAAACGTCTACACCTCCCAGCTCGTCGCGCGTCCGACGACGGGGAACACCACGACCGTCAGTTTCACGGACCTGCCCCTCGGCGCGCTGACGGCGACGGCCACAGCCTATCCCAATGCCGACGGAACCGGCACCGCGCAGGCGGCAGGCTCCGTGCCTCTCAACATTCAGGCGGGCCAGACAACCTCCGTTACCCTGAGCATGGACAGCACCATCGTTTCGGTCGCTCTGTCCCTCAGCACGCTTAATCTGGCTCTGAACCAGGGTACTATCCAGAGCGCCTCGATAACGGCGACCGCCCGAGATGCGGACGGCAACATCGTTCTCATCTCCCCCCAGGAGCTGGGCTGGGCTTCCGACGCACCCGGCGTCGCGACAGTCTACGCGGTGCAGGATACCATTGGCCGGGTGACGGCGGCAGGCATCGGAACCGCGCATGTCACAGCGAGCGTGACGGTGGACAATGCGGGGACAAAGGTGACCAGCAGTCCATTGACCGTCAATGTGCTGGGCGGCGGGGTGAAACGTATCTATGTCGCTGACGCCGGCTTCAACCGGATCACGGCCCTTGATTTTGATCACGTATACCGACACGAATACAGCATCGGCATGGCCCTCAAGCTTGACCTGGAGATCAACGGGAGGCCGTTTTTGCCTCCTGACCCTCGCTTCGAGAAAAACTTTGGCGTCTTTGGCTCCGATGTGGGACAGTTCAACGGCCCGGCGGCTATCGCTGTCGGCGATGACAACCGTATCTATGTCGTGGACCGCTTCAACTATCGCATCGTGCGCATAGACGACATGAACGGCACGAACTGGGTCAGCTACGGCACGCGGGGCAACGGGCAGGGCCAGTTCTCCGATCCGACCGGCATCTGGGTAGACCACAACAACCGCATCTATGTGGCTGACCGGGGCGCCAATCGCATCGTGCGCATGGACGATATGACCGGGGCAGGATGGATCACCTACGGTTCGCAGGGCGACGGCATAAACCAGTTCAACCATCCGAACTCCGTCATGGTCGGCAATGATAGCCGTATCTATATCGCCGACCAGGACAACAACCGCATCGTGCGCGTTGACGACATGCAGGGAACCAACTGGACGGTCTCGGACGCCGGCCTGGGCCTCCGCCATCCGTCGAAGGCTTTCCTGACCCCGGATGGCCGCATTGCGATCGCCGACCGGGACAACAGCCGCATCGTGCGCACAACAGCGTTGAACAACGGTCTGGTGGACACCATTACCAAGACCAACCCATCCACTCCCTACTCCGCGCCGCCGACCGATGGCTTCGCCGGAACGCTGGATCTCTTTGTAGATGAGACCAACTTGATCTATGTCGTGGACTACAACTTCGCAGGGATCCACCGTGTCGTCGCCATGGTCACGGACAACGAAAATGAGAATCACTGGGCATACTACTCGGCCTACTCCGGCCCGCAGGGCGTGTTCGTAAAAACCAGTCCCTAGCCCGGTTGCCCCGTGCAGATCTCCGGCACGGCAAAACGAGGGGGCGCAGATGCGCCCCCTCGTCTTGTCTCCCCGCAACTTGGGATGATGTCGGAATGGACGGTCTGGCGTTCTTGTCAGGGGAAAAGCTCGGCTTCCGATTCGAGGTAGCCGCGCAAGCGCGTCACCGCCTGCGCATGAAGCTGATAGGCCCGCGATTCGGAGACGGTGAGCGCGCCGCCGATCTCCTTGAAGGTCAGTCCTTCATGATAGTAGAGCGAGACGACCGTGCGCTCTCGATCCGGCAGGCGGTCTACGGCGGCGGCCAGGGCGCGCCGGCGCTCGCGCAGGGCGACGCTATCGAGGGGGCTGGGGCCGTCCGAGGGCAGTACATCCGCAAGGCGCTGCTGGTCGCTGCCGATGCGCAGATCGTCGAGGGAGAGCAGGCTGGCGCGTCCGATGTTGGTCAGCAGTTTATCCAGCTTTTCCGTCGAAATGCCGAGTTCTGCGGCGACCTCTTCCTCGGTGGCCGGGCGTCCCAGGCGGGCTTCCAGGCGCATGTACGCCTGCTTGAGCTGCTTCTGCTGATC
>DASRGL010000561.1:0-3058 GCA_035651115.1 Chthonomonadaceae bacterium
GTCGCGAATCTCCGTGTTCTCCCGCTCGTAGAACATCAGCGCGCCGCAGGCCGCCGCTTCGTAGGCCCGCATATTGATCTCGCCGCGAATGCTGCGGTTAAAGACGATCCTGGCCCGGTTCATCAGGCGCACGTACTCTTCGCCGAAGATTTTGCTGGTCAGGCAGACCTTATATTTGCGTGACAGCTTCGCCACCCGCGCCAGCCATTTCGCTCTTTCTTTCTGCACCTCATGGTTGAAACTGCCCACCAGCACGATGTCTATGTCCCGCTCCACACCGGACAGCCTCCGGTGGACTCCCGGATCATACGCCCACAGCTGCGCAGACCGCACGTTCTCGTAGCCTGCCGCCTTCAGCCGCGCGCACCCGTTCTTGTCCGCCAGCAGCAGGTCGAACACCCCGCCCATGCCCTGCAACGCCTGACCGCCTAAGTTCCAGTCCCCCACCACCCCGACTGTGTAGCAGCCCGCCGCTTCCAGTCCTAGAGGAACCGGATTGTACTCCAGGCTCCAGTGGATATAGACCTCTGGCTGCCAACCGGGGGGAAACTGCGCGGCGATGTGGGCGTAGGTGTTGTGGGTCGGCTCCCAGGCGAGGTGTGTGTGTCCGTGTCCGAGGCAGAGCAGGTCGTCGTCTCTGTCGGGGAGAGGGAGGCGTTGGGTCAGTTCTGCAAGAGGCAGGAAATGGGCGATCACACCACGCATGGAGGCGCTTCTTTCTGTAGCCCTTCCCTTTAGGGAGGGGTGGGGCAGGTCAATCTAGGCCGATTTCGTCAGTTCCAGGCAGGCCAGCCCGGCGGCGGCAGGCGCGCCGTTGCTGCCGTACTCCGTGTGCCGCAGATCGTGCGCGTAGCACTCGTGCCAGCCGTTCTGGTAGCGGAAGAAGTTGACTTCGCTCAGATGGTAGTCGGCAGAGAGAGCCAGCCGCATCAGCCGATCCAGATCGTACTGCTGGAACCAGCCGTGATTCTGGTACTTGCCGAACGGCACGGAGAGCAGCAGGCGGCCCGTCGGCTTTGTGATGCGGCAGAGTTCGCGGATCGCCTCGAAATCGCCGCACGCGCTGTTGGCGTCCTCGATGCCGGGACGATAGCCTGTATTGTCCATGCCGATATGCTCGATGGTCGAGATACAGAAGATCAGATCGAAGAAGTTGTCGGGAAAAGGCGTCTTGCGCACATCGGCCTGCACCGGCTGCAAGAGTGGGCGCGTCACGCCGTCCGGCCCGGTCACCGTGAGGTGCTTGACCGGCGCGATGTCGAGGCCGTAGAGTTCCGGGATATTCACGCCCGCCAGCGATTGCAGGTACTCCGTCTCGGCGTGCGCGTATCCCACATCCAGCACGACCCGCGCCTCTCCTCGCCGATGCAGGCACCAGGGAATCTCGATAAATCGCTCCGTCGTTCCATAACCGTTCATTCGCTTCTTGCCTCTCCATTTTCCACGACATCTGTCGTACTATTCGCAAGAATTTATTCGCGTTCATTTGCGTTCATTCTCGGCGGAATTCTCAGGCAGCTTTTCGGGAGGCCATCTCATCGAGCGTCCAGATAGGAAGGCCCGCCGTGCGCGCCAGTTCGCGATGCAGGGCCGTCAACTCCATGCCGTCATGGGTCAGCACAGCATCCGCCGCGCCGAACAGCCTGCCTAACTCGCCCTCTTGCAGAGACTCGTTGAGCAGCGTGATATTCGGCAGCGCCTCCTCCGGCAGTCCCATCTCCTGGATCAAAAAGGCGGCCAGCCGCTCCAGCAGCGCCTCGGCAGAGGGATGGAGGACCGGGTCGGCGCGCAGCAGCAGCACGGCAGGGTCTTCAGGGCCATACTGCGCGGCGAAGGCGCGCACCAACGCCTGCCACCGCGCGGCCTCGCTCCAGTCCGGGAAGGCCAATAACCTGAGCGGAGTCGCTTGCAGCAGCGTTTGCTGTTGTCGGACCTGCTGTTGCGCCTGCGCTCGCAGCGACTCGAAACCGGGCCGAGCCGAGGCATAGACCGGGCAGCCATCCAGGAGAACGGCAGCCTCTTCCAGCACGGTCAGCGCCTCCTCCGGGCGGCGCAGGTCGAGGTAGATGCGCACCAAGTCCTCCCACGCAGGCAGCAGGAACGGCGCATCGGCTACGGCGCGGCGGCAGGCATTCGCGGCCTCTTCCCGCCGCCCCAACGCCCGGAGCGCCAGCGCCATACTGTGCAGCGTCTCGCCCAGAGTTGGCCTCTGCGCGACCGCCTGCTCCGCATGAAAGAGGGCCGTCTCGTACTCCCCGCGCGCGAAGGCCGTCGCCGTAAGCGTCGCATGGATGCACCAGCGCAGAATAGACCGGAGGCCGTCGCACCAGGCTTGCGTGTCCGGCGCAGACTCGCCCCAGAGACGCTCGATCTCCACGTCGAAATAGTCGAAGCGGCGCGGGAAATAGACGCCTCGCAACTGCGACGGGCGCACATCCGGCGCGGCCAGGCTTTCGGCCACCTCGCAGAGCGTCCGCTCCGCCTCCTCCGCCTGCCCCGCCGAGAAGCGCAGAAATCCCAGGTTGTAGCGGGCGGCAAGATAGTCCGGCTCCCACTCAAGGGCGCGCTGCGCGTGCGCCAGAGCAGCCTGCACCTTCTCTAGCTGCTCCGGCGGCGATGACACGGTATGCGCCCACTCGCCCAGCAGCGCCGCGTGCAGGTTGGCGATCTCCGCCCGTTCCGCTGCCCCGGTCGCCTCCTCTGCCGCCGTCGTCAGCAGCGCGTCCAGCTTCGGATAGATCGTCCGATCCGTCGAGCAGAGCCACTGCGACGCCAGGCGAACCCGCTTCTCATGCGGAGAGGCCAGGCACAAGCCGCGCGGCGCGTTCTCACCCTCCCGCGCCTTTTTCGCCGCTGCCATCGGTTCGAGCGTGTCCAGCATCCCGGCCAGATGACGCGCATAGTCGTGCGGATGCACACGCCACCGACCGGCGTCTGCGATCTGTTCCCGCTCCGCGTCGTGCGTCAGGTAGTAGTCCAGCAGGGCTTCCAGGTCCTCCGCGCCATACAGCACGCAATGCTCCCGATCCGTGAACAGGTCGCGAATCTCCGTGTTCTC
>DASRGL010000562.1:0-27321 GCA_035651115.1 Chthonomonadaceae bacterium
GGCAGAAACTGCATCAGAGCCTCTGGGACAAGTTAGGCATCGCTGACCGAATGGACTGGTCGCGGGCTGGCGTGGACGCTGCGTCTGTTCCCGCTAAAAAAGGGGGCAGCAAACGGGCAAGAACCCTCCCGACCGGGGCCAGACGGGAACGAAACGCCATCGCGTCACGGACCAGAAGGGCATTCCGCTCGCGGTTAAAATGACCGGAGCCAATGTCCCCGAAACCACTCGGTTTGCCGCGATGATCGAGGCTCTGCCCCCCATTGCCAACAGACGCGGGCGTCCCCGCTGGCAACCGGACAAAGTCCAGGCGGACAAGGGCTATGACAGCCAGGCGAACCGAGACTGCCTCAAGCAAGCGGGTATTGTGTCTGGGATGGCACGTCGCGGCATCGAGAGCAGCCAGAAGCCGGGCAAGTATCGCTGGGTGATCGCGCGCACGTTCGCCTGGCTCACCCATTTCCGCAGGCTGCGGATACGTTACGAACGCCGAGACGACATTCACGAGGCGTTCTTGCTGTTGGGCTGTGCGCTCATCTGCTGGAAGTGCCTCCAAAGATAGGTTTTGTTATGAGTTATTATCAGTAGATATTACTCACAACATGTTTCAGAGTTGAAACGCAACAAGTCGCTTCCATTTGGGTAGGGAACGAGTAACATAGACGAACAAATCCTCTTCAGGTGCAGAACCTATCAGAGAAACACATACTGCACGCGGTGTAGCAGTTATCAGCTTACGAGCAAACGCCGTCAGAAGAATTTCCGCATGCATTGCGTTCACCCCACCTTCAGGGAAGGGAACTATCCGCTTGAAATACTCGTCTATGTTCTCTTCCCCTTGAGCTTTACTTATCCAGTCCTCCTCACTGGCAACAATCCACCAAGAGGCATATTGTAGAATGCCTACTGCCCGTGTAGAAACAGATAAAATATCACTCGCAAGGCGAGTTGAGAGAGAATCACCTCGCAACTCGCCAAAAGGTAGGTACATCTTCGGGTTTCGCCGTATTGTCTCGATGGCGTTTTCTTGCTGTAGCATGTGTTAGAACCTATGTGGTGTCACTGTTATGTCGCCTGCGCGGCGCAACTGATTAAACCGCCCAAAGGCACTTGGCGGTATCTGTAGCTCGTCACCATTGAAATTAGGACTCCTCGGGCCGGAAGGTATTGGTTGTCGGATCATACCTTCAGCCTCAAGTTGTTCCATGGCACTATCCGAAAAAGTATATTTTAGTACCGTTCCACTACGGCGAGCAGCGAAAAATGCAGCATCATCTGCATCTGAAGCGAGAAAGAAGCCCGCAGGGCCGTCGATTTTATTGGCAGCAGCCGTCGCAGCATCCAAATCGGCTCCATTCAAGAGGTTTAGAGCAGAGTCTACATCGGTTCCATGGAAAAACTCCGATGCGTTAGCTCCTTCCGCCGCCTCTCCGGCTTCGCCTAACCCCCCGGTCGCTGCCATCAAGCCCGCCTGCATCGCCACATTCCAGCAGGCTTTACTCACTCCAAAGCCCGGATCCTTCTCATGGCACGGATCGCAGAAACCAAGCAAGCATAGCAGCGCACTCCCCGAGGTCGCTAACCCCGCTGCCCACGTACTCGGATTGAGCATCTGGCCGAACGTCGTGTCGTCCATGAACAGGCCCAGCGGATCGGCCAGGTTCGCGGGATTGTTGCCGACATAGCCGTAGAGATTGATCCCGCCTCCGTAGCCTAGCGGATCCCGGTTGAGCCATCTGCCTGCCGCCGCATCGTAGTAGCGGAAGCCGCACAGCTGAAGGCCCGTCTCCCAGTCGGTATAATACCCCCATTGCCCGCCATACCCACTGTAGGGATCATTCGTGGTGCTGACCGTGCTGGCAAAGCTGCCGTAGGCATCGAAGATATGGCTGGATAAGAGCGTGCCGGTCTCATCCAACCTCTGGCAGACGTTGCTGAAGGGATCGAAGGTGTAGAAGGTCTGGGCCGTGCCTGCCTTCCGATGCAGCAGGCCGCTCGGCCCGAACGTGTTGGTCGCCGTGACTGAGCCGCTGCTGCTCAACTCACAGACCGGCAGCCTCCCGTCATACAGATAGTACGTTCTTCCGGCACTACTCTGTTTCCAGGCGCGCAGTCCGTCTGCCGTGTAGCCTGCCGTGAGCGTGCTGCCGATGGCCGTGACGCGGTTGCGGGCATCATAGGTGAAGCCGGTTCCCTTGTAGGTGGTGGGATTGCCGTTGCCGTCGTAGGTGTTGGTGGTCGGCTGGTTATCGCTGTTGAAGAGTTGGGCGACGCCTTTGAAGGTGATGGGATTGAAGGCCGCGTCGTAGCCATAGCTGGAGGCGTAGCCGCCGTTTCGTGTCGAGGTCTCCTGGACAAGCTGGCTTCGGGTGTTGCTGAGGGTGAAGGTGTCGTAGGTGTAGCCGGTCGCACCGCCATAGCCGGGAACATCCGGCAGGCTGGCCGAAAGAGACACCAGGTTGCCCGCCCCATCATGCGTGAGGCTGCTGAAGTCGGACATCAAGGCCGCCGCATAGTGGAAGTTCCTCAGCCGGGTCACCTGCCCCAGCGCATTGTAGGTGTAGAACACCTTGCAGACGTTGCTCGACTGCACGGTGTTGAGCCAGCCGTTGTCCAGATAGGTGTAGAGCATCGTGCGGGAGGCCGGGTTGACCAGAGAGGCGAGGCGTCCGTCGGCATCGTGGGTGTAGGAATAGGTTCCCGCCGGCGTGACCATGCTGGCCCGGCTGCCATCGGCGTTGAAGGTGTAGCTGATGGTTTTGGCAGGCAGGCCGATATAAGTCGTGGTCGTACTGGTCAGCACGTCCCGGTCATCGTAGCTATAGGTGGCGCTGCCCGTGCCGTCGGTGCGAGAGGCCACCCGCCCGAAGCTGTCGTAGGTCAGGCTGAAGTTAGAGGGGTTGGACAGGCCGTAGTAGACCTGGGTCAATCGGCTCTCGACATCCACATAGGAGTAGTCGGTTTCGATGCCACGGCCATCCAGGCGCATCAGCGGATTGCCGTCGTTATCATAGATCGGGTAGCTTACGCTGTCGGGGCCGCTGACGTTGGTATAGCTGTCCATGCCGACGTTGTAGATCGGGGTCGGCCCGGTGTAGCCGGGATAGGTGATCGCATCCAGATAGCCGCGCTGCTTGTAATAGTAACGTGTCGTATGGTTATTGCCATCTGTGAGCGTGCTGATCCGATAGGCGGCATCATAGGTATAGGTCACCGGTTCCGCGCCGCCCAGAACGCTCAGCAGTTCGCCTTCGTTGCCATAGATATGGTCTACCTCGCTGACCTGGACATTGCTCTCATTGAAGGCTTTGAGCGTGGTGACCGGCCCGCCCGGATAGGTATAGACAAAGGTGCGGGCGGAATGGCCGGTTCCGCTCTGCCCGGTGGCGGGCAGCGTGATCTGTGTCGGCTGGTTGACGATGTTGTAGCTAAAGGTCGTCTGATTGCCCAGCGCATCGGTCACGGAACTGAGATCGCCGGTATTGTAGCCGGAGGTATAGTAGCGTAGATGCGTGACTTTGCCCAGATTATCCGTCACCGTCAAGGGTTGCCCGATGGCCGCCGCCTGACTATAGGTTCCATCGGCAGTGTAGTTGAACGTCGTGACGATGTTAGCGGTGGCGTCGTTGCCGGGTTGCGTGATCGTCAGCACATTGCCCAGGCTGTCGTAGGTAAAGCTGGTGGTGACATTGAGGCCGCCGTTGGAAGTTCCCGGCTTGGGACTGGTGATCGTATGGAGCAGGCCGCTCGGCTCATAGTAGGTAAAGCTGGTCGCCTGCTTCCCTGTCGTCTGTACGCTCGCCAACTCGCCGAGGGGAAAATTGAAGTAGTCTTCGTTCAGGGTCGTCGTAATTCCACGCGGCGTGGTCACGCTCCTCAGATGGCCGACACTATCCCAGGAGTAGTACCAGACGTTATTGTTGCCGTCCGTGACGGAGGAGGGACAGTAGCGGTTGAGCGGGTCAGAGTAGGTCAGGGTTCGGATAGTCGTGCCTTTGCCATCCGTGCGGGTGGTCTCCCCCATATCGGCATTGTAGCCGACCGTGTAGCTGTAGACAGCGTTCTGGGAACTATCCTTGATAGTGACTGTTGTGCTTCCCATGTTATAGGTGAACTCGCGCCGATTGCCGTTGGCATCCACGAGAGCGTATACGAGATAGGATCCATTGGCGGTTATATACTGGATATAGGCCGTCTGTGTACCGGAGCCGTTCGGCGAAGGAACCGTGATTGACTGCAAGAAGAAGCCCATGTTCTGGGGCGTCAGATACCCGTAACTCCAGCGCATTGGCGGATTGGCCGTGCCGGTCGCCACCACCTGCGAGACCTGCGTCACTACATCGAGCGTGAGGTTGTCCTGGTAGTAGACGCTGCGCCCGTAGCAGTCGCTGACCGAGGTGACCATCGGAACCGGATTGGAGCGTTGCACCGACAGCAACACCGTTCCGGTGCCGTTGGGGCCCGTGGAGAGGCTGCGGAGCAGGTTGGTCTGATAGGTGGGGGAGTAGGTCAGGTTCAGATAAAGGCGGTTGCCGTTGCGGTCCTGGATCCGGGTGACCGGCTGGCCGAACTGATCGGGGGGGACAGAGGTGGTAAACCATTGAGTGCGGTCGGGCCAGGTAATGGCGAAGACGCCCAGGCTGGTGTGATGGTCCGTATCATAGTTCCAATCAATCAACACTGGCATATTCGTCTGTACGGTGCAGTGGACGGTCGGGTTGCCTGCGGAGGGAACAGCAGGCGCGGTGAAGGCGATGCGCCCTCCGTTCGGGAGGATCACATACTTGGTGCTGGCGGTGGTGTGGTCGGGGTCATAGACGTGCAGGTTATAGGGATGCGACCAGCCCATGCCAAAGTCGAAATCACTGTAGGGACTGGCAGGGGGATTGACGTTATAGGAGCCACCCCGCAAACTGTTGTAGATGCGCCGCCATACGACGGAAGGCCCGACCGGATTGTAGACCACGAGATCAGGGGCGGGTGTGTACTCTTCCTCTCCGGTTGCCAGGTTGACCGGATCGCCCGCCGAAGGGCCGGGATCGCAGGGGTCTCTGCCGGGTTCCATCGGACAGCGAATGACCCCGTCTGTGCAGTGCTGGGCGTTGGGCTTGGGGCCACAACTCAAGATGGCTGCCGAGGCCAGCAGATACAACTGACCGATCGGCAAACTCTGCCGCAAATTCAGTCCTGCCAATCGCGTGCTGGCAAGCTGCACCGGCCTCGACTGCTGCGAAACGGTCGGTTCCTTCGGAAGCTGACGGAACCGGTAGTCCCAGGCCGAACCCGGCGCACACACCGCCACATACGCCGTCGGCTCGAGGGCGTGCCACTGCTGCCAGGTCAGGTCTACCCTCCCGCCCGGCCAGGCTCCGCAGTCCGAGCAGAGATAGCTGACTCCCCTCGTGTCTGCCCGCAGCAAGGCGATGAAATGGTCATGCTCCACATAGGCCACTAACGGTTTCGGCAAGGCTATGAGCGCCTGATCATCGGCTGCTACCGGATAGGCGGCCCGCCCCAACTTCCTGGCGGCCTCCAGCAGGTCTTGCAGCCGACTGCCCAACCCGGTCACCCGGCAGGCAGACAGAATAGTCTTCTTGTCGAAAGGCTGTCCCTGTCCGCGCAGACAGGCCGCCAACGCTGCCGCCCCACAGAGCGGGTCCAGCTTGGGCGGTTCGGGAATGCCCAACTTCGCTCGCTCGGCATGGTAGCCTGCACACGCGACCGCATGACGCCAAAAGAGCGCGCAGGTGCGCCGATCATAGTCAGAGAGAGCCGTTTTGGGATGAAGCAGGCGGTGGAAGGCTGTGACCGCCTCGTTGTAAGCGCCTTCGTAGTAGAGGACGATGGCGCTATCGTAAGCGGCCAGACCGTACAGAGCCGAGGAAGGCTTGGTAAGGCGCTGCACCTGCCGGAGGTGGTGGAGCGCCTGTGCTGGCTGCTCCTGTTGGGCCAGCGCGACTTCGCCCAGCCACAGATTCAGCCGGGCGGCGCGGCGAGCCGAGAGAGGCCGTTGGCGCAGTTGGCGCTTCCAGGCAGCCACCTGAGAGGGAGAAACATCCCGACGCAGCTTGCCGACCTCATCCCAGAGCGTGGGCGAGGCCGTGACCGGGCGGCGTGCATATCTGGCAGGAGCGGAGTTGGCCTGAAGATTCAGGTGCGGGATTGTGTCATTGAGAACCGGCCTGCTCGCAGGCGGCGCGTTGACTGGCTTCGAGGGCGGCTCTGTCCGTGTGCCAGGCGGGCTGCCAAGCGCCTGCATCGGCGTTGCCAGCACGAAACTCCAGCAGAAGATAATCAGGTTGACGACCGCCCATCGCCTCAGCCACGCAGGGCGGGAAGAACGCAGTACAGCCACACAGGGACGAACGGCAAAGCGCGACCAGACCGGCGTAGACATGGCATTCCTCCTGACAAGACAGAGCAGGATCAAAGCTGAGGCCAGCCGGGTCGAAGCATGGCGAGGAATTTACAGGCAGTATAACATGCCCCCCTCCACTGTTGTCAAGAGGCCAGACAAAAATTTTGCGGTCTTTTTCAAAAGAGTCGCAAAAATGCACACTCTACCAGAAGTCGCCTGCTCCAAAGACAGCGAGAGCCTGCCCATCGAGACGGGCAGGCTCTCCAAGTTTCTCGACAGGCGGGGCAGCCGCCGATCTCAGCTTCCGATCAGTTCCCGCAGGCGGCGGTTGCGGCTGCGTTTCCTCAGCTTCGCCAGCGCCGAAGATTCGATCTGGCGCACCCGCTCGCGAGTCACCTCCAGCGCGCGGCCCACCTCTTCCAGCGTGCGCGGCTCATCGCCGTCCAGCCCATAGCGCAGCAGGATGACATCGCGCTCCCGCTCGGTCAGTTCGTCCAGCGCCGCCATGAGTTCTTCGCGCAGCGCGCCCCGCGTCGCCTCTGCGACCGGGTTATGCACGTCCGAGGCCGGAATCAGATCGGCCAGGCGGCTTTCGCCCTCCTCGCCGATGGGCGTCTCCAGCGAAAGCGGCTCGATAGCCCCGCGCAGCAGTTCGCCCAGCCGCTCCTCGCTCATCTTCACCGCCTCGGCCAGTTCCGCGCGGGTCGGCGCGCGGCCCAACCGCTCGCGCAGCGTGCCGCGCGCCCGATTGATCCTTCCGAGCGTATCCGTCACGTGAACCGGCAGGCGGATGAGCCGGGCCTGATCCGCGATAGCGCGGCTGATGGCGCGGCGGATCCACCAGATAGCATAGGTGCTGAACCGATAGCCCTTGCGATAGTTGAACCGCTCGACCGCACGGATCAGGCCGATGGTGCCTTCCTGCATCAGGTCTTCAATCGGCAGGCCGTGACCCAGGTAGCGGCGCGCGACCGATGCCACCAGGCGCAGGTTGGCCGCGACCAGCGTATCTTTGGCGTCGCGGGCGTCCTGCGGATGGCGCGGATTCTCCATGCGCCGCGCCAGCGCGATCTCCTGCTCATGCGTCAGCAGCGAGAAACGCCCCGCGCGCCGCAGCCACGCCTGGGTACACTCCTCCAGTTCGCTCGGCCCCGGCTCCAGCTCGTCGAGCGATGGCTCCGGCTCGTCCGGGATCGCCGCCTCCGGAGGCCGGGCCACCAGCGCCACTCCGGTGGACTCGATATTGTCCATCAACGCCTCTATCGCTTCGGGATCGAGGTCTTCATTATGGCTGAGGGCGTCGGCGAGGTCCCGGTCGGTCAGAAATCCCTGACCCCGGCCCCGATCCCGCAGACGCTCCATAGTCTCGTTTAATTGTGCGGGCATCGCGCCCTCCCTTCTCCTTTACAAACCTTTTCGAGTTACCGTCGTGCGCGCCATGCGCGCGTTCCTATCCTCTATCGTCTTCCGTCCGTCTTTTGCACACGATGCGCCAGAACAGTGGCACGCATCTTTCCCATTATGGCAATCCCGCCGCACGGACTGTAGAGGCAAATACACACCGACGGCAAAAATCGTCTCCCTCGTAACCTTACGAGGCAGCCATCCGCCCGATTTCCGGCCTGTGCCGCGCCGCCCGCTTCTGGCGGTTCGGCATAAGCATTGACAGGAAAACCCGCGCCAAAGGTGCAACGTTTCCCGCACAGGCTTTTCCGCTGAGAGCGCCCGACTTCACCCCTCCTTTATGAAGGGGGAAAGCATCCGGCGTTCCTACGGATCGCGCGCGAACCAGTCGTCCATCGGCGTCTGCCCGGTATAGAACCCGCCCGGTCGAAACCATTTCACATGGCTATCCAGCAGCCCGACGATGACCCCGTCGCTATGGCGCGCGTCCGGTCGGCCCCAGTAGTCCGCGTCCGGCTGCGACGGCGGCAGCAGGTACGTACTCAGATGGTTGGCGGGCAGCTTGCCGTCTATGGCGCGCGTGTCGGCCAGCAGCACGGTATGCGCCGGTCGCTGCACGGCAGCCAGCGCCACCCCCGGCGCATTGTTGAGCGTGTAGATGTCGCTCACCACGACGCCCTCATTCAGATAGAACGAGTTGAACCCATAGTGACAGACCAGATCGCCATAGATATTCCTGATGGGCAGGGCCGCGCTCGGACAGACCCAGATCTGCTTATTCTTAACGTAAGGATCCACGAAATGGTGCCAGTTCAGAAAGCCGGTCGCAGTGGCCGAGGCCGCCAGAGGCAGCCGTTCGTCATAGTCCTGCGCGTACATCAGCACGGCCAGCCCCATCTGGCGCATATTGGAGGCGCAGGCCGCCTGCCGCGCCTTCTCGCGCGCCTGCGCGAAGACTGGGAACAGGATCCCGGCGAGCAGCGCGATGATCGCGATCACGACGAGCAGTTCGATCAGCGTGAAACCTGCGCCGCCTCGCGGCATGGAACGCGCCCGACCCGCGGAAACGGAAACGAACATGATGCGTTTCGCC
Organism: Chthonomonadaceae bacterium; assembly: GCA_035651115.1. Taxonomy (GTDB): domain Bacteria; phylum Armatimonadota; class Chthonomonadetes; order Chthonomonadales; family Chthonomonadaceae; genus DASRGL01. Next base: position 8,856 of record DASRGL010000562.1, read on the forward strand.
TTATCTCAAGAAGCCTATCATTGTAACACAATGTCTGCTAAAATCGCAACCTCAAAATGCCCGTTTTGCGCGCCTTCGTCCGGCGGTGGCCTGTCGGCAGGCACGCCTCATGCATTCGCCTTTGATTCTACGTAAATTACGGGCCATTTTCCGCCCGGAATCTCCGAACCCGATGGATTACGAACCAGACGCCCAAAGAGTTTCCGGCAAGGCGCAAGCGCAAAAACTCCCTGTGCAGGAACGAACTTTCTCATTTGACGCTCGAATCGCGGGAAAGTGTCTCAGGAGGGGATCGTCTCCGGCTCGAAGGAGACGAAGATGGCTTCGTCAGTGGGCTGTCGCCAGGAAGCGGCCTGAATGGTGAGCGTCCCCTGCGCGCCCTCGCTGTGGGCGTTATAGACCGCTTCCGGGACTTCGTAGGTCAACGTCTCCGCGCCCCACTCCTCATGTCCGAAAGCGATCTGATAGTGCAGTGCGTTGCGCTCGTCTACCCAGCCGCGCTTGTGCAGGATTCGCACGCCCGCCTGTCGCTGCGGCGGCGGCGCGGTATGCAGCCACTGCTGCCGTCTGCGCTGCAAGCCTGCCATGACGAGCAGGATCGCCACGGCGGCTGTCAGCGGCGGAGAGAGGAAGAAGAGGAACAGCGCGACCAGGGTGGCTGCAAACAGCAGGAGCGCATATCCAAGAGCGGAGAGAGGAGCATGGCGCATCGGGATGAGGTTCGCTTTCTGTGCGAATGACGGGTCTTCTCAGGAGGCTGTCGGCTTGTGTTCACTGGTTTCGCCGTGTACAGGCCCCAGGTCGGCAAGAGACGGAACCGCAGGCGATTCCCCGCGCGGGCTTCCTGTGACAGCGAACGCGCCAGTATCCGCCGCGAGCCGGACAGCGTTGCGGCCCGTCTGCTTCGCTGCGTAGAGCGCGGCGTCGGCCTGCGCGATCAGTTCGGCGCGCGTGCGGGCATGGGCCGGGTAGGTCGCCGCACCGATGCTGATCGTCAGCCGGATGGAGTGGCCCTCCGGCGTCAGAAAGGTATGCGTCTCGACTATCGCGCGGACGCGCTCCGCCGCGACGCGCGCCTGTTCTACTCCCGTGTGCGGCAGAATCAGCGCGAACTCCTCGCCGCCGTACCGTGCCGCGATCTCCGTCTCCCGCACCGAGCGGCGCAGCAGCCCGGCCAGTTCCCGCAAGATGAAATCTCCGGTGACATGCCCGTACTGATCGTTGATCCGCTTGAAGTCGTCCGCATCCACGATCATCAGGGAGACAGGCTGGCCGTAGCGCCGCCCCCGCTTCAGTTCGTCTTCCAGACGCATCTGAAAATAGCGATGGTTGTAGACCTGCGTCAGGCCGTCCGTGATCGCCAGCGCCTCCAAGGTATGGAACGCCTCCGTGCGCTCGATGGTGATGGCCGCCTGTCCTGCCAGAACCGTCAGCAGTTGGAGGTCCTCCGGCGCGAACGCATGGGGCTGCGAATGGCTGACGTTCAGCACGCCGACGATGGTATCCTGCACCTGCAACGGGATCGCGGCGAACGAGCGCACGCGCGGCGGTATCGTCTCTACGTTGAGCAGGTTCTGCTCCTGGGTCAGATCAGAGAGGATAAGCTGCCGTCCCCGGCTGGCGACCCATCCGGAAACGCCCTGCCCTTTCTCGAACGCGACATGGTCGAGCAGGTTGACGACCCGGCCCCGCGTCGCTTTCGCTTCCAGGCGCGCGTTCTCCCTGTCCAGCAGAAAGAGCGTGCAGTTTTCATACGGAACGACCTGCAGTACCAGGGTGACGATGGCATTGTAGAGCTGGTTCCTGTCGGTGGCGCTCTGCACCAGGCGGCTCAGATCGTAGAGCAGGGAGGTCTCCCGCACGCGCCGCTGCAAGTCGCGCCGCTGCTCTACATTACTCAGAGCGGCGGCAAGCGGCCCGGCCAGCGCCGACAGTCGTTCGGCATCGGTCGGCGAGAAGCGCGCCGCGCCGCGCGGGTCGCAGACACCCACCGCGCCCAGGATCGCGCCGACCTCGCCCGCCGCCGCCTCGCGCAGCAGCACTGCCAGAACAGGTTTCGCGACGCCTGCCATCTCGGTGGGCGCGGCTTCCGGCTCCGCGTCGCCATCGGCAGACGGGGGCCGATGGACTATCGCGGAGGCGGTCACCGGCGCGGCGGCCAGCAGATGCGCTTCGCACAGGGCGCGCAGGTCGCCGGGCGGCAGATCGGCCACGCCGGAGATCGCCTCCTGACGGAGCGTGGGAGCGACACGGCCCTCTGTCGCCTGCACGCTCAACCGGTCGCTGCCGCGCTCCCGCAGCCAGAGCGCCGCGCCGCCCGCATCCAGCCTGTCCATGACGGTATGCAGCAGGCGACCATACGCTTCCCGCGCGTCGCCGCCCGTCGGCACGGCCGCGCTGGCCTCGAAAAGCTGTTCCGCCGCCCGCAGCCGGTCTATCTGCATCTTCTGTTCGCGGTGCAGATGCGCGACTTCGCGATAGCGGGCTTTCATCTGGCGCAGTTCCTCGGCCTGCGCTTCCAACTGCTGCTCCAGCGTCTCGACGGTACGCGGCTTCATCAGCGTCGCGCGCTGCCCAAATCGAAACGGACTCCTCTCGCCGCCGGCGAACCGCTCGGCCCCCTGCCGCAATCCGACGAGCAGCGCCGTCAGGAGAAGCGAACCCATCGCCATGCCGTAGAGGACGGCTGCCTCGCGAGAGACCGGGCCGACGCGCAGATGCAGCAGACTGAGAACGGCGGCAGCGAGGGCAGTGGAGAGAGCAGAGGCCGAACCGAGCCGCGCATCGGCTTCGACGACGACCAGGAAATAGAGCGGTGAGAAGGGACTGTTGAACCCGCCCGTCAGGTTGACCAGCGCAGTGATGGCGATCAGGTCTACCCCGACCTCTATGGCGCTGGCAAGCGGATCAGGGGCTTCCGGGCCGGTTTCGCCCGGCGTTTCCGGCTCGGCGGCGGCCTCTTCCGCGCCGGGCGACTCGACAGACGACGGGGCGGGTCGTGCGCGCCGCGCCAGCGGCCAGAGCAGCGTGAACAGCGCGCCGAACGCCGCGGCGCACCAGGCCGACGGATATTCGACACGAAACAGACCCCAGGCCACTGCCAGCGCCGCCAGCCAGACCGCCAGCCGACAGACCGTCAGCCGTTTCTCTACCGTCCGATGCGCCGTTACCACAGACTATACTTCCTTCCCATCTACCTATCAGCAACTTTCTTCTGCTTCCATCTTACCCGAAAATTTTCGCAGGAGAGGCGCGCTCCTTTCAGACGGTATCCATATAGCGCAGGAACTGGCGGGCGCAGGCGTCCAGATTTTCGAGGGAGCCGCCGCCCGTCAACTCGGAACACATCTCGTAGGCCACATAGCCGTCGTAGCCGTGCCGTTTGAGGGTCGCGAAGAACCGCCGGTAGTCTATGATCCCCTCGCCCATTGGAACCGCTACCGTGCGATCCATCTGCTCCTGATAGTTGACGAGCGCGGGCTGATAGACGAACCGCTTCCGCCACTGGTAGTCGGCCACTGTCGTATAGACGACATGCCCGGCGATCCGCTCGGTTTCGGCCTCGATGTCGAGTCCCTGCAACGTCGGCGCCCAGGCGTCGTAGGCCGCGCCCACGTTGGGCCGATCCACCTCGCGCAGCAGGTCGGCCATGTCGGCTGCCGTGCAGGCGATGTCGTGATGGTTCTGCACGGCCAGCGTCACGCCGTAGGGCGCAGCCCGGTCGGCGCACTCGCGCAGGGCGTTCACGATCCAGTCCCACTGCGTCGCGAAGGGGACTTCCGGGCGCGCATAGCCGGTGAAGATGCGGACGAACTTGCCGCCCAGGTCGTGGGCCAGCTTCGCCATCTCGGTCACGTAGGCGGTCTGCATCTCGCGCAGAGGAATGTCGGGCCGATCCGCCCCGGCGGTGAAGTCGGTGTACCCGGCGATGCAGGCGCACTCCAGATGCAGGCGATCCAGTTGCGCGCGGAGGGCTTCGCGCTCCTTCGGGCCGGTATCGAGCGCGGAGGCGTGGGGCCGCTTGCCGACGATCATGACGCCGTCGTAGCCGAGTTGGGCGGCTTTGTCGAACGCCTGTTCCAGGGTCAGGCGGGCCTGTCCCCGCCAGACTCCGGCGTAACTTACCGTATGCAGAATGCGTTTCATCGGTCGCTCCTTTACGCTGTGTTCTCTTTCTGGGCGGCAAGCCAGGCGTTGCTGCGGTCGCGATTCTCCCCGGAAGTCGCCTCGTAGCCGCTTCCGTCCCGCGCCGGGTTATAGGTCAGAATGAGCGCGCGGCGCGGTCTGTCGCTGCGGTTGGGCGCGGAGGTGTGCGGTGTCAGGCAGGAGAACAGAATCAGCGTCCCCGGCGGGCCGGGAACCTTGACCGCCAGCGCCGGGGCCAAGACCGTCTCCGGGATGAAGTGGTCTACGGCGGCCCCGACATCCTGCTCCGTTCTGTCCAGCAGCCCGCGCCTGTGCTGCCCGGCGATCACCTCCAGGCAGCCGTTCTCTGCCGTCGCCTCGTCAATATAGATCAGGGCGGAGGTCAGGCGGGGCGAGTAGTCCTTCCAGTAGCTATAGTCCTGGTGCATCGGGAAGGGCGTGCCGATGCCGGGATGCTTGTAGTTCAGCTTGTCCTCGAACAGAACGGGCGTGTCGCCGTCGAACAGGCTGCGGAACAGCCCGACGATCCGTTCGTCTCGTGCCAGCGCCGCAAACGTCGGGGAGAGGTCTATGACGGGCCAGGCTTGCCGGATGCCCACCTTCTCGCCGAGCCGGTCTATCTGTACGCGCGGGTTGCCCTTGACCAGCGGCCCGACGCTCTCGCGCAGTTCCTCGGCGGCGCGGGCCAGCGCCGCGACGGTCTCCTTATCCAGATAGCCGGGCAAGACCAGGAACCCATCGCGCTCATACTGCTCCCGCTGCGCTGCCGTCAACATCGCTTCTGCCTCCTTCCTCTGCCCTGTCGCGTTGCTCCTATCTTCGTCAATCGCCGGAGAGTTCCTGCTGTGACACAAAACAGGCGTGCAATCTGGGAAGGATTTTCCGGCCCCGATGAACCAACGCTCCCGCCGGAGGCTCTATAACGGTAGGAAACCGACTCAGGAGGAAACTCGTGCGTGACAGCCTGTGGGTGCGGCAGATTTTGCAGGGCAACAGGGCGGCGGGGGAACGACTCGTTTCTGAGAACTATCCGCGCCTCTATCGCCTGCTCCGGTATCTGACCGCCGATCCGGACATCGCGGAAGACCTGACGCAGCAGACCTTTATCAAGGCGTGGCAGGCGCTTCCCGGCTACAAGGGCGAAGCGCGCCTCGTGACCTGGCTGCATCGCATCGCCTACCACGAGTATACCCACTGGCTGCGTGCGCGGCGGAACGAGGCTCCTCTGGACGCGGCAGCCGAGATCGCGGATGCGCGCGCCCTACAGGGCTTGCAGACGGTCTATCTGGCACGCGCCCTGGCTCAGCTTTCCGACGAACTCCGCGACACGTTTCTGCTTTTCTACGTGCAGGAACTCTCCGTGTCGGAGGTGGCCGCCGTCCTCGACCTGCCGCCCGGCACGATCAAATCCCGTCTGTTCACGGCCCGCCAGCGCCTGCGCGAACTGCTGCAAGAGTCTTCCGACCCTGCGGCGGCGCAGGCTTCGATTCCGGCCCCGGTTCTGTAACGAAAAAGAAGGTACCTTCCGATGGCCTGCCAACGTCTCCATTACAACGCGCTGAAGCCCGGTCGGTGGCATCGTCTCTGGTGCGCCGAGTGCCGCGCGGCCCGCGCCGCCGATGCGACCCTGGCTCTGGGCGTCGCCTGTATGAAGGCGCATCCTGCCCCAGCAGAGGGTCTGAACCGCACGCTGACCGCTATCGGTCTCCCAGCTTCATCTCCCGGATTCCGCGCGCAATGGCGGCGCGCTTTCCGTCGGCTCTATCTGCCCGCAGGCACGCTCGCCCTCCTTCTGACCGCGATGGGCTATGGCTGGCTGCGCTATATTGACCTTGATCCCAACATTCGGATTCCCACGCCTGCCATGCCCTCCCCCAATGCTTATGACTTCTTTCGCGCCGCCGGACAGGCTCTTATAGACGACAAAAAGATTGGCTACGCTATCTCAAAAGCGCCTGCAAAACCGAATACAGCAGGCAGTACGCCTGGAAACCATATCTACTCCCTGGAAGAGAAAGAGGCTCTGGTCAGGATAAATGCCAGGGCGCTTCAGTTAGTGCGCCAGGGCTTTGCCTATCCTTACCAGGAACCGCCTGCCCGCTCGGTTAAGACACAGTTTCCTCATATTGCCCAGTTCCGATCATTGGCTCGCTTACTGGCTCTAGAGGCACAGGTAAAAGCCGCGCGTGGGGATTGGCAAGGAGCAGTAAATAGCGGCTTGGATGCGATGCAATTAGGCGCACAATTCCCTCATGGCGCACCCATGATCGGAAAACTTACGGGGATTGCCTGCGAAGCGATTGGACGGGAACCGATCTGGGATGTCGTTGACCACCTGAACGCTCAACAAGCGCAAGCTGCAACTCGGCGACTGGAGAAGATCAGGACTCTGCATGTTCCCTATGCGGATACGCTGCAAGAAGAAAAATGGCTGGGTCTGGCTAGCCTGCAAAAGGATATTCTCGCTCCTGGCTGGCGAAGTACATTTGCAACATCCGGGCATACCAGTGATGACTATGCCCTGAGCTTTGAAGCCATCCCACGCTATATAATCCTGCTGCGGTATAGCAAGCGCCAGATAGTGGATAACTATACGCGATATATGGATCAGGCCGTTGCAACGGCCCGGATGCCCGGCGCGAAGTCCAGCGATGCTGCCCTTCCCGATGACCCTGTCTGTCAGTTTCTACTGCCTGTTTTTGCGCAAGCAGGTTTTAAGGACAATATCACCGAAGTTCAGAATGCGCTTCTCTGCACGACGTTAGCCTTACGCGCCTATCGGCTGGATAAGGGGCAGTATCCCGAATCGCTGGCACAACTTACCCCACGCTATCTCCGGGCTGTGCCTCTAGACGCTTTCGCGCTCAGCCCTACCATGCCTAACCAGACATTGCAATACAGACGCACCGGGCAGACCTATCTACTCTATAGTATTGGCCCGGACGGGGTTGATAACCGAGGTGTTCCCATCCAGGATCTGACCAAGCCACGCGACAAAGGGCGCTACCTTATCGAGTGGGGCAGCAAGGGAGATATTGTCGCAGGTGTCAACCGGCCTTAATCAGATGGCTCAGTACCCTATGTGGAGGGTATGTCTCCTGAAAACAGATGGCAGCAAAACAATGACCCTGCTTCACGAGAACTCGGCGACCTCGCCTGAACCTGCCGTTCCTGATCTGGATGCCCTGATTCCGCTTCTGACGGATAAGCAGTTGCGGATGCGGAAAGGCGCGGTCGTCTGGGCGTGGACGGCGTTCTCGCCTCTCGCGGCCATAACTGCCCTGTGGAGCGCGCTCGACGGGGAATGGGCCTGGATGCTCGGCAGCGCGGTCTATCTGGTAACGGCGGCGAAACTCCATCGCCTGGCGTCGGCTCTTGAGCAGGCCCAAGCAGTCCAGCGCACCGATCTCGACAAGAACTGGATCGGCGCGCTGGCGGAGGCGCTGGAGTGGCCGAACCGGCGTGTTCAGGCGATAGCGCGCTGGTATCTGATCCGCCTGCTGCCCGGCCTGAAAGCTGAGGACGCCGATCTTCTGGATGGGGCGCAGCGCGCCTGTCTCTATGCCCGGCTGAATCTCACCACCGCACTGACTCAACCGACGCTTGTGCTTGCCATCCTCAAGGCGCTGGAGGTGGTGGGCGATGCGGACGCCGTGCCTGCCGTCGCGCGGCTGGCGCAGATGACCGCGCCTGGCTCCCGGCTGCAAGCCGTGCGCCAGGCGGCGCGTGTCTGCCTGCCCCGCCTGGAGGCGCGCGTGCTGCAGCAGCGGCTCGAACGCGCAGCAGAGGAACGGCAAGAAGCCGTCGCTGTGGCCCTGCACGCACAGGAAGCCGGGGCGCAGGGAGTCTCGGAGGAAGCGCGAATCGCGCCGGAAGTGGATGCCAAACTCAAGGCGCTCGAAGCCGCGTGCCGCCATGCGCAGCAGCCCAGTATGCGCGTCGGCTTCCTGCTCGGTATCTGGGGCATCGTCACGCCCTGCTCCGCCTACTGGACCTACGCCCATTTCAGACAGGGCGGCTGGCTTCCGGGCTTGCTGTTTGGCGGCCTGGCGCTTGCCACCACGCAGGCGCACCGCCTCACCCTGACCTCAAAACACCGGGAGATGGCCCGGCTGCTGGCCGGTCTCGACGACGTGCAGGCGGTCGGGCGGCTGGCCGAGTCGCTGGACTGGCCGGACCCGCAGATGCGCCGTGTCGCCATCCGGGCGCTCACCCCGCTGCTGCGCCGCCTTCAGGCCAGCGACTCCGCGCGCCTCAGCCCCCGGCAGCGCGCCGCGCTCTACCGAATGCTTAAGATGTCCAACGCCCGCGCTCATGCCGAGTTTCTTATGGCGCTCTTGAAGGCGCTGGAACAGGTCGGCGATGGGGCCGCCGTTCCCTATGTGCAGAATCTTGTGGAGAGCAGCCCGCTCACGTGGCGGCAGATTCAGGTGCAGCAAGCCGCGCAGGACTGCCTGCCTTACCTGCAAGAGTTGGCCCGCCAGGACAGCTATAGCCAGACGCTCTTACGCGCCTCTTCCGCCGCCGCGCCCTCTGCGGAGGGACTGCTGCGCCCGGCCTACGGTTCGCCCGACGCGGAACCGGCCACTCTGCTTCGCGCCGGCACGGCGCAAGACGGCGAGTAAGCGCGCCCGTCCACGCCGTTCCGCATTCCCGTCCGCCAGGACGGTCAGCCGAAGGCTTGCCAGGCGGGTATTTCAATGCCCGACAATGCGGGAATCTACTTCCGATGGAACTGAAGCGCGTACAGATCGGCGTCCCGCATCACGATACGCAGCCGCACCACCCTCCCGGCCAGCGCCGCCACCTCCGGCCCCTGCTTCCAACTCACGTCCCGCGCGATCTCGTTCCCGATGATCTCCCGGCAGTCCTCCAGCGCATAGCCGGGGATCGGTTTGCCCTGATCGTCCTGTATCTCGACGCGGATGCCGCCTGCGGCGGAGGTGGCGAAATTGAGCGTGAGCCGGTCGCCCGCGAACGTGAACCGCTTCGTGCGTATCTCCCCCGGTTCGTAATCGGCGCGCAGCGAGGCCAGGCCGTCCAGCCGCAGCGCGTAGCGCCGCAGATGCGCCGACGGCTGCCCGTAGTTCTGGCAGACATAGACCGACATTTCGTTCGGGCCGGTCGGGACGATGTTGAGCGCGGGATAGTTGGAGCGCGACACCCAGTTCTGCGGCCCGAGGCCCGGCTTGATGAACGCGGTCAGGAACGTCCGGTCGTAGACGTACCCGCCGCGCGTGGACATCAGCACGGAGTCGGAGGTGTCCTTGAAGTAGCCGGGGTCTACCTGGATCGCCCTGGCCTCCTCCTCGGTCAGCGCCTGGCGTCCGGGGAAGAAGCGCGCGGCGGTCGCCAGATAGATATGCGGAGCGCGGAAGTAGGGGTGCGTCTGGTTGGTATACATCTCCTCGACCGGCGCGGGCCGGCCGTCGTGCCGGTACTCCATCCGATGGCTGCCGGACCAGTGCAGGAAGTCGGGACTCTCGAAGCGGGAGATGCGCCGCACGCCGTCCTTCCAGGTGCGGCCGTAGGCGACATATTTCCCCTCGCTCTCCGACCAGAACGCAACGTTTTGCGAGTCGAACGCAAAGGTCGGCGTATCGTTGAAAATGACGGGTTCGGGACGGATGCGCCGCCAGTGGACGCCATCCTCCGCAACGAAGCCTGCCAGCGACCAGTCCTGCTTGCTTTCGATTCGCTCCAGGCCGAGCGCCTTGAACCGTTCCGAAGCCGGAACGCCGGGCCGCGTATCCAGGAACGGCGCGAAGGAGTGCGTGCCGGGCTGGCTGCTTCCGATCAGGATGTTGTTGCGCCTGGAACCCTCGAAAGCCACCAGCCCCAGTTCCGGGCGGTTCCAGTGGAGGCCATCCGCCGACTCGGCGTAGCAGAGGCTTTCCAGGCCCGTATCGTGTTTCGGCTGCGGCAGGCCGCGATAGTAGAGCCGGTAGCGGCTGCCGTCGTAGAGGACGCTGGCATAGCCGCAGAACGGGCCTTCCCAGGGCCGATCGAACGCAAAAACGCAGCCCTCGTCACGCGGCTCATGCGGAACCATCTGTACCCCGGAGAGCGCAGCGAGCAGGTAGCGATCCACGAATATCTCGCGGCGCGTTCCGAGCGCCAACGGCTCTGTCTCTTCCCCCAGCGCCGGAACCGCCAGCAGAATCGCGACCCCTATCAGCAGCAGCCAGCAAGCAGCCTGCATTCCCCTCTTCTCCTCTCGGCTCTGCACGTCGAACCTGGCCTTGAAAGGCCCGTCTGGAGATGCCAAGCCTGCCTGCGCAGGCTCCCCGTAGGGGCGCTGCTTGCTGCGCCCAATTTTGATAGGGCTGCGCCCTGAGTCCACGAAGGTGGACTTGGCAACTTCAGACCGGGGTTTTTAACCCCGTGTCGCTTCAGGCCACGAAGTCTATAAAGCCGCGCTCCACGTTCACGTCCACCAGCTTCACCATCAGCCGGTCGCCTACATCCAGGCTATCGCGCCCGGAGACCAGCATCCCTTCGGCGGGCGGCTGCAAAATGCGTACCCAGGTTCCGCTATGCGTGACGCCCGTCACAATGGCATCGAACCGGTCGCCGATCCGGTCGGCCAGGAGCAGCGCGGCGGCGGACTTGCGCATCTGCCGCTCGACCTTGTTGGCCGCATCCTCCTGCTCCGTACAGTGTTCGGCCAGCCCTTCCAGTTCGTCTTGCTGGTAGGGCGCGCGGGCATTGTGCAGCGCGGCCTTGAGCAGCCGCTGCGTGATGAGATCGGGATAGCGGCGGTTCGGCGCGGTCGAATGGGAGTAGTCGCGCACGGCCAGCCCGAAGTGGCCGACCGGTTCCTCGCCGGGCATCTGCACGACATATTCGCCCGCGCCCAGCATCTTCACGATGGACAGCGACAGATCGGGGAAGCGGAGCGGGTCGGCCCGCCGCCGCGCGATCAGAAACTTCGCCAGCGCGCGGGAATCGGGATCAGGCGGCAGGTGGAAGCCATACTCCGCCGCCAGTCGCTCGATCCGATCCCACCGCTCCGGCGAGCGCACGACCCGGCGCAGCGTCGGAAAGCCGCGCTGTTCCAGATACTCGGCGGTCACGCCGTTGGCGGCGATCATGAAATCCTCGATGAGTTTCTGCGCGCGGTTCTGCGGCTCGTAATGGAAGTCCAGCACGATGCCGTCCCGCACGACCGCCTTCGGCTCGATGGTCTCCAGGTCGAGCGCGCCCCGCTCGTCCCGCCGCGCGCGCAGCCGTTCGGCCACCTGGTCTTGCAGCCGAATCTGTTCCGGCGTCCCCTCTGCCGCCGCCAGCGCCTCCGGCATCGGCCCTTTGCCTTCCAGCCAGGCGGTCACGCCGTTGTAGGCCAGCTTCGCCTTGTTGCGCACCCGCGCGCGGTAGATCTCCGGCGCGTCCACCGCGCCGTCCGCCTGCACGACGTAGGCGATGATGACAGCGATCCGATCCTCGTCTTGATTGAGCGAGGTCAGGTCGGTCGAGAGCCGTTCCGGCAGCATGGGAAAGATGCGGGCGCTGGTATAGACCGAGGTGGTGTTGATCTCCGCGTGCCGGTCTACCGGGCTGTCCTTTTTCACCAGCGCGTCTACATCGGCGATGGCGACCAAGACGCGCACGCTGCCGCCGCCCAGGTCTTCCGCGACCGATAGCTGATCCAGGTCACGCGAGTCGTCGTTGTCAATCGAGACCCAGGCCAGCGCGCGCAGGTCACGGATCGCGGGGTCTGTCTCCTCCGCCGGGCCGCGCAGTTGCGCGACCTGCCGCTGCACGTCCGGCGGGAAGTCCGGCTCCAGCCCTCGCTCCCGCATCGCGCGCCAGGCCAACTCCTCCAGGTCTATCTTCGGTCGGTTGCTCATGTCCTTCCCTTTGCACAAAACCGGTGACTGACTTTCACTTTTTCATCTGGCGGTTGAAACTGCTTCTGGAAAAGCGGCCCTCACCCCCGGCCCACTGCACGGTCTGTCTGATTCCAACACGAGTTGGGACAGACCGTGCGACCCCCACGCTGCGGGAGAGGGGAGAGGCTGCGGTGGGAGTCGGCGCAGGCCGACTTCGTGCTTTAGCAGCCGCGAATCTATTCACCAGGCAAAACTATTAAGGAGCCGTTACAGCGTGATCTCCCACAGATAGGAACTGCGGTACGGATTATCGTTCTCGCAGGCATAGAGAACGCCGTCGTCGGTCAACACGATGTTATGGCACTGCCAGAGAGCGTTGCCTGCCTCCTCCCGGATCGGCCCCAGCTTCTCGAATCGGCCCTCTTTATAGAAGACGCGCATCAGTTCGCACTGACCGTCGCGCCCGGTCACGCCGTAGGCGACTCCGTCCTCGGCCCGCACCATCGTCGCGAGGCGGCTGCGGCGTTCCGGCGTCGGCGTGAAGAGGAATTCGGCCCTGCCTGTTTCCGGGTCGATGCGGTAGAGCGAGCCGTTCGCGCCGCTGGCATAGACAAAGCCATCTCCGAAATTGAACAGCCCCTCGGATTTCACGAAGCCGTAGGCTCCATCCGGGCGCGGCAGTCCCGTCTTGAAAAACTGTATCCTGTCCTGCCGGGGATCGTACTTGCAGAGCCGCCAGGCATCCTCGCCGGGGCTGTTCTGCCAGGCGCGCGTCAGCGACCAGTTGCTCCAGACGCAGCTGGCATCGTCCAGCACGAGGTTCTCCCCCTGCGTCATCCCGGCGATGCCGGTTCCGATCAGGCCGAGCGTGCGGCTCTCTTTCGTCCGCAGATCGAACGCTGCCAGGTACTCCGGCGCGAAGCAGAGGCAGTAGAGCGTGTCCCGCTCCGCATCCAGCGCAATGGACTGGATATAGACGTGCGGGATCGGGATGCCGAGCTTGGCGATCTCCCCGGACGCCGGATCGTAGCGCACGATGGCGCCGCCGGGAGCCTCCCAGTAGCGGTCTACGTCATGCAGCAGCGCGATCGCGCCGTAGATGGCGCCGTCCCTGCCTTTGACCAGGGAACGGTGGAACTTGGCGTCGTAGGGGTCGGCGATGCGGGCGTATCCCAGATCGACGAACTGCCCTGTCGCGCGGTCGAACGCCTTGAAGATGTCGGCGGCAAAGGAGGTGATGCCCAGGTAGACGCGGTCATCGCTCGCCTCGTAGAGCGCGCTGTCGAAGCTGATCCAGCCTTTGCGCCAGGCGGGATCGGCGGCGATCTTGTCATAGTCCCAGCGATCCTCCACCTCCGCGAACCACTGGCTGCCAAAATCCGTATCTTCCAGTCTGAATGCCCGAACCTGCATCGCGTCCTCCTTACCTCTCCCCGGATTCGTATCTGAGCGAACTGTTTCTTTGTCTGGAGCGACTATTCCTTTCGCCGCCGGATTTCTCTGCCTGCGGCGCGCGTTTTCCCACGCGCACCCCGGCTGCTATGCAGGAGTTTTGCGGCGTATACGGAATAGTCCGACACGCGACAGGTCGTGGACGGGCCATCCCATCCAGATAATCCAGACAAAAGAGGCTCGCATTGAAACTCTCTACCGGCTTTCTGCCAGCCTGCGCGCTGGCATGGCTTCTCTCAGGCGCTCCGGCAGGCACGCAGGACAAAACCGCGGGGACGCCGAGCAAAGAGGAACGTTTTCTCCAGGAAATCGTCGAACGGACGAACGCGGAGCGGGACGCGCAAGGTCTGCCGCCGCTCAAGCTGCAGGAGAACCTGAGCGCATCGGCCTCCTGGCTGGCAAACGATATGGCCGCGAAAGGGTACTTCGCGCATACGGATAAGCAGGGACGCAACATCCAGCCGCGCCTCCCGGACTTCGGCTACACGCATTACGCCTATATCGGCGAGAACATCGCGGCCGGACAGGCGACGCCCGCCGCCGTTATGCGCGGCTGGATGAACAGCCCCGTCCATCGCGACGATCTGCTCAACCCCCATTTCCGCGAGATCGGGGTCGGGTACGTCTATCGCCAGAACAGCCCGTTCCGGCACTACTGGGTGCAGGATTTCGGCGCGCGTTACGGCGTCTATCCGGTCGTCATCAATGGAGAGGCCGCGCAGACGCGCAACCCCTATGTCCAGCTCTATATCTACGGCGAAGGCTGGGCGCAGAGGATGCGCCTGAGCAACGACGGCGTGAACTGGACGCCCTGGCAGCCCTATACCGCCCGCCTCGACTGGGAACTGGAACCGGGCAGCGGCCCACGCACCGTCACCGTCGAACTGAGCAACGGCGAGGAGGTCACGCGCGCCGCCGACTCCATCACCCTGCTCGGCCCGGAAGCGGAGACCGCTCCAACACGCCAGAAACCGGCCAAGACACGCCCGCAGAAACCGCGCCGCTCCTCCAAATAACGAGGGCGCTTCTCAGAGGAGGCTGTGACAATGCAGATGGATCGCAGGGATTTTCTGAAAAACACGCTGGCGGCGGCAGGCAGCCTGACCGCCCTCGACCTGGCCGAACCCGCCGCGCACGCGCTGGAGCCGACGGGCGCGGAGACCCTGCCGCAGCGCGTCCTGGGCCGGACGAAGGCGAAGGTCTCGCTCCTGGGATTCGGCATGGCCCCGCTCGGCAGCGACAACACCGCGACCGCCGAGGCGGAGCGCGTGGTTCATTACGCGCTCGACCAGGGCATAAACTATGTAGATGTCGCGCCCGTCTACGGCGATGCGGAGAGCAAGCTGAAAGGCGTGCTGAAGACCCGGCGCGACAGCCTCTTCCTCGTTACGAAGGTCAACACCAGCCAGCAGGACAAGGAGGGCGTGCAGAAGCAGATCGAGGCGAGCCTGGAGCGCATGGGGACGGATCGCATTGACCTTGTCCATATCCACAACCTGGGCGACTTCGACATGGAGAAGCTGTTCCGACCGGACGGCGCGCTGGCCGGACTGAAAGCGGCCCGCAAGCGCGGCCTGATCCGCTTTATCGGAACCAGCGGCCACATGCGCCCCGCGCGCTTTGTCCAGGCCATCGAGACCGGCGACATTGACGTGACCATGAACGCGCTCAACTTCGCCGACCGCCATACCTACGATTTCGAGGGACTGGTCCTGCCTGCCGCGAAGAAGCACGGCACGGCGGTCGTCGCGATGAAGGCGCTGGGCGGCGCAGTGGAATGGCGGTACGACGGCAAGACGCCCGCCACGCTGGCCCCCTACCATGAGCGCGCCATCCGCTATGCTTTAGGACTGCCGGGAGTGCGCTGCGCGGTCATCGGCTTCGCCACCGTCGAGGAGGTGCAGCAGGCGCTTGCCGTCGCCCGCCGCTTCCAGCCGCTCTCCGCCGCCGAGCGGGACGAACTCCTTGCGGAGGGCCGCAAGCTGGCGCAGACGCGCGGCCTCTACTACGGCCCGGTCACCGGCTGACCGGGCCTCCCTGCGCGTATCCGCAACACGCACGCCGCGCCGGATGGAACTCCCTGTCCGGCGCGGCGCGGCGTATGGGGTCTTTGCGGGCAGGCATCCAGCAGCGACATCGTGCGACCGAACATCCTCAAGGAAGCACAGGAGCAGCGTATGAATCGGCGTGTCACGAACGGTCTGATCGTCTTGCTGGGCGGCTGCCTCTTGCTCGCCGGGGTCGTCCGGCTGACGCACAGCGGCCTCGCGTGGGGCGTGGACTTCAAGGTTTTCTATCATGCCGCCCTCCGCTACACGCACGGACACGATCCCTATCTGGAACAGGGGTCGGCCCTGCAACTGCCGCAGGCGATACGTGGCGAGATCAAGCCGCTCGTCCTCTCGTGGTATCTCTATCCGCCCCTGACCTCGGCGATTCTGGCTCCGCTCGCGCTGTTCAACTTCCCGAACGCCAAAGCGGTCTGGTGCGTATTCCTCCTCGCGACTCTCCTGGTGGGAATCTGGCGGGCGCTCTCAGTCATCGCCCCGCAGTGGCCTGCCTCCGCCCGCCTCCTGCTGCTCGGCCTGAGTACGCACGCAGCCAGTATCTACTGGCTGGCCCTGCAACTCCAGATCACCATGTTTATCGTGGGCCTCCTGGGGCTGGTTCTCTACGCGGAACGCAGCGGCAGAGATCGCCTGCTGCTGGTGACAGGCGTCCTTGCTACCTGCAAGCCGACCTTCTTTCTGCCGGTCTTCTGCCTGCTGGCGTTCCGGGAACGCTGGCGGATGCTCGGCGCGATTCTGGCCGCGACCCTCGCGCTCAACCTGCTCTGCGCGCTGCCGACCGGGTGGCGGGAAACCTACGCGGGCTACCGGATCGCAATGGCGAACGCGCAGGCTCCCGGCACGAACAACTACCCGGATGCCAACGAGACGATGCGCAGTATGCGCTTTCTGCCGCCGCGCCCTATCGAGACGACGCCCGGCACGCGCTACCCATTTACCGTCGGGGCCGTCGGAGAGCATCTGAGCTGGCCCTATCTCTTCAGCGCCTTGACGCGCGATCTGGCGCGCGCGAAGACGCTGAGCCTGCTCTGCACGGCGCTGTCTCTGACGGCGCTGGTCGCCCTCTGGTGGCGTTCCCGGCCCCTCCACGCCGACCCGGAGTTCCTGCTGCGTCTCTACGCCGTTTCGATCTGCCTGTCCCTGCTCTGCATCTACCATCTGCGCTACGACTCCTCTGCGCTGATCTACCCCTTTTTCATCTCTCTCGCGCTGGCTTCCCGCCGCGTCACGGCGGATACTCTGGCGACCGCATTGCTCAGTTTCCTCCTCGCGTTCGCCTTCACCACCGGCGTGACACGTTTCCTCTTCCTGCACTTCGTCATGTATAGCGTCCGGGTCTGGCTTGTGCCGTACCGCAGCTACGGCATCACCCTGACGTTCCTGATCGCCCTGTGGGGAACCTGGCGCTATGCCCTGCAAACAGGCGCAGAATCGGAGCGGGTTCACTCGCCGGAGAGCAGTCTGCGCAGAGCGGGATAGTCTATTTTGGCGTTGTGGCGGCGGTCTACGGGGATGCGGGGAAAGACGCGGATTTCGCTCAAGCAGGCCCAGGCGAGCGTCTCCTTCAGTTCGCTCAGCGTTGCGGCTTCGGCGGAAGGGGCGAGTTCGACAGCAAGGAGGCGCTGACCCTGGTGGGAGACGAGCGCGGCGCGCAGCACACCGGGATGGTACATGGCGGCGCGCTCGACGGCGAAGGGATAGAGCGTTCCCTGCGCGTCCGCGATGACGGCGTCGCAAGAGCAGGTGCGCTTTTGTTCCGGCGATCAGGGCTCGCGGCGGCGAGAGAGCGCAGCAGCGCGCGATATGCTCCTTGCCCGCCGAAGGGTCGAGAAACATGGCGACTGCGCCGAGCCGGAAGACGGCCATCAGCGCGATATAGAGTTCGACGGACATGGGAACGAAGATCAGCACGGCGTCGCCGGGGCGCAGGCCGGACTGCTGCAAGAGCGCGGCGGCGCGGGCGGAGGCGCGCTCCATCGCGGCATAGGTCAGCGTGCGGCTCTGACCGCGCTTTGTCTCTATCAGGGCGGGCACATCGGGGCGAAGCGCGGCCTGCTGCGGCAATATCTCGGCGATGTTCATGGGCGGAGCGGCTTCGCAAAGAGCGTGTAGCGGCGCATCGGCTGCGCATAGTGGCCGCTCACGTTGCGGGAGTTGTTCGAGTCGTGCATCAGGGCATGGATGGCGCGGCGGTAGCTGAGGGCGTGCGCGACGGCATGGCAGCGCGCGCCGAGCAGGTTGCCCAGTCCGGCGGTGTCGCGGCCCGGCAGCACGGCGACCGTCTTGAGAATGACCGTGTCGCAGGGCTGGCCGCGCCGGGTTTGCAGCAGGTCGGGCAGCGCGAAGAGAAAGCCGACGCGTTCGCCGCCCCGCTCGGCCAGCAGCGCGAGTTCCGGGCGCAGGAAGGGCAAAATCTGCCGGTACTGCGTCAGAAATTCGGCCTCCGCGATGGGCGTGTAGAGGAAGTTGTGGCGGAAGCTGACCAGGGAGAGCGCGTAGATGCGGCGCAGTTCCTCCTCCATGCGCGCTGCGTCTATAGGCCGAATCTGCACGCCGAGAGCCTCCATCCTCCTGCCGACACGCTCCAGGCGCGGGTCTATGCGCGTGAGGTCGGTATTGAGCGCGGAGGAGTAGCGGGCGAACGGCAGAAAACCCTGCGCGGTGAGGTGGCCGGGCCAGGTCTTCCGGTGGCGTTGTCTGTATAAGGTGTTCTATTGCCCTCACCCCCGGCCCCTCTCCCACGCTGTGGGAGAGGGGAGCGAGGACGGGAGGATTCTACCCTCACCCCCGCCCCCTCTCCACACTGCGGGAGAGGGGAGAGTCTGAGGAGGGAGTCGGCGTAGGCCGACTTTGCGCTTTTCCAGCCGCGAATTCATTCGCCGGACTGCTCGACCGTAAACCCGTTCGTCTGTACCGCCTGCCGAAAAACCTCCTCATCCAGATTCAGACCGAAACCGGGCGCATCGG
>DASRGL010000563.1:0-2056 GCA_035651115.1 Chthonomonadaceae bacterium
ACCCATTGCCCACTACGCCTGGACAAAGGGCGAGACCGTGCCGATGGCCGTGATGCGCAAAAAATGGGGCGTAGAATGAGGAGATCACCGTGAAATACGGAAATCTGGCGGGCCTGTCGCGGCCCATCGCGCGCCTGGTGATGGGAACGATGGTCTGCACCACCGAGAACATGGAACTGACCCGCGCGCTGCTGGACGCCTATCTGGAAGCGGGCGGCAATATTCTCGATTCGGCGCGAGTCTATGGCAAGAGCGAGGACGCCATCGGCCAGTGGATGCAGGA
The DNA here is from genome assembly GCA_035651115.1 of Chthonomonadaceae bacterium. Classification (GTDB taxonomy): domain Bacteria; phylum Armatimonadota; class Chthonomonadetes; order Chthonomonadales; family Chthonomonadaceae; genus DASRGL01. The sequence goes on from DASRGL010000563.1 coordinate 284, forward strand.
GCGCGGCAATCGGGACAAGGTCATCATTCTGACGAAAGGCGCGCACCACGACGCCTCCGGGCCGCGCGTCAACCCGACCGCGATAGACGCGGACATCACGGAGAGCCTGCGCCGCTTACAGACCGACCACATAGACCTCTACCTGCTGCACCGCGACGATCCGAACGTGCCGGTCGGCCCGATTGTCGAGTGCCTGAACGAACAGAAGGCCAGAGGGCGCATCCATCTCTTCGGCGGCTCCAACTGGACAACGGGGCGCATCGAAGCCGCGAACGCCTACGCCGAGGCGCATGGCTTGCAAGGCTTTGCGGCCAGCAGTCCCTTCTTCAGCCTGGCGCAGGCCAACGAGCCGATGTGGGCCGGATGCGTCACGCTGGACAGGGCCGGATGGGAGTGGCACAGGGCGCATCAGTTCCCACTGTTCCCCTGGTCGTCGCAGGCCAGCGGCTTCTTCACCGGGCGCTACTCGCCGGAAGATCGCTCCAACAGCGACATCGTGCGGGTCTACTACAACGAGGGCAACTGGGAGCGGCTGCGCCGCGCCCGCGAACTGGCGGCAAAGAAGGGCTGCACGGCCAACAATATCGCGCTGGCCTATGTGCTGCATCAGCCCTTCCCGGTCTTTCCGCTCTTCGGGCCGCGCACGCTTGAAGAACTCCACAGCAGCCTGCCCGCGCTGGAGGTCGCGCTTACCGAAGCGGAGATGCGCTGGCTCAACCTGGAAGACAACGCCGCCGAAGGAGACCGTCCTGCGTGAACATCATCCTGATCAGCCTGGACACCACGCGCGCCGACCGGCTCTCCTGCTACGGGCATTTCCGCCGCACCAGCCCGCACCTGGACCGCATCGCCGCCGAAGGCGCGCTCTTTGCCGAGCATCTCAGCCCGCATATCCCCACCTATCCCGGACACACGACCATGATGACCGGGCGCGACATCTACGCCCATCAGGTCATCTGCCAATCGGGAACGCCGGAACTCTCGCCAGAGATACCCACGCTGGCCGAGATGCTCTCCGCGCGCGGCTACTATACTGCTGCCGCTGACAACCTGGGTCGGTGGTTCGCGCGCGGCTTCCAGCACATCGAGCCGTACCACTGGGACACCAGCGTGCCGACCGCCTGGCGCAAAGGCGAGGCCGTGACTCAGGCCGCGCTCAAGGTCATCAACCGGGCGGCGGCGCAGGATCAGTCGTTCTTTCTCTTTTTGCACTTCTGGGACCCGCACACGCCCTACCTGCCGCCCCCTCCTTTCGACCGGATGTTCTATGAGGGCGACGAGAAAGCCCCGGCCAACGCCAGCATGGATGCCGTCTGGAAGTGCGAGGCGTTCAACCGCTATTTCGCCGAGTGGATGCCCGGCGTCACCGACATCGAGTTCCCCAAGGCCCAGTACGACGCCGAGATCGCCTACATGGACACCTGCCTGGCCCACATCTTCACGCGGCTGGACGAACTCGGCCTCTCGGCGGATACGCTGCTCGCCCTCACCGCCGATCATGGCGAGGAACTCGACGAACACGCCCACTGGTTCGACCATCACGGCCTCTACGACACCAACCTCCACATTCCGCTTATCCTGCGGCATCCGAGCGAGATCCCGGCGGGCGTCCGCGTTTCGGGCCTGACGCGCCAGCAAGACCTGACGCCGACACTGCTGGATTATGCGGGCCTGCTCGACCCCACCCTCAAATTCGACGGCGTCAGCCTGCGCCCGCTGCTCGACTCGCCGGGGAGCCTGTCGCGGGGCAGTTGTGACTACATCGTGGCGACC
>DASRGL010000564.1:0-20469 GCA_035651115.1 Chthonomonadaceae bacterium
CGAGAGTTCGACGCTGACCTCCTGCCCGTCCGCCGTCAGCGCGCGCATACTGTCGTCGCCCTTGACCTCGCCCTCCCAGGACGTGCTGCTCATCGAGTAGGTCTGCCAGCGCACGTCGTAGAACTCCGGGTGATCCACGAACGGCGTGATGAAGTGGAAGCCCTCGCCCAACTGCATCGGCAGCACCCCGCGCGCCAGGTTGAAGATGACGACGCGCTCTCCTGCCGGAACGATGACAAAGGGCCGGAAGACCAGATAGAGAATCAGCAGCGCGGCCAGGAGGCCGAACACTTTCCCTACTTTGGACATCATCTCACCTCTGCTTTCGGTCGGCAGCCGCCGCCTGATCGAGAATATCGCCCAGGCTGACAATCGCCTTGTTGTCCGTGATGACGATTTTGGCGTTCGGAGGCAGGCGATTGATATACTCGTACTGAATCAACTGCGGGTTGCGCGCCAGCGCCTCCGCCTTCTTCTGGATGGCGGCGGCTTCGCCTTCGGCGGCGACGATCTTCTGCCGCTTCTCCGACTCGGCGCGCTGCACCTCGAAGATCATCTGCTGCGCCTCCTGCTGGGCCACCTGCTTCTGCTCGATGGCGTTCTGGAACTCCGGCGGGAAGCGGATGTCGCGCAGCAGCACCTCGTCCAGAATCAGGAAGTTCCGGCGGAGCTTGTCCCGCAGTTCGCTCTGAATCTGCTCGACGATGGCTTGCCGCTTGCCGGAGTAGACATCAATGACGGGGAACTCGGCGAACGCGGCCCGCGCCACGGAGCGCGCTTCGGGCCGCACGACCTTGTCCACGAAATCCGGGCCGATGAACCGATGCAGCCGCCAGACGTTCTCCGGGTCTATGTGGAAGCGGATAGAGACATCTACCATGAGCGGCAGGCCGTCCGAAGTCAGCGCCTCCAGCGAGTCGTCGGGAACCTGCCCGTCGCCCATCTCCTGCGCGCCGCTCCGCGTCTCGCCGCGCGCTTCGTTGCCGCCGCCGCTCATCGTGTAGGTCAGCGTCTTGATGTCGTACTTGGTGGGTATCCAGACGAGCGGCAGATTGAAATGGAAGCCTTCGGATAGCTGATAGGGCTTCATTCCGCCGACTTTGCTGAAGATGACGGCGCGCTCCCCGGCCTGTACGATGAGGAACGACTGCTTGAGGATGATAAGAAGCGCGATCACGCTCACCAGGATAAGAAAGAGCCGCCACCGAATATGCGGCATTCCCTCCTGCATCTCCGACGGCAGCCAGAGCGGTCTGTTCGCAGCCATAGTGATGCCCCCTTTCAACACACGTTCGCCTTGCTTCACTTATCATGACGAAGGCGAACCTCGGCGGGCTTCATCTTTTGCTCGCCGCGCATCTCTCCCTACAGAGTATAATGATGGCGAGCCGCGCCGTCTTCAGAAGGAGGCGGCGTTGCGCGCCAGGGGAGAAGGTCAGTAGGGGCCGTTTGCCCGCGTCTTCTGCAGATGTGGCGTTGCGCGCCAGGGGAGAAGGGAGAGCAGAATGCATATCCGACCGCTCGAAGAGAAGGAGACAGCGACGCTGCGCCAGGCGGCGGCGCTTATGGTCGCGGGCTTCGCCCGGAGCGCGCCCGACTACGTTCCCGATCTGGAGTCGGCGCTGGACGAACTCAAGAGCCTGCTGGCCGAGGGCTGCCTGCTCCACATCGCCGTCGCCGCAAGCGGAGAAGTCATCGGCCTCATTGGAGGCAAGAGCGCCTACGATGGCAATGTGTGGGAACTGCATCCCCTGGTCGTCCGCCCGGACTGTCAGGGGCAGGGCATCGGGCGGGCGCTGGTAGCGCATCTGGAGACGCTTGCGCGCGAGCGCGGCGCGATGACACTCTGGCTCGGCACGGATGACGAGGCCGGGCTGACTTCCCTGGCCGGGATGGACCTGTACCCGAACCCGTTAGAGCCTCTGCGCGCGATACAAAACCTGCGGGGACACCCGTTTGCGTTCTACCAGAAGTGCGGGTTCGTCCTCGTCGGCGTGCTTCCCGACGCCAACGGCTTCGGCAAACCCGACATCTTCCTGGCGAAGCGGATCGGAAGCGTGCCGGAAGGGGCGGCAGGTTCCTGAACCGTTATGTTTATGTTACAATTTAAGAGAGGGAGGTTTCCAAGATGGAACACGACGATCTTTTCCAACGGCAGAAGCCTTTGATTACCGACTTCGCCTTCGATAACGACACCGCCAATGTCTTTGATGACATGGTCAGCCGTTCCGTACCCTTCTACCAGGAGATCCAGCGCATGGTGGCCGAAATGGCCGCCGATTTCACGGTGGAGGGAACCAACCTCTACGACCTGGGGTGCGCTACAGGGACGACGCTCCTGGCGCTCGATCCGGTCGTCAGCGAAGGCGTTCGGTTTGTGGGCATGGATAATTCGGAGGAGATGCTTGCAAAGGCGCAGTGCAAATTCGCGGAAGCCGGGCTGCGGCATCGCTACGAACTGCGCCTGGCCGATCTGAATCAGGATTTCTCCATTGAGAACGCCTCCGTCGTCATCGTGATTCTGACCTTGCAGTTCGTCCGGCCCCTGTATCGCGCCCGTGTCATTCGCAACATTGCGCGCGGCCTGCAGCGCCAGGGGTGTTTGATCGTCGTAGAAAAAGTGACGACCGCCGATACGCTGCTCAATCGCCTTTTCATCAAATACTACTATGAGATGAAGCGGCGCAACGGCTATTCGGAGCTGGAGATCGCCCGCAAGCGCGAGGCGCTGGAAAACGTGCTTATCCCCTACCGGATGGAAGAGAATCGGGAGCTGCTGCTGTCCGAAGGGTTCCGTGACTGCGAAGAGTTCTTCCGGTGGTACAACTTCGTCGGGTTTGTAGGAGTGAAGTGATGGGTACGGCCTCGAATGTCTCTTCGACGGGTTGGATAGAAAGGATCGGTCACTTCCTGTTTCGGTGGCGCAATCTGCTCTTCCCCTTGATCCTGCTGGGGCTGCTGTTAGGATTTCCCCCGGTTCCGATGCGGGGCGATCCCCGCATTGACCGCTGGCTGGATGTCACAGGAATCCTGCTTGCGCTGCTGGGACAGGGGCTGCGCGTGGCCGTGATCGGCTACAAGTATATCGTCCGGGGCGGCAAGAAAGGGCGGGTCTACGCCGAGGGTTTGGTCACGGAAGGCATGTTCAACCACTCTCGCAACCCGCTCTACCTGGGCAATCTGCTGGTGCTGACCGGGCTGTTTACCATTCACAATAATCCCTGGGTCTACGCGCTGGGCCTCTCGTTTTTTATCTTTGCCTATGTCGCTATGGTCGTGGCCGAAGAGGCGTACCTGTACCGGCGATTTGGGGCGGCGTATCAGGACTACTGCCGCCGCGTCCCCCGGTGGATACCCGACTTTCGCGGCGTCCGGGAGTCGGTGAAAGGGATGCGGTTTAATCGCAAGGAGGTCGTCTATACCGAGTTCGGCTCCACGTATACCTGGATCGTGACGGCGCTGCTGATTCTGGCCTACCAGGCGCAGAGAGAGCCGCCCTCTCCGCAGAAAGACACCTACCTCCTCGTCCTGGCAAGCCTGTTCCTCCTGGTGACGGCGACCTGGGTTTTCTGGCGCTACTGGAAGCGCATCCTGCTGCCCCGCCTTGAGCGCGCCGCAGCACAGCGATCCGGGCAGGCTTGATCTCTTGCGCGGCAGCGCTTCGATTCTGAAGGAAGCAGGATCAAGCGAACTCGGAGAGCAGAGCGGCGCGGCGGCGGGCGAACTCGGCGTCCGGCACGGCGGGAACCGCGCCTGCGGTCGAGAGCGGGCGTTCCAGCGTGACCCAGGATTTGCAGCCGACGTACTCAGGGCGCATGGGGAGCGTGACGGCTTCCGGCAGCCGATAGACGCGCAGCACGACGAGGTAGAGCGGATCGTAGGGGTTGAAATCGAATCGCTGCCTGACGTAGAGCGGATTCCAGAGATGTTCGCGCGCCAGCGCGTTGACCTGCTCCTCGTCCTTCGCCTCCCGAATCGTATCCACGACCGCGTAGGAGTCGAGCGTGACCGTTTTCGGATCGGGCGCGGCGGCCTGGATCGCTTCCAGGCGCGGCACGAACGCCGGCTGCAGCAGTGCGGCGTTCTGATGCTCGTAGGTCGGCATCAGGAAGAACTCCGGGTCGGCGATGGTGAAGACGCCGCCCTCCTCCCGAATGCCGCCCTTGCGGATGAGCAGTATCTGTCGGCCTTCCCGCATCGCCTCGCACGCGATGGCCCACTCCTTGAAGGCCCGGTTGTGTTCCGCTTTCATCGGTCTTACTCCTGCAGATAGGGATTCTGCCGCCGCTCGGCCCCGATGGTCGTCGTCGGCCCATGCCCCGGCAGCACCGGCGTCTCGTCGGGGAGCGTGAGCAACTGGGTTCGTATCGAATGCAGCAGCGTTTGCAGGGAGCCGCCCGGCAGGTCGGTGCGCCCGATGCTGCGCGCAAACAGGCAGTCTCCCACGAGGGCCGCGCCCTCCGCCAGAAACGTCACACCGCCCGGCGAGTGTCCCGGCGTGCAGCGCACCGCGATCTGCGTCTCGCCCAGCGTGAGCGTCTGCCCCGCCTCCAGAAACAGCGTCGGCTCCGGCGACGGCTCCGCCGCAAAGCCGAACATCTGCGCCTGTTGCGGCAGGGCGCGCAGCAGTTCCAGATCGGCCCGGTGCAGGGCAAGCGGGGCCTGCGTCTGCGCCACATAGAAGGCATTCCCGACGATATGATCGAAATGGGCGTGCGTGTTCAGGATATACCGGATCGTCACGCCCTGCGCCTGTATCTCCGGCCAGAGCGTTGCGCTCTCGAACGACGGGTCTACCAGCGCGGCCTCTCCGGTCGCGGCATCCACGATCAGATAGGTGTTGTTGTCCATCGGGCCGAGGCTGTAACGTTGAATCGGCATAAGGCCGCTCTCTCTTTCCGTCCACTCTATCGTTCTGACAGCCGCCCGACCTCACAGATGGCGCTGATGGCGCGCTCGATGTCTTCGGCGTCCACGTCCAGATGCGTCACCAGGCGGATGCGGTTCGGCGCGGTCGGCAGGCAGAGAACCTGCTTCGCGGCGAGCGCGTCCACAAACTCGCGGGCCGGAGCCTTCGTGGTGAGATAGACCATGTTCGTCGGCGGCTCCAGGGTGTCCAGCGTCACTCCGGGCGCGTCCGCAAGTCCCTGGGCCAGCCGCCGCGCATGGGCGTGGTCTTCGGCCAGCCGCTCGATGTGATGTTCCAGCGCATAGAGGCCCGCCGCCGCCAGGATACCGGCCTGCCGCATTCCTCCGCCGAGCATCTTGCGCACGCGCCGCGCCTTCGCGATAAACTCCCGCGTGCCGCACAGCACCGAACCGACCGGGCAGCCCAGTCCCTTCGACAGGCAGAAGGTGACGCTGTCCGCGCAGGCCGCATACTCCGCCGCCGGTACGCCCGTCGCGACCACCGCGTTGAACAGCCGCGCGCCGTCCAGATGCAGCTTCAGCCCCACCGCCTGCGCCATCTCCCACAACTGCCGATGCACGTCGAGCGGAATGATGGCTCCGCCCGCCCGGTTGTGCGTGTTCTCCAGCACCAGCAGCGTCGTTCCCGGCGCGTGCAGGGACTCGGTATGGATGGAGTCCTTGATCTCCTCCACATCCGGCACGCCGTTCTGGCTGCGGAACTGCCGCGTGATCACCTGCGCGATGGTGGCGGGCATCCCGACCTCGTAGATCATGGAGTGCGCGTTCGATTCCAGCAGGACTTCGTCTCCCGGCTTCGTGTGCGTCTTGATGGCGATGGCGTTGCTCATCGAACCCGACGGCACGAACAGGCCCGCCTCCTTGCCCATCTTCGCCGCCGCGACCTCCTGCAGCCGCTCCACCGTCGGGTCCGTGCCGATCACGTCGTCCCCGACCTCCGCCTCGGCTATTGCACGGCGCATCTCCGGCGTCGGCTTCGTGACCGTATCGCTCCTCAAATCCACTCTGTCATGCATAGCTTTCTCCTGAACTCCAGCGCGGCGGGTGTTTTATTCTACCGCATCTTTTTCCGGGCTGCGCCGCCAGTGCGCCAGCAGGTACGCCTCGACGAGCGTGATGGGCATATCACGGACGAGGGCGACGGCGGCAGGCGCAAAACCGGCCCGCGCCACCAGATAGGCGAGTTGCGCGCCCGCATCCTGCCGCCAGGCTTCCACCGCCCGCACGTCCACCACGCCCGCCACCCGCTCCGAGGGAACGCACCGCGCTACAGCGACAAGCGCGCCGGTCGCATCCTGCAGATATAGATCGAACGGAGCTTCAGGGTCGGAGGGAAGCGCGTGCAGGCCGCGCTGCGCGAAGGTGGCGGCGAGTTCCTGGACCAGTTCCGCGTCCGGGAGGGCGCGCAGCCAGGCGACATCGGCAGCGATCTCCTGCTCCTGCTGGCTGCGGCGGGCCGCTTCCTGCGCGGCGCGCAGGCGCTGCGCCTGCTGCTGATGAGAGCGCGCTTCCGCCTGTCGCTTCGCTGCCTGCGCTTTCGCGGCTTTCTGCGTCCGGCGTCGGGCGCGTTCCTGGAGCGCGCGTTCCCGCCGCGCCGCGCGCAGCGCCGCCCGCCGTTGCCGGGCCTCCTGTTGGGCCTGCGCGTCCTGCCAGACCTTCCAGACGCGCCACAGCCACCCGGCCAGCCCACTGCCGCCGAGCGCCATCCCTGTCCACCCGACCTCCTGCCAGCCCGCGTCGCCGCCCAGTGCGAGCATCAGGCCCAGCACCAGGAGGGCAGCGCAGGTCAGCGCGAAACGCGCGTCCGGCAGAGGAAGCGGCGCTTCGCGTTCGAGATCGCGGATCGCAGGCTCACGCTCCGATTGTCGTTCACGGCCCCTCGTCGTTCGGCGCTCCTGTTCCGGCTAGAAGATTCGCAGCAGCAGGGTAAAGCCGTCTGTGTTGACGCCATGAATCTCCTCGCTGACCCGATACGAGGCACTCAGCGTGAAGTAGCGGGCAAACGGCCACTCTGCGCCAAAGGCCAGGCTCGGCGTCAGATCGGTGCGGTCGAAGCCTAGACGCTCGGAACGCACGCGCCCGGCAAACAGCCCCACCGAGACGAAGGGCCGCACTTTGCCGAGGACGCGCGGCGTGGTCACCAGCGCGCTCGGCCCGATCAGGTCGAACTCGTTGCCGCCGCTGAACGGCAGGAAGTGATCGGACGCATTGAAAAACTCGAGGCCGCCCGTGATCAGCAGCTTCCCGCGATGCGCCGGACGGACGAAAAGCTGCGTGTCGCTGGCGAACTTGACATCGCCGAGCGCGTTCTGGCCCGATCCCGATGTCAAGAAGTGGCCGCCGATGCCGAGCAGCCCGCCCAACAGACGTCTGGTTCCACTGTCCTGCGCCCGGGCCGCGCCCGGACAGAGCAGCGCGCCCAGCGCCAACAGCACAAACGCACGCCTCATTCGGACCGCAACCTCCCCACTCCGCTCTTGTCTCTGCAATACTTCGGTCTCCTTCTCTCAGGAATGCCTTGCTCGTTCGGATGTCACACCAGAGTTCCCTGCCCTGAGTTTATGAAACGCGCGCGAATTTCCTGCGTAGTTTCCTGTGGGAGCGCGCTGCGGTCTCTCTGCGCTGTTCAAAAACCTGACTCAGACACAGCCTGTCGCTTGACACCGGCAGACAAAACGGGTACAATCCTAAGCGTTTGAATGTGCAGCAGCGTCTTGGAGGACACGCTCGGAACTGTTTCGTCGCGTGCAAGGTTCCGGCTAGTTCGTTACGGAAACGACCGAGATATCTCTGTTCCCGGTCGCTTTTTTGTGTCTTGTTCGCCACGCCCTGTAGTACAAGGCCCCTGGGCCTCGGCGATCTCTCGGAGATAGACTGCGCGCTTCACTGTCAGGAAAAACTCGGGCTATACGCCGCCAGCGCACGGACACAGGGCTGCGCCGCAGTCAGGCGGAATAGCGCGAACGAGAAGGGATACACACCGTACATGTCTTGGACCCTAGAATGTCAACTGCTCGCGTTCGTCTTCTATTTCCTCTATGCAAGCTTCTTCGAGTGGGCGTTCCATAAGTACCTCTTTCACTCCCCCAAGTACATCAAGAGTACGTTTCGCGCGCACACCCTGGTTCACCATCAACGCTACAAATACGAACCGAGTTCCTACGAATGGCAGGAAGGACAGGAGAAAGACCATATCACGATGGACTGGTTCGCTCTGCCGATGTTCGTCGGCTTCCACCTGCCGTTCTTCTGGGCGATTCAGTGGGCCACCGGCATCCCAAGCCTCTGGGGAGGGCTGGCCGCCGTCGTCGCCTACTACACGATCTACGAGTTCTTCCATTACTGTATGCATGTGCCGGGCAAGCGGTTCTTCGAGACGTGGAAGCCCTACCGCTTCGCGAAGGAGCATCACCGCATCCACCACAAGTACATGCTCCAGAACCTGAACGTCTTCTTCCCTCTGGCCGATCTGTGCCTGGGAACCTATCGCAGCGCGGCCAGCGTGCCAGCCCCGAGATCCGCCGAGGCCGCGCCCGTGCCTCCCGCGCCTACGGTGACGACGCCTCTGAACAAGACCGCGCCGCCCCTCGCGAAATCGCCGCGCGTCGAGGCGGGCAGCCCGAAGTAGCTGCCGGAGCAGGAACCGGAGAGAACGGCCCCGAATAGAAGGTCAGGTTGGCGAGCGCCGACCTGACCTTCTCTTTATCGGGCCGAGGAGCGCCGCGCAATGAAACTTACCTGGAACGGAACCGGGGCCGCCTGGTCGTCTTATTACGGCAACAGTTCGGCGGTGCTGGAAGAGGACGGAAATCGCCTGCTGGTGGACTGCGGACACACCGTTCCGGCGCGGCTCCAGCAGATGGGCCTGAGCCTGCGCGACATCGGGGCCGTCGTCCTCACGCATCTGCACGGCGACCATATCTACGGGCTGGAGGAGTGGGGCTTCCGCAACTTCCTGCAATGGAACAGCAAGCCGCACCTGCTCATCGCGGAAGACCTGATCGGCACGCTCTGGCGCAATGTGCTTTCCGGGACGATGGCGCAGGTCTGCAACCGGTCGTGCGTACTGGAAGACTACTTTACGGTCACGCCGTTGAAGGTCGGCACGCCGCACGCGCTCGGCCCCTGGACGGTCGCGATTCATCCCGTGCGCCATGTTCCCAACGCTCCCTCCTATGGTGTCAAGGTGCGCGCGTCCGGCGTGGCGCTCGGCTTTACCGGCGACTCTCTCGCCGATGCCGCTTCCTGGTTCTTCTCCGACACCGCCGCCGTCTTCCATGATTGCAGCTTCGCGCCCTACTTTCCCACGACCGTTCACGCCCACTACGAGCAACTGCGCGAGTATCCCGAAGCCTTCCGCGCCCGGATGTTCCTCGTCCACTATGACGACTCCCTGCGCACGCAGCGCGAAGACCCCGCCTGGCAAGCCGACCTTGCTTCCACACGGATGCGCCTCACCGAACCCTTCACGCCTTACACTTATTGAACCACCCGCTACGCTAGAGGCACGGAGACACGGAGGGATCACGGAGAAAAGCAGCAGAGAAGAGCGAGGAGTTATCTTTAGTTCCTCTCCTGTTTTTCTCCGTGTCTCCGTGCCTCTAGCGTAGCGGGTGGTTCAGTTTGCTTTTGACCTTGCCGGAATGCGCGCCCGTGCCGTATACTGGAAGGCATGACTTCCGTAGAACACACTATCCACCGCTTGCGGGAAGCCACCCGTAACAGCCCGTATGAAGGCCGCCTATATCTGGTGGGCGGGCTGCTGCGTGACCGCGCCCTCGGCCTGCCGACCCCGAACGATCTCGACCTGGTGCTGGAAGGCGATGCGATTGCACTGGCGCAGTTTCTGTACGAGCAGGGACTGTCACAGCACTATCCGGTGCTGTATCCTCGCTTCGGCACGGCGATGATCCATATCGGCGCGGAGGGCGAAGAGAGCAGCATGGTCGAGCTGGTTTCGGCGCGGGCGGAGAGCTATCAGCCCGATTCGCGGAAGCCGGACGTGTGGCAGGGAACGCTCAAGGACGACGCCTATCGCCGGGACTTCACCATCAACACCCTGATGGAGAACCTGCACACGGGCGAAGTCCTGGACTTGACGGGCCGGGCCTGGGAGGACTTGCGCAACGGCGTCATTCGCACGCCTCTGGAACCGCGCCTCACGTTTTTCGACGATCCCCTGCGGATGCTGCGCGCCGTGCGGTTTGCAGCCCGGTTGGATTTCCAGATCGAGACGGCAACCTGGGAGGCTGTGCGCGACAACGCGGAGCGGCTGCGCCCGCCCGCCATCTCCGCCGAGCGCATCCGGGAAGAGTTCGTCAAGATCGTGCTGCTGCCGGGGCCGAAGGTACGGCGCGGCCTGGAACTGCTGCTGGAGTCGCGGCTGCTCACACAGTTCGTGCCGGAGATGCTGCCGATGGTCGGCTGCACGCAGAACGAGTGGCATCTTTACGATGTCTGGACGCACACGCTGGTCGCGATGGAGCATCTGCCGGATTCGGCGCGGCTGGAACTGCGGCTCGGCCTGCTCTGGCACGATGTCGCCAAGCCCTCCACGCGGACAGAGGACGAGCGCGGCGTCCATTTCTACGGGCATCCGAAGGCGGGCGCGGAGATGGCTCGCGCCATGATGCACCGCCTGAAGTTCTCCAACGACGAGATACAGGACGTGACGCAGTTGGTCGCGCTGCACATGCGGCTGGGCGAATATAAGCCGCACTGGGCCGATGGGCCGGTCAAGCGGCTGATCCGCGACTGCGGCGACTATCTCGACGACCTGTTCCTCCTGGCCCGCTGCGACATCGCCGCCTCGAACATCAGCGCAGGCGAGGTGGTAGACCTGGCCGGTCTGCGCGCCCGCATAGATGCGCTCAACGCGATCACGAACGTGGCAAAGATCGTCAGTCCGCTGGATGGCAACGAGATCATGGAGACGCTCGGCGTCGGGCCGGGGCCGCACCTGCGCGATGCGAAAGAGTTCCTGACCAACGAGGTCATCGAGGGACGTTTGGCGGAAGGGGACAAGGAGAACGCGCGGCGACTGCTGCGGGAATGGTGGAAGGCCGTTATGCCGCCATCGGCTTCCGCTGCTGCAGATACGGCGGAGCGAAGGCTTCCAGGCCCGGATACGAGCGCAAAGACGCCTAAGAGTGTATAGAAAAACCCGTAGCGGCAGTTCAAACTGCCCCTGCAAAAGCCCGAAGTCCGCCTGCGCGGACGGACCTACCCCCCGGCCCCACTGCACGGTCTGTCTGATTCCGAAACGATTCGGGACAGACCGTGCGCCCCGAAAGGGAAGGGGAGGAGAGTCGGCGCAGGCCGACCTGGTGCGTTTGCAGCCGCGAATTCCTTCGCCGGGCAAGGAGTTTCTATACACTCTGAAAGTACTCTTCTCGGCGGCCTACAGCCAAGCGACTGCGAAAATGCGGCTAAGCCCGTCTCGCACGTCGCAAGGCGGAGGTTTCCGAATCGTTTCGGAACCGACTCTTGCAGTCGAGACCGCCGCTTCTCGCGACTGCCGGACGCGAAAAGCCGAGACCGGAGGCCGTTGCGCAGACGCACCGCGATGGCTGGCACGGTTCACGCCATCGTAGGAGAATGCGACCGATCCTCTCCGGCAACAGGCGGATGCCTCTTTACAAGCAGGCCAAGTCGCGTTATAATGACAAAGGAAACCGGGCCAGCCAGCAGACGCCAGGCTTCCCGGCGTTCTCATTCCTCGCGATGGCTCGCTCCCTTCGCGCTCGGAAAAGCCGATGTCGCCCCCTCGGTCTTGCAACGCTGCGGCCTCCGGAGCGGAGCCGCGTTCCCGCAGGAGGTGCGTCCGTTCTATGGCTCTGTTCGACTCCTATGCGACCGACGGCTTTTACGACGAGATGTTCCAGCCGGACGGCCAACCGCGCCCGCACTACCGCAGACTCTATCAGCGGCTCTGCGCCCTGTCGCCGGAGGACCTTCGCCGCCGCTGTCAGTGGGCCGACCTCACGCACGTGCCTTCGGGAAGCCTCGACGCGGACGATGGCAGTGCGCATGGCATGATAAAGTCCGGGCCGTTCGACCTCGTGCCGCGCATCCTTCCCGCCGACGAGTGGGAGTTCCTCGAGCGCGGCGTGAAGCAGCGGCTGGCCGCCCTCAACCTCTTTCTCCATGACATCTATCACGCGCAGCAGATACTCCACGACCGCGTCGTGCCGCGCGAACTTGTCGTCAATGCCGCCGCCTTCCAGCGCGAGCTTATCGGGGCCGACCCACCCGGCGGCATCTACGTCCACATCTGCGCAACCGACCTGATACGCGACGCCGACGGAACCTATCGCGTGCTGGAGGACGACGTTCGTATTCCCTCCGGCGTCTCCTGCGTGCTGGCAAACCGCCGCCGCCTCACGCGCCTCCTGCCTCATCTCTTCCACGACATGGCCGTGCGTCCGGTGGATCACTACGCGACGCAACTGCTCCATAACCTGCGCCAACTCGCGCCGCCGGGCCGGGAAGCCGAGCCGAACATCGTCCTGCTAACGCCGCGCCGCGCCGACCGCGCCTGCTGCGAAGACGCCTATCTCGCGCAGCAGATCGGCATCGCCTCGGTGGAAGGCCGCGATCTGTTCGTGGAGGAAGCCCTGGTCTATAGAAGGACGCCGCACGGCCCGCAGCGCGTGGATGTCCTCTACCGGCGTGTGGACGACACAAACCTCGATCCACTCGCCTTCCGATCCGGCTCCCTGCGCGGCGTGCCGGGCCTGGTCAACGCCTACCGGCTAGGCAATGTGACTCTCGCCAACGCCATCGGCACGGGCATCGCCGACGACAGGGTGATCTACGCCTACGCGCCGCGCATCATCGAATACTATCTCGGCGAGAAGCCGATTCTGCCCAATGTGGACACCTATCTGGCCTGGAACCCGCCGCATCGCGCCTACATCCTCGCCAATCTCGACAAGCTGGTGGTGAAGACCGCCCGCAAGTCGGACGGCGGCGGGATATTGATAGGACCGCAGGCGAGCCGGGCCGAGCGGGAAGCGTTCGCCGCGCGCATCCAGGCCGACCCGCGCCACTACATCGCGCAGCCGTTTGTGCCGCTTTCCAGAGCGCCCGCCTTCGTGGACGGCCATTGCGAGGGCCGCCCTGTAGACCTGCGCCTCTATGCCCTCTACGGCAAGGACGGCATCACGCTGCTCCCCGGCGCGCTCACGCGGGTCGCGCTGCGCACAGGCTCCTCTGTCGTCAGTGTGCCGCAGGGAGCGGGCAGCAAAGATACCTGGGTGCTGAGCGGCATTCTGCGCGAGGAACCCGCCATAGAACCGGAACGTCTTATCGGGCGTCTGCGCGCCGATCTGTCCTAAGGAACAAGCCAACGTGCGCCTGCGTGTACTGCATACGACACGATATACCTACCCGACACCGGCGACGGAGAGTCAGAACGAACTCCGGCTGATGCCGTTCAGCGACAAGGATCAGACCTGCCTGGACTTTCGCCTGAGTACGACGCCGCCGGCCCGCCTGTTCGCCTACGACCTGCCGACCGGGCGCGTCCACTACTTCAGTCTCCATGAGCCGCACTCCGAACTGACTATCGCCGCCGAGTCCCTGGTCGTCACTTTCCGCCAGGACCCGTTTGCGGGGCTGCAACTGGACGCGGACGACAGCGCGTTCTACCAGCGGGAGGGCGTGCGCCAGCGTTACGCCGAGTACCTGGCCCCGACGGAGCGCGCGCCGCTCCACCCGGAGACCGACCGCATCGCCGCCGTCGCGCGCAGGCAGGCGGGCGTCGGCACGGCCTCTTTCCTGATCGCGCTGACGCGCCTGCTGCACCGCGCCTTCGCCTATGCCCCCGACTCTACGCGCCTCCGTCCCTCGCTCCAGCGCGTGCTGGAGCAGAAGCAGGGCGCGCTCCCGGATTTCACGCACCTCATGCTGGCGATCTGTCGGCGGCAGGGCATCCCGGCCCGCTATGTCAGCGGCTATCTCTATACGGGAGAGCCATCCCCGGACACCGCCCGTGCCTGGCAGGAACCGGCAGAGACCGCGCGCTTCACAGCAACGTCTGCCACCTGGGGGCGCAGCGACGCCATGCACGCCTGGGTCGAGTGCCTGCTGCCGGACGAACGCTGGTGCGGCTTCGATCTCTCCAACAACCTGCTGACCAACGACGCCTACATCAAAGTCCACTATGGCCGCGACTATGGCGACGTGCCGCCCGTGCGCGGCGTCTATCGCGGCCCCTTCGCCCATACCCTCGATGTCTCCGTGCGTGTCACGCTGGAAAAATAAGCGGTTTCGACTTTGCGTCAAAGAACCCTTTGTGGGGTAGTCCTCTCCCACCGTGTGGATGTCTCTCCTCAGCGACAGGCGGTTCGAGAGGGAGCCTTACGGTCGGGGTGTCTACCCATTTTTTAGCTTGACTAGGGAAATCCCCAGGAACAGAACTGGGGATTTGCGCATTTTAAGACCGGGGCGCTGCCTAGTGCTTTGGAAAGGCGGTCATGGGATAATAACGGTACAAGTTCAGACAGAGAACCGGACAGGGGGTACGAACAGCCGGTTCTGAGGAGTAAGGCTCTCTATGCAAACCGTTTCCATCTTGATCGCCGACGACGACCCGATGATCCGCCAGTGTTTGCGCCGAGCATTGGAAGTCGATCCCCGGCTGGCAGTGCGCTGGGAGGCGAACAATGGATTGGAAGCATTGGTACTGGCGCAGCAGCACCGACCGCAGATCGTCCTGATGGACGCGCAGATGCCCCGCATGGATGGGATCGAGGCGACACGCTGTCTGCGGCAGCACGACCATACGCTGCGGATTCTGGTAATGAGCGTCTATGAGCAGGTGCGCGCGCAGGCGCTGGCCGCGGGAGCCGACGGATTTGTGACCAAAGACTGTGGATGCGAAGCCCTCCGCGCGGCCATTCATCGGGCGCTTTCTCCTGAAGGAGAGCCGCCCCTGGCCGTTCATGGTAGAGAGAGTTGATTTGCGCGGCGTCAGCGAACTCCCGATAAGTCGGCTGATGCGCGCCTTGCAGATCGGAGAAAGTTTGCGCTCACACGGCGGCTTGGAGAGAAGAAGAGAGGCCCAGGAAGAGGGAGGAGAAAGATCACATTATGAACGCAACACTTGGCACGCAACGTGAGTTTGAGATGCTGTTCCAGCGCAGTCAGCGCCGCGCGTATAACCTGGCCTACCGCCTGACCGGCAACGCCGCCGATGCCGAAGATGTCACCCAGGACGCCTATGTGCGCGCCTGGCATAATTTCGATAGCTACGACGCTTCCCGCTCCTTCGAGGGCTGGCTGTTCCGCATCATCACCAACCGCGTGATTGATCTGCGCCGCCGCCAGAAGCGCGTGCCGATGTACTCGCTGGATACGCCCGTGCAGGGCGACGAGGACGGGCAGCCGCTCTCCCATGAGTTCGCCGCGCCCGACAGCAACCCGGAACAGATCATCGTCGAGCCGGTGATGGAGGAGCGTTTGCAGCAGGCGCTCGCCGCGCTTCCCGCCGACTATCGCAAGGCCATTCTGCTCTGTGATGTCGAGCAGCGTTCCTATCAGGAGATCGCGGAGGCGATGCAGTGCGCCATCGGTACGGTGCGCTCCCGCATCCATCGGGCGCGAGTGATGCTGCGCACATATCTGGAGTCCGGCAAGACGACGGCGCGCACGCGCAAGACCTCGACCCGCCATGCTCACGAACCCATCAAGGCGTCCGTGACCGTCGCCTATCCGTCTCAGACTTTGATGGCCGCCTGATCTTCGTTCCCGCCGCCTCGCGGCTTGACATAGCAACGCAAGCGCCTGAACGCCCGTCAGGAGAGCCGACTCTCCTGCCGGGCGTTCCATTTTGGAGGCGCGGTCTCAGACGGCGAGTCGCAGACGATTTACCGAGCCGCGCTCACCCCCCTAGCCCCCTCTCCCACGCTGTGGGAGAGGGGGCTAGGGGGGTGAGCGCGGTTTACAGACCCAGATGCGGGTCAGAAGAACGCGATGCGCTGACCGTCATACGCGAGCGCAACATTAGAAGGAAGCTGGGCATTAACGGCGTCGTGGTCGAAGTGGTGGGAGATGTGCGTAAGAAGCGCCTGGCGCGGGCGCAGTTCGGCGATGACATCGAGCGCCTGATAGAGTCCGAAGTGGGTGGAGTGGGGTTCAAAGCGCACGGCGTCAAGGATGAGCAGATCGAGGTCTTGCAGCTTCGCCATCGAATCCGGCGGAATCAGATTGACATCGGTGACGTAGGCGGCGCTGCGGGCGGGCGTGTCGGCGATGGCCGGGCGGTCGAACCGGAAGGACAGCACCGGCAGCCTGCCGTGCATCACGTAGAACGCCTGGATATGCAGCCCGAACAGGTCGAAAGCGGGCGGGATCGTGTGCAGAATCAGGCGCGGCTTGCCGCCGCCCGCCTGTGTTTCAATGAAGACGTAGCGGAAGATACGGCGGATGTCGTCCAGGGTCTGCGGGTCGCCGTAGATGGGAATCTCCCCGCCCACCAGGTCGTTGAAGCGGCGCAGGTCGTCCATGCCAAAGATATGGTCGGCGTGCGTATGCGTGAAGAGGACGGCGTCTACCCGGCGGACGTCGTTGGCGAGCGCCTGGAGTCTCAGTTCCGGGGCGGTGTCTACTAGGATCGAATGCTCCGCGTTGCGCACGAGAATGGAAGGACGGAATCGCTTGTTTTTCGGGTTGTCGGAGCGGCACACCGCGCACTCGCACCCGATCATCGGGACGCCGTGCGACGTGCCGCTGCCTAGAATGAGGATTTCCATAATCAGGACGGCTCGGAAGGCAGGGGGATCACGCGCCCGGTCGCTGCCGACTCATAGGCGGCTTCGACGATCTCGACCACGTGCGCGCCGTGTTCGCCGGGCGAGTAGAGTTCGGCCTTGCCTTCGATGGCCTCGATAAAGTTGTTGATCGGACTGGAGACCGGAAAGATGTCATCCTCGCGGAACGTCTGCGGCTCCTGCCCCACGATCTCGATACGTGTCTCGAAATGAAACGTGCTGACGGTGATCGTGCCGTTGGTCGCGCCCCAGATATTGCGCACGCGCCGCCGGAGATACTTGCTGTCCCCGATGGAGTTGATGGTCGCGACGACACCGTTTTCCAGTTCCAGACTGAGGGCGATCCGCATGTCCTGCGGCGTCGTGTCCATCAGGGCGGCGACGCGGCGGACGCGCAGGCCCGTCACCCAGGTCATCTCAGAGACGAGATGCGAGCCGCCGTCAATGAAGTAGCCGCCGCCGGTGAGCTGCGGGTCGGCGCGGAACATGGTGGGCGGCACGAGTCCGGGCAGGTCGGCGGGTTGGGGAGCGCGTCCGAAGACGTACTCCGCCGATCCCGACCAGTACATGGAGGCGCTTTCCAGCGCGCCGATCGCCTCGCTATGCAGGGCGCGGCGCACGCGATGGCAGTGCGCCCAGAAGGGCGGGTTCAGCGCGACGCCGAGTTTCAGGCCGCGTTCGCGGGCCAGGGCCGTCAGTTCGTGCGCCTCCGCGCTGCGCACGGTCATCGGCTTCTCGACCAGGACATGCAGCCCGCGTTCCAGCGCAGCTTTGGCCTGCTCGTAGTGGAGCGCGTTCGGCGTGGCGATGAGAACGGCATCGAGTTCCACGCTGTCGAGCATCCGCTGCCAGTCCTCATAGGCGTGTTCCATCGGAACCCCGAAGCGCGTCGCCATCTTCTCGCGGGCCTCCGGGTCGCGCCGACAGAGCGCCGTCAGAAGGACCTGTGGATTGGCGATGGCGTCCGGCAGATGGCGGCGCGAGGCGAACCAGCCCGCGCCAATGACGCCGAGGCGCACCGGCGTCCCGCCGGTGTCTTCGAGCGCGCCGGGAGTCTGTGCTGCATCCGTCACTTTCCTCCTCCTTACCGGCCTGGTGCATAGCGGCCCCATGTCCCATCGCGCATTGACTACGCCTGCTCGTATAGGGATTATACGCTGCCTCGATGTGCGGAGTCAAGTCCCGGCCTGCCCCAGAAGCCGCAAGCAGGCGGCCTGCTCAGGATGCGCCTGGCGCTGCAGCGGATTTTGCGCGGCCTGGCCTGAGCGGACACAAGCCCACAAAGCGGGCTGGCGAGAAGGAAAGTCTGCGCGCGGACATCTTATCCGCACTCCTGCGGCGCTCCCGCCATTCCCACTGCTTTGAGGGAGGGGAGACGTATGCTATAATGAGGGTAGCCTTTGAAATCCCTTCTGGAGTGCAGGAGAAGAACCCCGATGGCTTTGCCGGAAGTCGCCTACAGCCGCCGCCAAACGCGCCCCGTGCGTGTCGGAAACGTCACCATCGGCGGCGGCCATCCTATTGTCGTGCAGTCCATGATCACCGAGGAGACGCACAACGTTCCCGCCGCTGTCGCCCAGATCATCGCCATGCACCAGGCCGGTTCGGAGATCGTGCGGGTGACGACGCCGAACCTGGCCGAGGCGAAGTGCCTGGCCGAGATCAAGGCGCGGCTCAAGCAGCAGTATCAGGACGTGCCGCTCGTGGCCGATGTGCATCACCAGGGCAGCGACATCGCTGTCGAGGTGGCGAAATACGTGGACAAGGTGCGTATCAATCCCGGCCTGTTCGTCTTCCGCAAGCGCGTCGAGCGCACGATAGACTACTCGCAGGCGGAGATCGAGGAGGAGCAGGCCGCCATCGAAAAAGAACTCCTGCCGGTCATCCGGGCGTGCAAGGAGCGCGACATCGCCATGCGGATCGGGGTCAATCACGGCTCGCTGGCGGAGCGGCTGACGGTCATGTATGGCGACACGCCGGAGGGCATGGTCGAGAGCGCCATCGAATATATTCAGATCTGCGAGCGGCACGACTACCGCAATCTCGTCATCTCGCTCAAGGCGTCGCGCGTGCCGGTCATGCTCCAGGCCAACCGCCTGATGGTCCGCCGTATGGCCGAACTGGGCATGGACTACCCGCTGCACCTGGGCGTCACCGAGGCGGGCGACGGGCAGTACGCGCGCATCAAAAGCACGACCGGCATCGGCACGCTGCTGGCGGAGGGCATCGGCGACACCATCCGCGTCTCGCTGGCGGAAGACCCTATCGAGGAACTCCCCGTCTGCTACGACATCCTGCAAGCCCTCGGCCTGCGGCGCACCAAGACCGAGTTCATCGCCTGCCCCTCCTGCGGGCGTACCAAGTTCGACCTGCCGACCGTGCTGGCCCAGGTCAAGGCGGCGACGGGGCATCTGGCCGGGCTGAACGTCGCGGTCATGGGCTGCATCGTCAACGGCCCCGGCGAGATGGCCGACGCCGACTACGGCTACGTAGGCAAGGCGGGCGGGAAGATCTCGCTCTACCGCCAGCGCGAGGAGGTCAAGACCGGGATCCCGCAGGAGCGGGGGGTCGAGGAACTGATCGCGCTGATCAAGTCGGACGGGCGCTGGGTCGAGCCGCCGGAAGGCTGGACGCCGCCGGAACCGCCGCAGAGTTTCAGCGAGCGAATCGCCGTCAAGATTCCGCTGGCCGTGAAATAGAGGTTCCTGGCCTGCCATGCAGCAAGCGATCTGTGTCTATAGCTCCTCCAGCGACGCCATCGCGCCCGCCTTCTTCGAAGCCGCCACGGAACTCGGCGCGGAGATGGCGCGGCGCGGCCATGCGCTCGTCTTCGGCGGCACGAGCGTCGGCCTGATGGGAGCCGTCGCCCGCGCGGTCCATGCCAGCGGCGGCACGGTCATCGGCGTCATTCCGCAGTCCATTCATGAGCGGGGCATCGCCTACGAGATCGCCGATGAACTGATCGTGACGCGAGACCTGCGGGAGCGCAAAGCCTATATGGAGGCGCGGGCGGAGGCGTTCGTGACCCTGCCCGGCGGTTTCGGCACGCTGGAGGAACTGCTGGAGATACTGACGCTCAAGCAGCTTCAGGCGCACGACAAGCCTATCGCGCTGATCAACGCGCAGGGCTTCTATGATCCTCTGGCCCATCTCTTCGAGCATATCTACCGGGAACGGTTTGCCAGGCCGGAGTACCGGAACCTCTACCATTTCGCCCCGGACGCCGTCGGCGCGCTGGACTATATCGCAAACTATACGCCGGTGCGCCTGGAGAGCAAGTGGTCTCAGGCCGAACTTTCACCTGGCAGTTGAGAAGCGGCCCTCACCCCCGCCCCCTCTCCCACGCTGCGGGAGAGGGGAGAAGCCCTCACCCCCGCCCCCTCTCCCACGCTGCGGGAGAGGGGAGGTTCGAGTCGGCGGAGGCCGACTTGGCGCTTTGGCAGCCGCGAATGCATTCGCCGGGCGGCTTGAGGACAACCAAAGGAGTGCAAGATGAGCGCAAAGCGGATACTGATGCTGGTCGGCGACTATGTCGAGGACTATGAGGTGATGGTGCCGTTTCAGGCGCTGCAGATGGTCGGTCATCGGGTGGATGCCGTCTGCCCCGATAAGAAGGCAGGCGAGTCGGTTCGCACGGCAGTCCACGATTTCGAGGGCGCGCAGACCTATTCCGAGAAGCCGGGCCACAACTTCACGCTGAACGCCACGTTCGCCGACGTGCAGGCGGAAGAGTACGATGCGCTGGTCATTCCGGGCGGACGCGCCC
>DASRGL010000565.1:0-3293 GCA_035651115.1 Chthonomonadaceae bacterium
TGCGCCGATCTAGATAGTCCTGAATGCCCACCAGTTCGATGACGGCGCTTTTGCGCTGCCGCAGCCGCTCGCCGCGCAGCCCGTAGACGCCGCCGAAGAAGGTCAGGTTCTCCTCTACCGTCAGGTCGCGATAGAGGCTGAATGCCTGGTTCATGTAACCGATGGAACGCTTCACGCCCTCCGAGTCCTTGATGATGTCGTGGCCGACGACGATGGCCGTGCCGGAGGTGGGCAGCAGCAGGCCGCAGAGCATACGGATGCAGGTGCTTTTGCCGCTCCCGTTCGGCCCCAGAAAGCCGAAGATGGTTCCTTTCTCGACCGTGAACGAGAGATGGTCTACGGCGGTAAGGTCGCCGAACCGCTTGGTCAGATCGTGCAGTTCGATGGCGTTCATCGCAGGCGTCCTATGTGCGTCACCGTCGCGTACATCCCGGCTTTGATGCGCGGATCGGGCTGTCTCAGGCGCAGCCGCACGGCGAACACCTGCTTGCCGCGCTCGTCCGGCGTTTGCAGGTTGGCCGGGGTGAACTCGCCGCGCGTGGCGATGCTCTCCACCCGCGCCGGAACCGGGTCGGGGATGCCGTCCACCCGCAGTTCCGCCGCATCGCCGACGGAGACCAGCGCCAGCTTCGCCTCCGGGACGTAGACCCGAATCCAGAGGTCGGTCGGATCGTTCATGCGGACTACCATCGTTCCCGGCGCGATCAGATCGCCGACAGCGACCGGGATGCGCTCGATGACGCCATCGCGCGGGGCGCGGACGGTGCGCTCTTCCAGCGTCCGGCGGGAACTGCGGGCCGCATCCTGCGCCGCCTTTGCCGCTGCCTGGGCCTGCGCAATCTCTTCCTGACGGCTGCCTGCCCGCAGCGCCGCCAGCGCCGCCTCCGCCTGGGCCAATCGCGCCCGCGCTGCCCGAATATCTTCCGGGCGCGTGCCGCGCAGCAACAGGTTCAGGTTCTGCCGCGCCGCCTCCGCCTCGTTCCGGGCCGATGTGATGTCTTCCTTGCGCGAACCGGCCAGTACAAGCGCCAGCGCCGCCTGCGCCTGGCGGTGGGCCTCCCGCGCCTGCTCCAGCTCTTCCTGCGGCGTGCCGCGTTCCGCGCGCCGGAACGCCTCGGCCATCTCCTGTCGCTTCGCCTCCGCCGCCCGCAGGTCTGCCTGCGTCCGGTCGAACGCCTGGCGGCTGGTCGCGCCCTGCCGATAGAGGCTGGCTGTGCGCGCCATCTCCTCGCGCGCCAGCGTCTCCTGCGCGCTGGCGGCGTCCAACCGGGCCTTTGCCTGCGCCTTTTCCTCTTCCGTCGGGCCGCGTTCCGCCTGTGCCAATCGCGCCGCCGCATTCCGTTCGGCGGCGCGGGCCTGCGCGATCTCCTGCGGGCGCGCTCCGGCGCGCGTCTTCTGGTAGAGCGCCTGCGCCTGACGGAAACGGGCGCGGGCGGCGGCGATCTCTTCGGGCAGCGGCCCGTTCTCCTGCCGGGCCAGCGCCGCCCTGAGTTCCGCAACGACCGCTTCCTGTCGGCGGATGTCTTCGCGGCGCGGCCCGTTTTCCACCTCCCGCAACTGCGCCTGCGCCTGCCTCGCCTGCGCCTGCTTCGCCTCCGTTTCGGCCCGGCTCGCCTCCGCCTCGAAAATAATCAACGCCTGCCCGGCGTGAACCGCGTCGCCCTCCTGCACGAGAATCTGCGCGACTCGCCCGCCGAGGCGCGATGCCACCTGCGTGGGCTGGCTCTCGAAAAAGCCGGAGAGCGTGCTGCGGGTCTTCGCGCGCTGCTGTTCGATGTACCAGCCGCCGATGCCGAAGACGGCAAGCAGCGTCAGAGGGATCAGCAGGCGAGGGTTCGGATGCGCCATCGGAAAGTCTCCTGGCAAAGCGTCTGAACTGTGATTTATGAGATTATAGGATAGGCTATGATTGAGTTCGGCCCCATCATAGTCTATCCGTTAATCATTCTAATCATAGTTCAGACGATATACAAATCACAGTCTATCCCATAATCCGACGAATCACAGTTCAGACAGAAGTGGCTTCATGCCATGCAAAAAGATGTCCAGCGCCGCCGCGCGATAGGCTTCCACATCGAAGTCGCTCAGGCCCGGCTGCCGCACGATCTCGCGGGTGAGCAGCAGCAGGATCAACGGGCCGAGGAAGCAGCGTGCGGCGATGCGCGGGTCGCTGCGCCGCAGCGTTCCGGCGTCCATCTGACGTTCGAGATAGACCGCCAGGAACTCCAGCCCGCGCTGGGGGCCGACCTCGGCGAACCGATCCGCCACCTGCTGACTGCGGACGGCCTCGCCGAAGAGCAGTCGCAGGAACGTCGTGGTCTCGTGATCGTCCATCATGCTCAGATAGGCGCGGCCCGCGCGGGTCAGCGCCTCTTCGAGCGGCAGCGCCAGCAGTTCTTCGGGGTGCGCGAGGAGCTGCAGCAGCGGCACTCGCTGCTCTAAAACGGCGCGGAACAGATCGCCTTTGTCTTTGAAGTAGTGATAGATCAGGCCCGGCGAACCGATCCCGGCAGCCTCGGCGATGTCCCGGTTCGTGGCCTCTTCGTAGCCTTTCGCGGCGAAGGCGCGCAAGGCTCCCTCGATTATCTGCTGCCGTCTGGCTTCAAATCCTTTCTCGTTTCTGCGAGGCATCGGCCTATCCTTGATTGATTGGTCAATCAATATTATGAACGCACTGCGCGACCTTGTCAAGAGGTTGCCTGAAGTTCCCGCCCTCGTTGCAGCGAATGAAGAATGAATTGACAGAGGCACGGCCTATTGCTATACTTACACTACAGGCGCTATAGGGTTTCTGTCGCAACCGTCGTAGAGAAAGGAGCTTCTTGCGTATGGGAGCCTCGGTACGTTGGTCGCTGCTTAATATCGGCACGCTCGGACAGAATCGCCTCTGGGGGGAAACGACGCGCCGCCGCGCGCACGTCTGCACGATGACTGTCCTGCGCTCCGGCCACCTCACCCTCCTGGTAGACCCTTCCCGCGACCCGAAGGAGATGGCCCGCTTCCTGGACGATGCCTGCGGCCTTGCGCCCGCACAGGTAGACTATGTCTTTCTCACGCACTTCCACAGCGACCACCGGCGCGGCCTGGAAGCCTTTCCCGACGCGATCTGGCTGATGGCCGATGATGAGATCGCCTACTGGTGGGAGCATACGCGCGACGACGCGCCGGAATACCCGATGCTGGAACGCCTCGAGCGCGCCGACGACCGCCTGGCCGAGGGCATCGAGTTGTTCTCCACACCCGGCCACACGCCCGGTCATACCGGCCTGCGGGTGGCGGCGGAGGACGGCCTG
>DASRGL010000566.1:0-6090 GCA_035651115.1 Chthonomonadaceae bacterium
TCGTGTCGAGAATGACCATTCAGTCGGGCTTCTCCGTCGGTTTCGTCGTGCTGCGCCTCTCTCCATTCTCGACCCAGACGCATCGCCTCCTCATAGAGCGGGTCATCGGCAAACGTGCCGACAATGGCCTGCCAGCCGCGCTTTTCTTTCGTCGGCTGTTGCGGCAGACGCTCCTCGATCAGGCGTTGGAGCGCGTCCAGACGGGTTTCCAATGTCGTCAATCGCTCTTCCAGGGTTCCGGCCGCCATCGGAGTATTCCTCCTCACCGGTTGTTATGCCCATTATACCCTCGTCGGCAACATGGGCGTCGGATATAGGAGATTGCCCTTCCGGGCGCGAACCAGGTTCCTGAGAACGCCGACACGAGGGGACAGAGACCGATGATCCGTATCACCACACCGAGGACGCCGCCGACCTGGGCTTTGCTGGAACGCGAACTGCTGCGCGCCAACACGGCAGCCTGCCGCGAATACTTCGCCAGGTACTTCGACGAGCGCGGGTTTCTGCGCTGCGTAGAGCGCTGGGGCGGCAACGACGGCCCCGATGATGCCATGGAGAGCTGCGTGGACTGGCCTCTCCTGCACGCGCTCGGCGCGGACGATGTCGTGCTGGAGATGGTCAACCGGGCCTGGGAGGGCCATCTGCGACAGTACACCCAGGCGCGCACGACGGAGGTGCCGTTCGCCCGCGACGGCATGTACTATAAAGAGTTCCCCGTCATGTTCGACTGGCTGCACAACGGCGAAGGGCTGGGCGTGTTCAACCTGCTCGGCCTCTCCGACCCGCAGAACCCGGCGACCTTGCAGCGATTTCGGCGGTACGCCGGGTTCTACATGAATGAAGACCCGGACGCGCCCAACTACGACCCCGAACACAAGATCATCCGCAGTCTGTTCAACGGCAGTCGCGGCCCGCTGCTGCGCCCGGCGACAGCGCTGGACTGGGCGGGCGATCCCATCGAGGTCGGCCATCGTTTCAAGGCGCGGCACGGCGAGCGCACCTATGAGGAGATGCTGGCGCATTTCCAGGACTACACCGATGTCGTCGGCGACCATCCGTCGAACCTGGCAGCGACCTCGCTGGCCCTGAACGCCTACCTGCTGACCCATGAAGAGAAGTATAAGGACTGGCTGCTGGAGTATGTGGATGCCTGGGCGGAGCGGGCGCGCGCCAACGGCGGCCTCCTGCCGAGCAAGATCGGGCTGGACGGCAAGATCGGCGGGCCTTCCGGCAAGTGGTATGCGGGCTGTTATGGCTGGGGGTTCACCGTCGTCGTGCCGCAGACCGGCGAACTGGCCCACCGCAGCACCACCTATGTCGGACTGATCGGCTTCGGCAACGCCTTCCTGCTTACCGGCGATGAAAAATATCTCGATGTGTGGCGAAACCTGCTGGACACGATCAACGCGCAGAGCCGGGTCGTCAACGGCAGCCGGGTCTATCCGCACAACTACGGCGACGAGGGCTGGTACAACTTCCAGCCGCACCCGTACCTGCACGGCGCGCTGGACCTCTGGTACTGGTCACAGCAGCCCACCGACCGGGAGCGCCTGCCGGACAACGACTGGCTGGCCTATCTGGAAGGCAGGAACCCGGACTACCCGGAGCAGGCATTGCAGGCGGACTTTGCGCGCATCCGGGAGCGTGTCGAGGGAATGCGCGCCGATCCGACCACGCCCGATACGCGCCTGTCCGACGATCCGATGGTCTACAATCCCTGCTCGGTCGCCTCTCTCCTGCATCTCATGCTCGGCGGCATCCGTCCCAGCTACTGGGGCGGGCCGCTCCACTGCCGCGTGCGCTACTTCGATCCCGAACGCCGCCGGGCAGGTCTGCCTGCCGATGTCGGCGCGCTGATGGAGAAACTCTCCGCCGACGAGACGGTTCTCACGCTTGTCAACCTTCACCAGGTCGAGCCGCGCACCGTCATCCTCCAGGCGGGAGCGTATGGGGAGCATCAGATCATGCAGGTCATGCAGGGCGGGCGAGAGATTCGCGTGGGGTCGCCCTGCCTGAGCGTGCGGTTAGAACCGGGCGCGGGAGAACAACTGACGCTGAGGATGCGGCTCTATGCCAACCGCCCGACACTGGCGCGTCCCTGGGACCGCCTCCCCTGAAGCGGGGCCGCTCCGCTCCAGGCTCTTGCCTCTCCATCGTCATCCAAACTTAACGGCGGCGTTACCTGCCCGTAAACTTCCCTGGCTACACTGGGCGCGTACCGAACTGCCCGCGCCGGGGTTCCAGAGTTCGACATCCGGGAGGGTGGCGTTGGGAACCGGACCGTCCCGATACCTGCGCCGCCATCTGTTCGCGACGACTCCTGACGGCGCGGCCATCCCGCGGGGCGGGCATGTTCGGTACGCTTGCGGGGCTTTGTCATCTCGAAGCGTATCCCCTCCTCCTCCACCAGAGCCGGAGGCAGGATGGGCTGTCACCGCCTTTGAACCAGGCCGCCTATGAGCCTGATGGGAAGGCTTTTTTCTTCTCCGGTCTCTCTGCCTCGCTGTTGCCGTTCCCCGTCCTGTTCGCATGGCGTGCGTCGTGCGCTATCCCGACTTATTGCCTGTCGTTGCTACTTATCGCTCTCTGGTATCGCCCCGGGATCGTCCTGCACAGAACATTTTCACCGGCGCAAACGTCTTTTCTGTTAAAGCGCATCAGGGTCACATCCGGCCCCGGCGCGCGTTCCGAAGAGACGTAACACCTGTTTTGAGCCATGAGGCTCAGAAGAGAGGAGTCTGTTATGAGAGTCAAAGCGTTATGCGCCAGCCTGCTGGCCGGAGCGGTACTCAGCGGAACGCTCCTGACCCCGGTCACGGTGAGCGCGCAGAGTTGGCGCGACCGCGAGTCGCATCGTCGCCAGCAGACAAAAAACGAGTGGCGCAACATTGCCATTGGAGCGGGCGCGCTCGGCATCATCGGCCTGCTCCGGCACGACAATACGCTGACCTTCGCCGGCACGGCGGGCGCGCTCTACTCCGCCTGGCGGTATGAGCAGGATCGCAAGAGCCAGAGCAAGATAGATCGGGCGCGGGCCGCCTACTTCAGCCGACCGTATTTCTATCGCAACGGCAAGCGGTACGTCCGCAAGACCGTGTGGCGGAACGGCCATAAGTACTACCGCTTCGTGCGCGGCTGAGCCGCCGATAGAGTGATTTCGCGGCGCATCCAGAGCGGATACGCCGCGAAAAGCAGGAACTCGACCGGCCCCAGGCGAACCAGCGTTTCGGCAGAGACGATCCACGCTCAGGGAGCCGCCATGATCGAGGTACGACATAAAACGACAGGGGCCGTACTGGTACGCCTGGAAACGGAGACACTGGCCGGGGCGAGCCTGGCCGGGGCCGATCTGTTCGAGGCGAACCTGGCCGGGCTGGACATGACCGGGGCCGATCTGCGCGGGGCCGACATCAACGAAGCGGACGTGTCGGGCGCGCGGCTCTGCGGCGCGCAGATGGACGGGGCCAAGCTGTGGGGAACGGTCATGACCGGAGCCGACCTGCGCGGGGCCGACCTGACCGCCGTGCGCATGTGGGGAACGAACCTGCGCGACGCAAAGCTGGAAGGGGCCAACCTGACGCGCGCCCATCTGAAAGACGTCAACCTGAGCGGGGCCGACCTGCAAAATCTGAAGTTCGACCGGGCCGATTTCGAGCGCACCGTGCTGAACGAGGCGCGGCTGGCGGGCGCGGATATGACCGAAGCCAGCCTGCGCCAGGCGTCTCTTATCGGAGCCGACTGCCGCTACGCCACGCTTGTCGGCGCGAATCTGACGCGGGCCATTCTGCGCGCCGCCGATCTGCGCCATGCCGATCTGACGCGCGCGAACCTGAACGGCGTGACCCTCGAAAACGCCGACCTGACGGACGCCCTTCTTTCCCATACCCTGCTGCTCGACTGCCGCGACCTGCATCGGGCGCGCGGCCTGGAGAGCCTGATTCCGGGCGGGCCGTGTGCGCTGGATCGGGAAACCCTTCGATCCTGTGTAGCGCACCTGCCCGATAGTTTCCTCGAAGGCGTCGGCTACACCGCCGTCGAGATCGCCGCCCTCCGCGCGCTCTATCCTCCGCAATGACGGCTTTCCGTTCCGGCAGAACATTGCGCCTTCCTCTGCTCACGAGCTATCGGGCGCTTCGGTCTGCGCCTGCTGCAGCGCGCCGGAGATTTTCGCGAGCAGGCCCGCAGGCGCGGCGACACGCTGCAAGCGACCTCGCAGTTCCTTAAGAACGCCCGCCTCGAAATCGTAGGTCGAGGCGCACCACGCGCAGATTTCGAGGTGTTCCCGAACTATCTCCATCTCTTCCGGCGATAGCTCCCGATCCAGGTAGTCGTCCAGGCGTTCAAAAACCTGCTCGCACGTATATCTATCCACAGGGGGCATTGACTTCGCTTTCCTGGCAAGGCGCAGCAAGGAATGGCGGCGCTGCCATTGCCGTATGAGTCTCTCTTCCGCCTATTATAGCAGGAACACCGCGACCGGCCTTTCGGTTCCCGGCGAGAACGGGTCGGCGGGCGCTACAGAGTCAATTTCAGGCCGTCGTAGGCGACCAGGATGCCGTGCGGCGCGAAGAACCGTTCCAACTCCTCGTGAAGCCAGCCGCCGTTGTGCGAGAAATGGGTGGCGACGCAGCGCGCATCGGGGGCGAGCGCGCCGCGTCTGGCGAACTCGTCGCGCGCCCGCACGACGGCCGCACAGCCGAGATGCCCCCGATCATGGTCTATCGGGCCGTAGGTACAGTCGAGAACGAGCAGGTCAAGGGGCTTGCCGCTCAGAAACTCCCACGTCGGCGCGTCGTACCAGCCGGTGTCATGACCGAGCAGCGCGGCCCGCCCTCCCGCTTCCAGCCGGAAGTTGACGCACTCCTCGCTCCGGTCGTGGGCCGCCAGCGCCGGCGTCGCGGTCAGGCCGCCGCCCAGTTCTATCGGCTGCCAGGCTTCCAGGCGATGAAAGACGACTTTATAAGCATTCCAGTCTTCCCCATACTCCTTCGCAAATCGGGCCTCCACCTTCGCATTGCCCCAGACATGCAGCGGCGTCTCCGGCGTCACGGCGAACCCCTCCCGCCGATAGGCCAGATCGGCAGGAAACCAGTGGTCCTCATGGCTGTGCGTGATGATCAGGTGTTCCAGCTTCTCATAGGCCAGGCCGTACTTCTGCTGGTGCAGGTTCGAGTCCGGGCCGAAATCCACGCGCACCCGGTCATCCAGCATATAGGCGGCGCGGCTGCGGAGGTCTTTGCCGCCGCGCGCCCGCGCCTTCTGGCAGGCCGCGCAGGTGCAGAACAATGCGGGCCAGCCCTCTGCCGCCGCCGTGCCGCAAAACAGTATCTCCATGCTTCTCCTCTCTGATCCGGCGCTCTCCTGTTCGTCCGGCTGTCGGGATGTCTCTTCCTGCGTTCAGTATACCCGACAGGCTCACGGCATCTTGCCGCCCGTATCGAGGCCCGGCAGCCGGGCATAGACTCCCCGCAGGAGGGTAATGAGAAGCCTATAGAGAAAACATTCCCAGTACCGGTTATCCTCTCCCTGTGGGAACTTCTGAGATGCGCGATATCGACTCTGAGCGGGCGCAACTGCTTCATACGCTGAATAGCAAGCTGATTCCCTGGCTTCAGACCGAGGGGATGCTGCGCCTGCTATTCGCCGACCCTCCGATCCCGCCAGCGCCGGGCCTGCAGATACGGGAGCGGCGCCCGCCCCTGCCGCCGAAACATCGCCTGGAACACTCCGACCTGTTCTATTATGCCTGGCCGGAGGAAGACCTGGCCTCCGTACGGTTCATTCTGCTCGGCTGCGTGCTGGAAGGCGAGATAGACTATATCTTCGGCAGCGACGTGACCGCGCTGCCGGAGAGGGAGGAGGCCGCGCACGATCCTTGTATTCAGGTGGTGACTCTGCCGGAACGCACCCTGTTTGTGATGCCGCCTGGCGTGGTGCGTCCCACCGGTTCGAGGCCGCACTGGGTTCGGCCCGACTGCCCACCGGCCAATAGCCAGATGTTCTGGCTGCTGATCGCTCCGGGCGCATTCCTCTGTCACCTCTGCTCCACACAGAAGGGCGTCCATACCAGCACGCGCGCGCTGATCTTTC
>DASRGL010000567.1:0-7621 GCA_035651115.1 Chthonomonadaceae bacterium
ATGCGCGCCCCGGATGGTGGGAGGAGTTTGCGCGGGCGGGGACCGTCTCCGGCGAAGCGCCGCTCGGCCAGGAGGGCAAAACGCATCCGGCGGGCGTAGTCGCCGTGCGCCTGACGCTCAAGCCCAACGACTATGTCGTGCTGCCGTTCGCCTTCGCCTGGCACACGCCGCGCTATCGCACGCTCTCCGGAGCGGACTACGGACGTGCCTACGCGCAGATTTTCCCCGACTCCAACCGCGCGGCCCGCCTCCTGCTGGCGGAGTGGCAGAGCCTGCTCAGCCTGACCCAGGAGTGGCAGAACCGCCTGCTCTTTTCCGACCTGCCGCGCTGGCTCGTCCGCCGCCTCATCAACAGCGCCGCGCCCCTCACGGCCAACTCTCTCTACACGCGCGCCGGGAACTTCACGCTGCTCGCCAATGTGGGAACGCTCTCCGGCGGCGATGCCGTGGCCGCCAGCGACCTCGGCGCGTTCGGCGCGCTCTCCGACCGCCTGGCCGCCAGCCGCCTGCTGCTCGCCTTCTTCCCGGAACTGGCCGCGCAGGAACTCGCCAGCTATGCGCGGGCGCAGTCGCTCACCGGGGCCATCCCGCGCAGCCTGGGGACGCTGGAAAGGCCGCTCGGCTGGCAAGACCCGGCGGAGATCACCGCTTCGCTGCCCACGCCGCTCGACTTTCTCGCCACGCTGCTTCACAGGCGCGCGTTCTATGCCTGGCCCGACGACGCGGAAAGCGCCAGCGCGTTTGTCGTGCAGGTGGCGGAGTATGTGCTGTGGACCGGTGACACTTCGTTCCTGAAGCCGTATTATCCTTATGCGCGTCTGGCGCTGCGGGCCATCCTGCAGCGCGGCCTCGATAGCGCCGGACTGCCCGAAGGCGGCTCTCCGGCGACAGGAACGCTCTGGCTGGCCGCGCTGCGCGCCGGGCAGAGACTGGCTGCACTCGCTGGAGACGAGGATTTTGCAAAAGAGTGCAAGGATGCTGCCACGAGCGCTGCCGAGGGGGTGCGCAAGCGGTTCTGGAACGGGGCGTTCTATGCGATGCCGGGAGGAGGCCAAGCTCTGCCTGCGGACGGCTTCTGCCAGACCGATCAACTGTGGGGAGAGTGGGCGGCGGACTCGCTCGGACTCGGCCCTCTGCTGCCCCCGGAGGAAGTGCGGAAGGCGTTGCAAAGCCTGCAAGCGCGCAACGATCGGGCGGCGGGAACGCCTTTCGGCCCGCCGTACCGCGTGCGATCCGACGGAACCCTGCCGCCGGACGACCCGGAAGCGCGTCAGTGCCGCGTCGCCGCCTCCCTGCTCGCGCAGGCCGCGCTCTACATCACCCAGGGACAGGCGACGGCGGGAGTCGCGCTGCTGCAGCGGTTGGAGAACACCCGCGACAACGCGCTGCGCTCGCCCTGGGAGACGCCCGCCGCGTTCCAGGCAGACACGGGCCGCAGCGTGACGCCGGGACTGGCCTACATGACCGGCGCGGCGGACTGGAACCTGCTCTACGCGCTGGAGGGCTTCACCGCCGATCTGAACGCCGGGCGGCTGAGCCTCGCGCCGAATATGCCGGGAACCTGGCGCAGTCTCTCCGCGCCGCTCTTCGCGCCGACCTTTTGGGGAACGGTCACGTTCCGCCCGACGGCGCGCGGCGGCGTATTGACCTTACGGATAGATCGCCTGATCCCGCTGGCGGCGATAGGGCCGCCCGATCCGAAAAACAGCGCGGCCAGCCTCGTCCTTCAAGCCGTGCGCATTCCCGGCCCGCCGCCCCGCGCCGATTCGTCCGTTCCCGGCCCGCCGACGGCCCATGTGAGCCTGCGCCGCGCGCCGGTCGGCAGCCGGGCCGCGCTCGACCCGACCGGCGCGGTGATCGTCTCCTTCGAGTCGCCCGTAACGCTCTTTGCCGGCGACCATCTGGAGATAGATGTCCACTGATCCGCCTCAGCCAGTGCAAGGGGCGAGAAAACAAGAGAGGAGTCGTTCGCTACATGAAGACACGTGCGCCATTCACCCGTTTTGTCAGGCCAGGCCTGCTGACCCTCGGCCTGCTGACTCCGGTCGTCCTGATCGGGATGCTGAGCAGCGCGCCTTCGCGCGGGCTGCAACAGAAGCACAAAGCGCCGACGGCGAAAGAGAAGTTCAAGAACATCAAAGTCCTGAAAAACCTGCCCGCCGACCAACTGATTCCCGTCATGCGCAAAATAGACGCCTCGCTGGGCGTCCGATGCGACTTCTGCCATGTCATCAATCCCGACCATACCGGCTTCGAGCGCGACGACAAGCCCACGAAAGAGATGGCGCGCAAGATGCTCGTCATGACGAACGAACTGAACGCCAGGCAGAAGATCCTCGGCAAGCAGGCGACCTGCTACATGTGCCATCACGGCCATCCGGAGCCGGAGACCAAAGCCCCGGACACTCCTCCGCCCGCCCCGCCTTCGGGCAAATAAGGGTGAACACAACCTTCTCAGGCCCTCACTCCTTTGGACGCAGCAAACAGCGCCCCTGCCGTCTCCCCCTCCTTACGAAGGAGAGAGCCGCCGACTGGCTCCCCCTCCTTACGAAGGAGAGAGCCGCCGACTGGCTCCCCCTCCTTACGAAGGAGGGGGAAGGGGGGAGGTTCTGGGGGTGAGGGCTGCATGGTCGGAATTCTCTATAACCGGCCCGCCTAATCGGTCTCCGTCTCTTCCGTATCGCCTAGCGCCTGGCGGACGGTGTTGACCAACTCGACCGGATGCACCGGCTTGGGCAGATACCCGATCGCGCCGTGTTCCTTGCCGTGCAGAATATCGGCATCGAGAACGCGGGCGGTCATCATCACCACCGGAATGTCCTTGATGCTCGGATCGGCTTTCATCTGATGCAGCAGTTCGAAGCCATCCATGTAGGGCATGGTCACATCCAGTAACACCAGATCGAATGGCGTC
This sequence comes from Chthonomonadaceae bacterium, assembly GCA_035651115.1. Classification (GTDB taxonomy): domain Bacteria; phylum Armatimonadota; class Chthonomonadetes; order Chthonomonadales; family Chthonomonadaceae; genus DASRGL01. The sequence goes on from DASRGL010000567.1 coordinate 2,915, forward strand.
TGCCCCGACTGTAATATCTCCAGCGCCTCGATCCCGTCCTGCGCCGTCCGCACTTCATAGCCCGCGCGTTCCAGATTGACCTGCACGAGGCGCGTCACCAATGGCTCGTCGTCTACAGCCAGAATGATCCGTTTTGGCATCTGCCCTTGTTCTCCTCAGTATTGCGATAGTGCGAGGGGCCATGCGCGCGTTCCTCTGACCTGGTGGCCCGCCAGGAGATTATCAGGAGGGAAAATGTCCTTCCTCTCCGCTCCGGAACCGCGCGCTGTCGTCTGCAAGCCTGCGGCGCTGCTGCCGCATCTCCTGCCGTCGCGCTCGCCCTTCCCACGCGCCCCAATATTTGGGTACAATGTGAACAGAAGGGAGAGATACCGAGCCATGGTGGAAATCATCGAAGAAAACGGACAGCTTGTGATCCGTATCGGCGGGCAGGAGTACGCGCGTTATCAGTTCGGCCCGCCGCGCTGGAAGCCCTATCTCTATCCGTTGCGCGCTGCCAACGGGCTGTCGCTGCTGGCCGATGCGCCGACCGATCACCGCCACCATCACGGCATCTGGGCCGGACACGGACGGGTGGACGACATAGATTTCTGGTTGGAACGCCACAACAGCGGCAAGATCGTCCACCGCAAGTTCGAGAACCTTGTCAGCGGCGGCGAAGTCGGCGGCTTCACCGAGCAGTGCGACTGGGTCGCCCCCAACAGCAGTGTCAGCTTGACCGATACGCGCACGTTCACTTTCTACGATACTCCGCCGGAAGCCCGTCTCTTCGACCTGGAATTGACCCTCCGCGCGCCCGCGCAGACGACGGTTACATTGTACCCGACAAACGAGGCGGGACTGCCCATCGTCCGCGTGGCGGAATCCCTGAGCGTGCGCGGCGGCGGCACGCTGACCAACGCTGAGGGCAAGAAGAACGAGCGCCAGACCTACCGGCAGCGTTCGCCCTGGGTGGACTGCTCCGGCAAGCTGGGGCGGCTGACCTGCGGCATCGCCGTCTTCGACCATCCTCAGAACCCGGAGCATCCCACGCCCTGGTTTACGCGCGATTACGGGCCGTTCTCTCCGAACTTCGGATTTTTCCAGGAGGAGCCGATCATTCTGACACCGCGCAAGCCGCTGCGCCTGCGCTATCGGTTCTATACGCACTCCGGCGACGTGACGGAAGGCCGGGTCGCAGAAGCCTGGGAAGAGTATCGCAGCGCGGCCAGCCAGACAGAGGGAGCGGGCGGCGGAGAGCGGGCCGACAGGAGCGACAGGGCGGAGCGAGTCGGCTCCAAGAGCGAGTAGAGGAGGACATCGGTTATGGCAACACGAGGCAGCGCGCCGGTCGTTTCCCTGGCGACGGCCAGCGAGTTTGCGGGCTTCGCGCCCGAAGATTTCCAGGTCTTCGAGGTTCCAGGATTTACGGCGCGGATGCCTCTGCTGCGTTCCCGCATCAAGCCGAAGCTGACGGAGATCGGCGCGGCGCTGGCGGAGCCTCTGTCGGAGACGCTGGGAGAACGGGTCTATCCGCATGTCGCGCAGCATCTCCGCCGCACGGTTCATGCGCCGGAAGAGACCTGGGTGGCCTTCGCCCGGTCGCCGCGCGCCTACAAGCCGTTCGCGCATCTGCGGGCCGCCATCAGCGCCGCGAAGGTGCGCGTCGTCGTCTTCGTGGAGGACTACGCGGACGACAAAGCCCTCTTTGCCGCCAACCTCGAACGCAACGCCGACGCGCTGGCGGCCTATCTGGCGCATCACCCGACCATCCGCGCCTACGATATTCCCGACGCCGACGGTCAGCCCAAACGCGGCCATGCGCTCGACGCCGACACGCTGCGCGCCTTCGCGCAGCGGATGCAGCGTGTCAAGGGACAACATGCCGCGTTCGGAATCTGCTTCGACCGGGCGCATCGCGTGCTGCTGAGCGGCCCGGAATTCCTGGAAGCCGCGCTGGATGCCGCCGACACCCTCAAGCCCCTCTACGACTGCGGCAAAACGCCCGATTTCGTCTACACCTACGTACCGGAAGCCATCGAACCGATGTGATCCGGCCCTCCGTTCCCCTCTCGGCCCGGGCGAAGTCCATACGGACTTCGCCCCGCCTGGCCGCCGGATCCCGGCCCCGGTAAGATCGTCAACAAAATGGCGGGCAGCCAGAAGGAGACTGCCGGGAACGGCTCGAATGACATCTTGTTTCAGCCTGCATGGACGCGACCCCCCTTTAGCCCTACTCCCCGTCCAGGGCGCAGGTCTGGATGTAGCCCCGATTTTGCCGGTGCCGTAGTCGAGACGGCATCGCGCGAAGAGACCAGGAACACGCAAGCAGTACGATGCCGATCCCGTCGTCAGCGATAGATACTGCGGTACGAACGACCCTGGCGGTCGTCAGAGTCCGCTCGCGTTCCGGGCTGCTGGCCGCGCTGGGGCTGGCGGCGGGAACGCTGCTCCTGCTGTGCTTCTCCTTCCAGGTCTTTGCGTTCACGCACAACGGGCCGTTCATCACGTTTCGCTATGCCGATAACCTGCGGCACGGGCTGGGGCCAGTCTTCAATGCCGGGGATCGAGTGGAGGGCTACTCCTGCCCCCTCTACCTGGCGCTGACGACGCTGCTGCTGTTTCTGCCGGGCGACGTGCTGTTCCGCGCCAAAGCGCTGGGCGTGCTGTTTGCTGTCGGCGCGATAGGGGCCGTCTGGCGGCTGGCGGCGCGGCTCCATCTGCCGGGTTGGGCGCTGGCGGCGGTGACGCTTTTGATCGGGGCGAACGCGAAGGTCGCGCTCAGCGCGATAGACGGGATGGAGACGACCTTTCAGATGCTGCTGGTCACCCTGGCGGCGCTGGCGTTCGTGCGGGAGCGGCAGACGGGGCGCGGCTGGAGTTCGGCGCTGTGGCTGCTGGCGGCGGCGCTGAATCGCCCGGAGGGGCCGGTGTTCTTCCTCGCGGCGCTTCCGGCATTCGTTCTGAGCGTGCGGCAGCGCGGCTGGCAGCGGCGCGATGCGCTCTGGCTGGCGGCTTTCATCGTGCCGATGACGCTGTTCCTGCTCTGGCGCAAAGCCTACTATGGGGACTGGCTGCCCAACACCTACTACGCCAAGCAGGTCCCGCTCGATCTGGCCCTGGAGAGGCGTTTCGGCCCGGCCTATCTGCTGCAGACGCTCTTCTTCCCGACCGACGTGCATGGCGGGACGCTGCTGTTGTCCGGCCTATTGTGGCTGGGCGCGCTCGGCGGGGCGTTCTCGCCGCGCCTCGCTCGCAGCGGCGCACAGGTCGTGCCGCTGTTTGTGCTGGCGCAGGCGGTCACGGCGCTGTGCGCGGGCGGGGACGTGATGCCCGGCTGGCGGTTTATGATGCCGGTCGTGCCGCTCTGGACGCTGCTTCTGGTCGTGGCGCTGCACGAGGTCGCAGCAGCGGCGGCGGCAGGCAGTGAGCGCCTCGCTGCGGCGCTGGCGGCTGCGAAGGACGCGCCCCTGTGCGAGAAGATCGTGGGGGAGATCGTGGCCGCAGTCGGCGTGGCGGCGCTGCTGGGCCTGACGCTCCACGCCGCGCCGCGCCTGCTCACGGTCGAGGGAGGCCATCACTCGCTTGCCGACCGGGGATGGGCGACCGATCTTCGGGGACTGCTGCAAGGCTCCTCAATGGAGAACGGCATCCTCATCGCGGATTTCCTCGACCGGACGATGCCCGCAGGCGCGACGCTGGCCTACTTCGACATCGGCGTGACCTGCTACCTGACACCTCAGCTTCGCTATCTTGATACCTACGGCCTGACCGATCGAGCCGTCGCGCATCTGGCTCCCCTCTCGAAGGGCTACGTCGGACCTCCCCCGGACTACACCGATCTCTATACCGACATCGGCCAGCATCTGCGCGCGCGCCGCCCCGACTATATCCTCGCATGGCAGCCCGCTTCGGCCCCGGCTCGCCGCATCCTCGGCGGCGACTATCTGCCGGCGGCGCAGTGTCCGATCCGGCCGGAACCGGGGCGTCCGCCCACCGTTCTTCAGGTCTGGAAGCGGGCGGAATAGCCTCCCCCACAGCGGCCTCGCCGCGCGGACACTCGTATGGGCTGCCCACGCCTCTCACTCTGCCTCCTCCGTTCCGTCGCCGAAAGAACCGGGGAGGAACTCGCAATCCGCGAGCAGGACAAGCCTGCTCGCGCCGCGAACTTTCTGGAAGCTGTGAAGCGACCGACAGAACAAGGAGCTACTCGATGCGCAAGATCACCGACGAAGAGATCGCTTTCTTCGACGAGAACGGCTTTGTCATCTGCCGCAATGTGCTGCACGCCGACGAACTCGACCACTTTCGGGCGGAATCGGCCCGCCTGATAGACGAGATTCTCGCGGGCGGCCCGGCGGACAAGCAGTGCGGACGCGGGCCGGAAGGCGTTCCCTACTATCTGCACTACCTGCACTCCAACCCGAACACCTTTTCGCTGCGCCTGCTGGCCCATCCTTTTATCGGCGACCTGCTGACCCGTATGGTCGGGCCGGACTTCATCCCCTGCTACGAATCGCTGGTCTTCAAGCTGCCGGGACACGGCTCCTCGGTTCCCTGGCATCGCGACGGCGGCTCCGACACGGGAACCGAACGCATCTTCAATATAGACATCTACCCCGACCGCTCGACCGTCGCCAATAGCTGCGTCTGGTGCATTCCGGGCAGCCATCTGTGGGAGAAGGAGCGCGCGGACGAGATGGTGCAGCGCGGGCGCAAGGACTTCAA
>DASRGL010000568.1:0-3380 GCA_035651115.1 Chthonomonadaceae bacterium
ACGGCCCGGCCATGACGACGCACTGCGGCCCGCCGATCTCCACGTCTTTGATGCGAACGACGGTATCGGTGCGATGAAACTCGCGGGAGGCCAGCTTGTAGGGTCGGCTGATCTGGACGACGTGATCTACGCCGGGCAAAATGGAGAGCGCCTGCGTGAGCGGTTCGCGCAGTTCCGGCGGAATGGCGCTGGCGACTCCTATCGCGATATGCTCGCCGCCGGGCAGCCGCAGGGCTTTCATCTTGTGCGCGATGATGCGCGCCATCACCTCATCTATCTGTTCCGCCGTTGCGTCGGCGTGCATCAACACCATCATTGTGTGCTGCCGTTCCTTTCTGACTTGCGCCTGTACGTCTTCGTAGCGCACGCTGATTCGACATCCCTATGCAAGAATCCTGCCCTTTTTGCGTCAGGAGCGCGAGAGGCATTCCTTTGCCCCGGCGAATGCATTTGCGGCTGCAAAGGCACGAAGTCCGCCTGTGCTATCGTTCCCCTCCCCTGTTCTTGGGGGGAGGGCCAGAGAGGGGGGCCTTGAGTCGGCGCAGGCCGACTTCGTGCTTTTGCAGAAGCGGTTTCAACCGCCGAACTGGGCAACTGCTCAAGAGTAGAGGCGTAACGGATGAATAGCTTCGAGGAGGCCATGTTCGTGGCATTTGCGCTGGAAGAGGTGCAGGCCGTCTAGCTGTGTTGGGGAGAGATCGTAGTTCATGACGTTGCAGAGGTAGTCGTGGGAGCGGTCGAGAGGAAGAGACATCTCCTGCGACCATTTTGTTGCGAGAGCTTCCAGCCGCGCCGTTCCCCAGGATTTGGCCTGGTGGAGAATGTCCGCCATCTCCGACGAGACGCGGTCGGCGCGGGCCAGCCAGCCCGCATAGACGAACGGCAGACCGGTGAGGTCGTACCAGCCCTGGCCGAGATCGTAGACAGTGGTTCCGGGCAGCAGGTCGAACAGTTTCAGGTCGCCGATGATCAGTCCGGCATCACAGGCAGTGAGCATGGCGTTTAGCTGTGGCGCGCGGTGTTCGTAGCAGGGCGTGAGGCCGAAAACTTCGTTGAGCAGGATGCGGGTCAGAGCGGTCGAGGTCAGCGAACTGGTGTCGAGCGCGACCGACCGGATGCGCTCCATCGGGACTTTGCTGAACAGGCGCACGCTCTTGACGGCTCCATAGGCGGAGATGGAGATGTCGGGGATCAGGACGAGGTCGGGGTTTTGCAGGCCCTCGAAGATGGAGACGTTGGCGACATCGAGCGCGTCCTCGCGCAGCATTCGGGCCAGTTGGGAGGGAACGGCGTAGGTCAGTTCGACATCGGCATCGCACTCCAGGGAGTGGAACCAGTCTACCAGCGGTTTGGCATTGAGATAGGGAACGCTTCCGATCCGAATAGTCATGAGACGGCTCGTTATGTCAAAGATTTGGGTCGAAAGTTCACTTTAACCGGCTTAATGACGGAACAGGCTGTCCAGCAGGACGAAGGCGAACAGACTGACGCTGACCCAGCCGTTCAGCGTGAAGAACGCCAGATTGACCCGGCGCAGATCGTCGGGCTTGACAAGGCTCTGCTCGTAGCCGATGAGCGCAGCGACGACGGCCACACCCAGGAAGTAGAGCGCGTGCAGGCCGTAGAGCGCACCGATGAGAATGAGCAGGACTATCATGACGCTGTGCATCAGGCGGGAGACCAGCAGCGCGTTCGCCTTGCCCAGCTTTTTCGGCAGCGAGTGGAGCGGCGAGCGCAGATCGTACTCGTAGTCTTGCAGCGCGTAGATGATGTCGAAGCCGCCGATCCAGAGCATCACGACCGCGCCAAGCAGCGCCGGAACGAGTTCGATTTTGCCGGTGACGGCCAGCCACGCTCCGACAGGCGCGATACCTATCGCCAGGCCGAGAAAGAGATGGCAGAGCCAGGTGAAGCGTTTGGTGTAGGAGTAGCCGAGGATCAGCGCCAGCGCGACGGGCGAGAGAAGGAAGCAGAGCCGGTTCAGTTTCCAGGCGGCCAGTTCAAAGAGGGCGACAGCGACCAGGAAGAAGAGCCAGACCTGCGCGCTGCTGAGCAGACCTGCCGGGAGGTGGCGGTTGGCGGTGCGTGGGTTCTCGGCGTCGAATGCGGCATCGGCGAGGCGGTTGAAGGCCATCGCCGCGCTGCGCGCCCCGATCATCGCCACAAGAATCCAGAGCAGCGTGCGCACTGGAAGCCCCTGCGGCTGGCTGCGCGCCGCCAGCAGCGCGCTGATGAGTGCGAACGGCAGCGCGAAGATCGTATGCTCGAACTTGATCATGTCGAGAATCATGCGAGTCTTTTTCAGCATGATCGGCCCCCTACCTTCCCCGGAGTGCCGGGCCTATGAAAGGCCCGTCTCGGGGGCGGCTACGCCGCCAACCGTCCTCACGGACGGGATTCGTCGCGTCACTCTTCCGTGTATTGCCACTGCGGGACAAGCTGCTGCTCGATGCCCAGCTGCTGCAAGATGCGCCCGACGACATGGGCGATGAGATCGTCAATGGTCTGCGGCTTATGATAGAAGCCGGGCGCGGCGGGCAGAATGACGGCCCCCGCTTCGGCCAGTTGCGTCAGGTTGCGCAGATGGATCAGATTCCAGGGTGTTTCACGCGGAACAAGGATCAGCGTGCGCCGTTCTTTCAGGCAGACATCGGCGGCGCGCGTGATCAGGTCGTCGCTGATGCCATTGGCGATGCGCGCGGCGGTTCCCATCGAGCAGGGAACGATCACCATGCCGTCGTGCCGGAACGAGCCGCTGGCCGGAGGCGAAAAGTAGTCCCTCTTGTCCACGAACTTCAGTACGGGCGTCGGGAAGCCGAGCAGCGTCTCCGCCGACAGGCTCCGTGCATGGACGGCCCGGCCCGTCTCCAGGCTGAGAACCTGCAGCGCCTGGTCGGAGATGGCGACGAATATCTCGCCGTAGTGCCGGACGGCCTCCTGCAGGAAGCGCACGGCGTAGGGCGCGCCGCTGGCTCCGGTGATCGCAACGACCAGTCTTCGCGCCGATGGCTTTGCGGACATCGTCTCTCTTTCTGCCGCTCCGACCGGCTAGAGTTTCAGGCCCGTGCGCGCTTCCTGTTGCAGAAACGCGCCGAGCGACATCACAAGACGGCGCGACTTCCCGGCGAGCGCCGCGATGGCCTCCTGCAAGAGGATCTGATCGTGCGCCAACAGGTGTTTTTCGCATTCGGAGCGCGTGAACAGCGAGCGCCCGGTGATGATGCCCGCCGGGTCTATGTTGATCGGCTCCAGCGCGCGCACGGCCCCGGCATACATCGCCATGTAGCTGTAGTCGTGCGGATAGGCGCGGTTCGGAAGCCGCGTCAGGTACTCGATCTTGAGCGCGGCATAGAGATGGTAGTCGGGATGGAGATGGGCCT
>DASRGL010000569.1:0-4555 GCA_035651115.1 Chthonomonadaceae bacterium
CGGTCGTCCGGCAGGTGACGGGAAAGGACTATCGCTGGTTCTTTGCGGAGTGGACGGAACGGCCCGGCCTGCCCACCGTCTGGCTGACCGACGTGACGGCGCGGCGGGGGGCCAACGGGGAGACGCTCATCGAGGCGGACATCCGGCAGTCGGGCGAACCCTACCGCCTCTCCCTGCCGCTGCTGGTGAAACTGCGCGACGGCTCCACGCTGGCACGCACCGTCGAGATAGAGGAAGCGCAGACGCCGCTGCGCCTGCGGGTCCATGCGCCGCCCGCGCGCCTGCTGCTCGACCCGGAGGGCATCCTGCCTCTGGCTGCGCCGCCGGATACGCCGCCGAACGCCGACCTGAACACCTACGAGTTCCCGGAAGACCTCTCGGCCCGCGCGTCTTCCTCCGGGGCCGGAGTTAGCGGACTCCGGCGTGCGCCTCTTGATACCAGGCGACCAGCGCGTCGGGCGGAACCTCGCCGACCGTATAGAACGAGCCGGTGATCAAGACCATGTCCTCCGGCCCGGCGGCGGCAAGGGCAGCGCGGGCCGCTTCCGGTACGGAGGGAATCACCTGCACGTTCGCCGCGAACCGCCGCGCGGCCTCGGCCACCTCTTCCGCAGGGATCGCCCGCTTCCAGTCCGGCTGGCAGACATAGACGGCGGCGGCATCCGGGGCGAGCGCGGCCAGCACGCCCTCCGGCGCGTGTCCGCCCACCATGCCGATGACCAGCAGCGTGCGCCGAATGCCGTGCTGCGAACGCAGCGCCGCTATCGGCCCGGCCAGCGCCTCCGCTGCCATCGCGTTGTGCGCCCCATCCATAACGACCAGAGGGCCGTTCGGAATCCGCAGTACGCTCAATCTGCCGGGCAGCGCCGCCGTCGCCAGCGCCTTTCGCACCGCCTCTTCCGGCAGTTCAACGTTTCGTTCCGCCAGCGCCCTCTCCACCGCCGCCACCGCGCAGGCCGCGTTCTCCCGCTGATAGAGGCCGCCCATCCGCATCTCCATCGCCGGATAGAGATGTGTCGGCGTCGCGATGCTGACCGGAGCGGTTTCGCCCTCACCCCCCCGGCCCCCCTCTCCCACGCTGTGGGAGAGGGGGGAGTCTAAAGGCCGGCTACAGGAGTGAGAAAGCACGAAGTTGGAGATAATCTTCAGCACCCTTTCCGTTTCGGAAAGTACCTCTTCGTTTGAAAACCGCAAAAAATTAAGAGCATACTGGCGCAAAATGGCCTCACGCTCCTGATCGCGCTCTTGTTGAGAGGCTTCCTGATGCACCGCGCCATCAATCTCGATGATCAGGCGGGCATCGTCACAGAAGAAATCCGCAATAAATCGTCCTATCGGGTGCTGACGCCGAAACTTCCTGCCATGCAATCTCCCGCTGCGCAGCAACTTCCAAAGCAATGCTTCTGCTGTAGTTCCCTGCTGCCGTAGTTTCCTGGCGAGCGCAATAAGTTCCCGCGAGGGTTCAGGCAACGCTCGCTCGGACTCCCCCCTCTCCCACAGCGTGGGAGAGGGGGGCCGGGGGGGTGAGGGCTTCTCAACCTCCCAGTAGACTTCAGCAGCGTTTCCGGTCGGCCCCGAAACATCGCCGCGCCGCACCCGCGCGAGAGGAACGCCGCGTTCGGCGGCGATGCGCGCGATGGTCTCCAGGGCGTCGGGATGGTCGGTGGCGGTGAAACAGGGAATGCCGGGCTTGAGGATGCCCGCTTTCTCGGCGGCGATCTTTGCGTGCGTGTCGCCCAGGATGTTCGTGTGGTCGAGGCCGATGTTCGTAATGACCGTGACCGTCGGCTTGACGACGTTCGTGGCGTCCAGCCGCCCGCCCAGCCCGACCTCGATACAGGCGAAATCTACGCTGCGTTCGGCGAAGTAGAGAAAACCGAGCAGCGTCTTCAGCTCAAACTCGGTCGTCTGGCCGAGTTCGGTCAATGCCAGCGCCTCGATATGCGGACGCGCCAGCGTCACCAGGCGCGCGAAGTCTTCCCGCGGGATCAGTTCCCCATTGACCTGCACGCGCTCGCGCACATCGTAGACGTAGGGGGAAAAGTAGGCCCCAACGTTGTAGCCTGCGGCGCGGAGAATAGCGGCGGATAGCGCCGTTGTCGAGCCTTTGCCTTTCGTCCCGGCGATATGGATAATCGCGTACCGATCCTGCGGGTTGCCGAGCCGTTCACACAGCGCCTCGAACCGCTCGTTGCCGAGCTTCCAGCCGAAGCGCAGCAGCCCCTCCATGTAGCGGAGGGCTTCCTCGAAATCCATGCGTGTCTCTCTCCTACCCATCTGCGCGCTGAGAAAATCCGCAGGATTAGGATACCCTGTTCTCCGCCTCTTCCGCCTCCCCTGAGCGCCGCGTTTCGCAACTCTCCTGACGGCTGCTGCGTAGAAGAAGGGAGGACTGTATCAATACCCCATGGCTACACAGACGACGGCTTTACGCACGGCAAACCTGAAAGAGCGGCCTGCCCCGGTTCTTCTGGATACCGGAGAGGAACTGAATCCCTACCGCTGGATCATCCTGATCGGCCTCATCACGGCGGCGATCCTGGAGGTCCTCGACACGACCATCGTCAACGTCGCGCTGCCGCAGATGGCGGGGAACCTGGGCGCGACGCGCGAGGAGATCGGCTGGGTCTCCACCGGCTACATCCTCTCCAACGTCGTCGTGCTGCCGATGACCGCCTGGCTCGCCTCCCGCTTCGGGCGCAAACGCTATCTGGTCGGCTCCATTCTGCTGTTCCTGGTCGCCTCCTTCTTCTGCGGCACGTCCCGTTCGCTCGTCGAACTCGTCTTCTGGCGCATCATTCAGGGATCGGGCGGCGCGGCCCTGCTCTCGACTGCGCAGGCGACCCTGCGCGAGATCTTCCCGCGCGAGCAGCAGGGAACCGTCCAGTCGCTCTATATCCTCGGCGTCATCGTCGCGCCGACCGTCGGGCCGACGCTGGGCGGGTGGATCACGGATAACTACTCCTGGCCCTGGGTCTTCTTCGTCAACCTGCCCATCGGCCTGTTCTCGGCCTCGGTCGTGGCCGGGTTCCTCAGCGACTCGAAGCATCGCGTCGAGACCTTCAAAATAGACTGGTGGGGAATAGGGCTGCTGGCCGTCGGGCTTGGCTCGCTTCAGTACGTGCTGGAGGAGGGCAATAGTAAGGACTGGTTCGAGGATGCCTGGATCGTACGGTTCACCGTACTCTCGGCGGTGGCGCTGATCAGCCTGATCGTCTGGGAACTGCATCCGAAGAACCGGTACCCCATCGTCAACCTGCGGGTTCTCAAGAATCGGGACTTGAGCGCGGCCCTGCTCATGTTCCTGGCGCTGGGCTTCGGCCTGTATGGGGGCGTGTTCATCTTCCCGCTCTTTGTGCAGAATATCCTGGGCTTCACGCCCACCGTGACCGGGCTGGTGCTGATGCCCGGCGGCATCGCGACGGGCGTGAGCGCCATTGTCTGCGGACGCCTGCTCAACGGCAAAACCCAGCTCGTCAAGCCCCAGTTCCTCATCATCACGGGCATGTCGCTGTTTATCTACTCGATGTGGGACCTGGGCCACATGACCACCATGAGCGGCGAGCCGGATACGCGCCTGGCGCTGATCTTCCGGGGGGCCGGGCTGGGAATGCTGTTCACCCCGATCAACCTGGCGGCCTTCAACAGTCTGAAGGGCGTGGAGATCGCGCAGGGAGCCAGTATGCTCAACCTGATGCGCCAGTTGGGCGGCTCGTTCGGCATCGCGCTGCTGGGAACCTATATCACCAAGATGACCGCCCTCCACTACAGCGCGCTGGCGACGCATATCTATGCGGGCAATCCGGCGCTGGATCAGCGGATGCAGATGCTCACGGCAGGGCTGACAGCGAAGGGGTACGAGATGGCGGCGGCGAAGCAGGCGGCGCTGGCGATCATCGCCGGCACGGTGCAGAAGCAGGCGCTGACGATGGCCTACAACGATGCGTTTCTGCTGATCGGCCTCTCGGTCGTCCTCGTCTCGCCCGCCGTCCTCTTGCTGCGCAGCCGCAAAAAAGCCGCCGCCGGTGCAGAGATGACCCACTAAGAGTGGTGTATAAAAACCTTGCCCGGCGAAGGAATTCGCGGCTGCAAACGCACCAGGTCGGCCTGCGCCGACTCTCCTCCCCTTCCCTTTCGGGGCGCACGGTCTGTCCCGAATCGTTTCGGAATCAGCCAGACCGTGCAGTGGGGCCGGGGGGTAGGTCCGTCCGCGCAGGCCGACTTCGTGCTTTTGCAGGGGCAGTTTGAACTGCCGCTACGGGTTGTTCTACACACTCTCAGCATGACCGAACTCAGCCGTTTTGGCAAGGGCTTCAGGTGAAATTCTTTAAGACTATATCAGATCTCTGTTAACCTGCCTTGTAGGAGCGAAATTCGGCGGAGACAACCTCTGGGAGCATCCGGCTTTGCCAGTCCGGGCCTTCTCTGATAGAGAACGGGGCGTAAGCCCTGTAGCGTCCCGCACCACGTTAGCACCATAGAGGCGCCGAGTTTGCCGCCTTCCTGCCTCCTATGGGCATGGTTGCTGCGCCGCTAGGCGGGAGCAAGGCTGAGT
>DASRGL010000570.1:0-7437 GCA_035651115.1 Chthonomonadaceae bacterium
AGGCGTGTCGCCCTTCGTCACCCAGAACTGCCAGTAGGTACGCACGCGCTGCAAGATGGTCTCCGGCCCGACTTCGCGCACCTCATGGTCGAGACGGCTGACGCTCGCCAGATCGCGCCCGGCGCATATCCAGTAGTAGGCGACGGCCTTCTCCCGCACGCGCACCATCACGCGGCCCACCGAGTCCACGCTGCCCTGCGCGATGGGATTGCGGCCCAGCGAGCCGTCTTCGGCGTCGCGCCAGGTTCCCTGCGCCTTGTGGTGGCCGATGATGCCGGTGGCGTAGCTGGAGAGTCCCCATTCACTGCCGTTCGTGCCGCTGATGAGAAACCAGTGATGGCCCTTATAGTGGATGAGCGCGCGGCGGGCCGGGTCGTAGTAGGCGGTATCGCCTTCGCGGGAGGCGCTGATGTTGAAATCCTGATGCCAGAACAGGCGCACGTCGCGCTCGCCGCCGCGCAGGTTCTCTATCTCGATGCGGCGCAGATAGATGTCCAGATTGCAGTCCACGCAATCGTGGCAGGTCAGCGCCAGCCCCATCTCCCGATGAACGAGGCGCACCTTCGTCACCAGCGTGTCTTCCTCATAGCGCAGGGAACGCTCCCAGCCTTCATCGCACGTCCAGGAGAGGCGGCCTTCCGCCCACACCCCGAATCGGCTCGGATAGCCCATCGTATGATTGTACTGGCCCACATGGGGATAGTAGAGTTCGCGCAGGTTGTACTTGTCGTCGAATGCGACGAGCAGGCTGCCATTACATACAGGCAAGTCACGCGGCATGGAATTTCCTCTCCGGGCTGGTTCCTTTGGCTCCGCCCTGACCGGGGTGAGGGTAGACAACAATCGTGTCGGTCACGAGGGAATGAATTCCTTCGCTAGGTAGCCTGCGGCTCAGTGTCCTACGGACACGGTGCAAACTCTCGGTCTGTATCCTGTCCGCAGGACACTGGGCGGAACGCCACACAGCGAAGGGATTTATCCCATCGAAACCAATACAGACACCGCTCTGTCCACCCTGAATTCTTGGCCGGGGTAGGGCCTTTCTGAGTTTTTATTCCATACTACTGACAGGTTTCGGACAGGGAATTCCGAGGTTCTTACGGATTTGCGGGCTTATCCGAGATGGAGAGTTCCGGAGCGCCAGCGTGCCGGGACGATGTCGGCGGTCTGCGCGGCGTCGGGCAGGAAGCGGCGAAGCTGCGCAGCGAAGGCGATGGCGTCGCCGGTGGTGGCAAGCCGATGTCGGGGCGGGGAATCGTTCCCGATGGTGGCGGGGGCGAGGAGGCGGGCCTGAGAGAGTCGCTCGGCCAGGGCGCAGGCGGTCTGTTCCGCCGGGTCTACGAAGCGGAGTTCGGGCGCGAGGGCGCGCAGGGTGGGCAGCAGGAACGGATAGTGCGTGCAGCCGAGGATCGCGGTATCCGCCCCGGCGGTTTGCAGGGGGGCAAGATAGTCGCGGGCGGCGGCGAAGGCGGCGGGCGTGTCCAGTTCCCCGGCTTCCACCAGAGGCACAAAGGCAGGGCAGGCGACCTCCGTCACCTGCGTTTCCGGGTCGAGGCGGTGCAGAGCGCGCGTATAGGCTCCGCTTTTGACGGTTCCCGCCGTCGCCAGCACGCCGATCCGTCCATTCCGTGTCTGCGCAATCGCCGCCTGCGCGCCCGGCAGGATGACGCCGAGGAGCGGCACGCCGGAATGCTCGCTCTGCACGACCGGCAGCGCCGTCGCCGAGGAGATGTTGCAGGCCATCACGATCGCCTTGCAGCCGTAGTCCAGGAGCGCCGCGCTGATGCCGCAGGCGAACCCGCAGACCTCCGAGAGTTCCCGCCCGCCGTAGGGAACGTGCGCCTGATCCGCCAGATAGACGATGCGCTCGTGCGGCAGGACTTCTTGCAGGCGGCGCACGACGGTCAACCCGCCCAGCCCCGAATCGAAGACGCCGATGGGCGCGGCGGCCTCCGGTCGTACTCGATGGTTCACTCGCGCCCTCCCGCAATGGGACGACGGAGCTTTTCCGTTTGCGACATGCGATCATCCTCGACGGGGAACGGGGTATTCCAGTCGGTCGCCTGGCTCTCGAACGGCCTGCCCTCGACGGTCACGCGCATCTTCTCCACGCCATAAAAATGCGAGAGGGTTTTCCGCAGCGCCTTCTGCGCCATGGATTCGGTCGTCTCGCCGGAGTCGGCCAGTTGGTTGAACTCCTTGCTGAAATCCAGCGTCGCCACGCCGTCCTGAATCGTCACGCTGCGCAGGCGCGTGCCTTTGGGGAACGGGCTGTTTAGCCCTTCCGGCGTCTTCTCCTCGGCCAGCAGCTTGTTTACGGCGTCTGCGACCTCCGACTCTTTGGCGGGAGGCGGCGGCTTCTCATTGAAGGTTTTGTCCGGCGGCGGCGCGGGCGGAGCCTGGGTCTGAGCTTGCGGCGCGGGCGGCGGGACTGCCTCTTCGCGATGGCATCCTGCGCCGACAGCCACACCCAACAGGAGCGCCAGCCCCGCTATCGTTTTCCATGGTTTCTGCATAAGTTTTATCGCATCGGATCGGGCGTCTGCACGCTGGCGACCCGCCGTTGTCCCTCGACGTAGTTGCGCAGGCCGTCGCACATCGCCTGCGCCACGCGCTGCTGAAACTCCGGGTCTACCAGCTTGCTGCGGTCGCGCGCATTGTTGATGTAGGCGACCTCGCACAGGACGGCGGGCATCCGGCTGACGCGCAGAACGGCCAGGCCGCTCGCATAGAGTATACCATCCGAGAGCGCGCCCCGGTTCGGCAGGCCCGTGACCGCGCTCACCGCCTGCTGCACGCAGATCGCCAGCGCCCGACTGCTCGGATCGCCCATGTGA
This sequence comes from Chthonomonadaceae bacterium, assembly GCA_035651115.1. Lineage (GTDB taxonomy): Bacteria > Armatimonadota > Chthonomonadetes > Chthonomonadales > Chthonomonadaceae > DASRGL01. Next base: position 2,838 of record DASRGL010000570.1, read on the forward strand.
TAGTAGGTACTCGTGCCGGAGGCCGAATTGGGCGTGCCGTTCGAGTCGTTGTGAATGCTGATGAACAGATCGGCCCCGATGTCGTTGGCAAGACGCGGGCGGTCATAGAGCGGCACATCTACATCGCGGTCGCGGGTCATCACGACGCGCGCCCCGCAGGCTTCCAGCGCCGCGCGCAGTTTCAGGGCGATAGCCAGCGTGACGTTCTTTTCATAGACCGTGCCGCCGCCGCGTCCGACCGCGCCGGAGGAGGAGCCGCCGTGTCCGGCATCCACGACGATCAGCTTGTCGGAGAGCGCGCCGGTCGCATTGCGCGGCAGGCGCAGTTCCACCGAGAGCCGGTCGGCCTGCGGATTCACCGTAAAGCCGACGACGCGCGTCATGTCCAGCGTCACCCGCGTCAGGGGCGGCGCGTCCTGCACCTGCGCGACATGCAGCGCGCTCACCAGCGGATGCGAAAGTTTCTGGTCGCTCGCGTCCGGCGCTGCCAGGTTCAGGACCGCGTTCGGAATGTCCACCGTCATCTGGTTCGTGCCGTCTACGTAATGGACATAGGCCGCCGCCTTGCCGGAGGTCGCGATCTCCAGATGGGCCAGCGTATCGCTGTCCGGCGCGAACGTCAGCCCGCGCACCAGGAGCGGCGCGCGATTGACCGTGCCGCCCCGCGCCGCTTTCGTGCCTCGGCTGCCGCGCGTCGGCGTCGCCGCAGGCAGCGTCGGCGGCGCGGGCATCGGGGCGCTTGCTGTAGAGACGTTGCCGGGGACGTTCGGGTTTCGGTCCATGCGCTCGGCGTTCTGTGTCGCGCCGCCATCCTCGACCGGCTTCTGGAAGGACGGCATCGCGCTTTCGCCGGGATTGACGGGACTCTGCACGCGCGTCTCTGCCGACTGCGCTGCGCCCGGAGGAGCCTCCTCCAGTTTCGCCAGGATCGTCAGCGCGGCATTGTCGGGCGTGTCGCAGACGCAGAGCGCGTTCCTGCCGTCCAGTTCGACGACGATGCGCGCGATGTCCGTATCGAACTGCCCGGCGCGCAGCCGCAGCGCGCGTTTCTCGCCCTCCGGCAGCGGCGCAGGCTGGAAATCCTTCTCGACCTTCGCGCCGAGACAGTCCAGATAGCTGCGCGCTGGCTTCACGTCGCGCATCGCCCGCACGCGGAAAGGAACCGGGAAGCTGGTGGCAACGCGCAAGGCCCCATTCTCGAAACGCGCCTCGGTGATCCGCGCCAGCAGATAGACTCTATCGGTCGGCATTCCCGGAATCAGCTTGCCGTCCTTGTCCCGCATTTCCGGCCCCACCACGACGGCGTTCAGGAAGCGCGCCAGGTCGGAGAGGGCCAGCATCGGTTTGCCGTTGGGCCGGGCCAGCGCCAGTTCCGCGCGGCGCGGCGGCGTCTTGAGCGTCACGATGGCGGCGTCGCCCTTCGCATTGACCTCTCCGGTCGCGCCGACCGCAGAGAGGATTTCGAGCGGCACATACGTTTCTGTCCCGTCCGAGACGGGAGCCACTTTGCAGGCCACTTCGCGCCCCGCGATCCGCAGATGCACCGGACTCAGACTCCCTGCCGCGCGTACCGAACGAGGAGAGAGCAGGAACGGAAGAAGGAGCAGTGGGAGCAGACTCAGATGAGCGCGAACACAAGAACGCGAGTAGCGCATGGACTCAGAATCAGGGTATTGCACGATACCACCTACCTTTGCCGGGAGAATCTGGGACGCTGAAGGGTCGAAGGTGCAGCGAGGCGGATTGTATCTTGCGCGTCAGCTATGGCGCGGCAGTCGGCGGGTTCCCTGCCACCGGACAGACGGACACCCATACTTTTGCCAGTATAATCCAATTATCGGCAAATGTCCAGACTTTGCGTGAAAAAGACCGACCCCCCGTCCCCGACGGGGGTTCGGTCATCGCTTCACCGTATCCAGCGTGACCAGTATCTCGCCGCCCTTCGGCACGCTGCCGTTCAGGATGCCGACCGCCATCTTGAGGCCGTACCTGCCCATCAGGTCGGGATGCTGCTCGATGGTGGCGGCCATCTCGCCGGACGCCAGCGCGGGCTTCACGTCAGGGATATTATCGTAGCCGACGACCGTGATCTTGCCCTTCTTGCCTGCCTCGGAGATCGCTTTCATCGCGCCGACGGCCATCTTATCGTTCGCGCAGAAGAGGCCCACGATGTCGGGATGGGCCGCGAGGATATTCTGCGTCTTCTGGTAGGCTTTCTCCGTGTCCCACTCGGCGGTCTCGGAAGCGACGATCTCCAGCTTGCCGTTGACCGCCTCCGTGAAGCCGCGTTTGCGCGCCTCCGCGTTGTCCGCGCCGCGAATGCCCTCCAGAATGGCGACTTTTCCCTGGCCGCCGAGCGCCGCGACCATCGCCTCGCCCGCCAGCCTGCCGCCCGCCTCGTTGTCCGCGCCGACATAGCCGCCGAGCTGGAGGTTCTGCGCCCTCGCCGTCTCCGCATCCACGCGGTTGTCCAGGTTGACGACCAGCACGCCCGCGTCCTGCGCCGCTTTGAGGGCCGGAACGATGCCCTTCGAGTCGGCGGGCGCGATGCAGAGTGCGTCCACCTTCTTACCTACCTCCGTCTGCACAAGCGCGAACTGCTTCTCCTTGTCCATCTCCTGCGGCGGGGCCTGCACCTCACCCTCCACACCGAGTTCCTTCGCCGTCTGCTCGAAGGCGTCTATCATCGGCTTGAAGAAGGGATTGTTGCGCGTCTTGACGATCAGGACGATCTTATACCGCTTGTCGGCCTTCGTCACGGCATCCAGGCTTGCCATCGTGACTGCTGGCGCGGGCGAAGCCGCCTGGCTGGTTGTCGGCGCTTTGGCCGGGGGCGGGGGCGCGGGGGCGTTCGTCTCCGCCGCCTCCTTGCCGCAGCCCAGCAGGGCGACTGTCAGGGCGACTCCGGCAATTCCAACGCGATGGAACATCCCTGTCCTCCTTGGATGACCTGCTCCTCCCGGCACAGCAGCGCGGGACAGCTTCACGGATAGAGCCGGTACGGCTGGCATCGGGCGCGGAAGGCGGCGCTGTCGGCGTTCCAGGCACGCCATATCTCGGAGGCGGCGCGGCCTGCCTGGAACTGCTTGCGTACCGTGTCCGTGCCGCAGACCAGATCGAACATGCGCGCGTGCTGCGCATCGGGGAAGAAGACGAGTTTCGGATCGAGGCAGCGCGCAGCGTCCATGATCTCGAAGTTCAGCCGGGCCAACTCCGCCCGCCCCGGATCGGTGAAGTAGACCTGCACGCCGCCGCAGTTCTGCCCTTTATAGCCCGCATAGAACGGCGTGAAGAAGAGCGGGCGGAACGTGACACCGGGCAGATTGCGGCGGTTCAGTTCGGCGGCAAACTTCACGGGGGAGAGGCCCGGCGCGCCCGCCAACTCGAACGGCAGCGTGTAGCCGACGCCGATGTTGAGCGCGGGCAGTTCGCCCAGAATGCCGGTCGCCACATAGAAGAGCGGCGTGTCGGGGCGCGGGATATGCGGACTGGTCGGAACCCAGGGCAGGCCCGTCTGCGCCCAGAGCATCTCCCGCCGCCAGCCCTGCATCGGAATCACGGTCAGGTTACAGCGAAGGCCGTGCGGCAGCCAGCCCTCGCCGTTGATCATCCGGGCCAGTTCGCCGACCGTCAGGCCGTGCCGATAGGGGATCGGGTAGCGCCCCACGAACGAGCGGAACGCCTCCGAGGGGATATTGCCCTCGATCCGCGCGCCGCCGAGCGGATTGGGCCGGTCGAGGACGAAGAAAGGCAGATGATTCTCCGCCGCCGCTTCCATCGCGTAGCCGAGCGTGCTGATGTAGGTGTAGGAGCGCGCCCCGATGTCCTGAATGTCGAACACGAGCGCCTCGACGCCGCGCAGCATGGCGGGCGTCGGCTTGCGGGTCTTGCCGTAGAGCGAGTAGGCGGGCAGGCCGGTTTCGGGGTCTTTGCCGCTCTCGACGCTATCTCCCGCCCCTGCATCGCCGCGCACGCCATGTTCCGGGCCGTAGAGCGCGACGAGCTGCACGCCGGGCGCATGGGCCAGAATGTCTATCGTGGTGCGCAGGTCGGGAGCCACGCCGGTCGGGTTGGTGATGAGGCCGATGCGCTTGCCGCGCAAGGGCGCGAACTCCTGCTGCTGCAACACCTCCAGCCCCGTTCGCACGACCGGCGCGGAGGCAGACGGCCTGTTCGTCTCCTCCTGCCGCGCGGCAAGGCGCAGCGCCTCCCTCGCTACGGTGACGGTATCGGGCGGCTGCGGGCGGCTGACCGCGCGCGGGCCGATCCAGAGCAGAACGCCTGCAGCAGAGGCCAGGAAGAGGCCGAGCGGGAGCCGGCGGAATCTGTCGGAGAAGCGCATCCGTCGCGGGGCCGGGGTCATGGCGCGCTTGTCTCGCCCTCGGAGACGCCGGGCCGGAGCAGGAGGCCGGCATCCACCGCCGCGACGCCCGCCGCCAGGCGCAGCAGGGTATGGGCGAGGAAGGCGGCATCTTCGCTGTCTCTCGGTTGTGCGCTTTGGGCGTTCACTGCTTGTCGGCCTTTCGTGAGAGTTCCGGGCCGTTCACGGCCCGGAACTGCGCCAAGGATCAGGGAGTGAACTGTTCGTTGCCTGTCGGGT
>DASRGL010000571.1:0-5883 GCA_035651115.1 Chthonomonadaceae bacterium
CGATAGCCGCCCATCGTTCCCGTATCGTACTGCACCGGCCCGGCGACGGCGGGCGTGGCCGTTCCGTCAATCGCGGTCAGCAGATAAAGCCCATCGCCCGCCGCCGAGTAGAGCGGGGTCGCAGAGGAGGGCAGTTCGTCCGAGGCGCGCACGTTCGCCACGTCGCCCGTTCCCTCCGCCAGAACGACCGTGTTGGCGGGCGCGTTGAACCCGGCGAGCGCCGGATGCGTGGCGGCGTTGTAGTTGTAGATGTAGGAGACGGGCGAGAGCGTGATTCCGCCTCCGCTTACCGCGGCCGTGCCGTCATCCGGGCATTTGAAGATGTCGGCGTTCTTGGTGTAGGGATAGACCTGACCGGCCCAGCCCTTGCCGTAGTCCGCCGGATTCGGAAAATAGGGATTGAAGCGCCCGGCGGGGAACTGCTCGTCGTAATCCTCCGCATACATCAGCATCGCCAGCCCGATCTGCTTCATGTTGGAGAGGCAGGCGGTCTGACGCGCCTTCTCCCTGGCCTGCGAAAAGACCGGGAACAGAATGGCAGCGAGAATCGCAATGATCGCGATAACGACGAGAAGTTCAATCAGGGTGAAGCCGCTCTTTCTCGGCTTGCGCACAGGCTGCGTGGTCATAGGTTCCTTCTTTCTATAAAGATGCGCCGGGGCTATCCGCTTCGCGGCGCGCTTCCTCTGTTAATGACGGGCCTGCTGCCCGAAACGGCAGGGAGGGCGGCACGCCCCCGATTCGCCCTCCCTGCGTCCCCTGACACGACGGCGGCTTTAGATGTCGCCGCCGGGGGGCATGTCAGGCGGAGGCGGGCCGAAGCCGCCCGGAGGCGGGCCAAAACCGGGGCCGCCGCGCTCCGGCCGCGGATGCGCCGCGACGAACTTCTCCGTCGTCTCGCGCTGCTCCGGAGTCATAACGCCGAGCGCCCTGTTATAGGTCTCCTGGCGGCTGCTCTCGAAGATGTCCCGCATAGCTTCGCGGTCACCGTTCTGCCGCGCCGCGTCGAGCTTCTGCCGCACACTCTGTCGGACGTCCGCCACCGCCGCCGCGATCTGCTTCTTCTGATCTGCCGTCAGGTTCAGGTCGCCGATCAGTTCTATCGGCAGGCCCGCCTCGGAGAACAGTCGGACATCCTGCATCAGGCCCGGCAGTCGCTTCTTCTGCTCGGCGGTGAGAACGGCAGCGAACTTCTGATCCGCCGCTCTGTCCAGCGCGCGCATCTTCTCGAACCGTCCGCGCATCGCCTCCCTGTCCGGCGGCGGGCCGCCGGGCTGTCCGTCAGGGGGGCCACCCGGCCCGCCGGGGCCACCCATCGGACGCGGGGGCATCAGCGCGCGCCGCTGCTCCCGCAGGTCGCTCTGAATCTTGCCTATCTTCTCTTTCTGCGTGCCGTTCAGTTCCAGCGCAGACGCCAGCACGTTCAGGGGCAGGTTGACCGGCGACATCGCCATCCGGCCCGGCCCTCCTCTGCGTCCTGGCCCGCCTGGCCCACCGGGACCGCCCGGCCCGAATGGAGGCGGCCCACCGGGGCCACCCATCGGCGGCGGAGGCGGAGGGCCATCGTTATCCTGCGCCAGGACCGGCAGGCCCCACGCCAGCGTCGCAACTACGATCAGGCTCGTCCAACCATAACGAGATTTCATCTTCGTTATCTCCTATCCTGTACGATGAGGAACGCGGTCATCGTTCCGGCCCTCATCTCTGCCCACAGGATACAGGCCCAACATGAAGGCCGCATGAAAAATCGGAGGCGGCTGCGATTTTTTCATGCACCGGGTACGCTCTCTATACGGGCGGTTCGCTTTTCATCTGGCTTTCATCTTCTGCGGCCATACTATGCATAAGAACAGGGCGGCTTTCGGGTACGTTCTCTACCGGGAGAAGCGGACAGGAGAGAGGCATGAAGATACTGCTTATCGAGGACGAAGCGGCGATTGCGAAAGTGACGCGGCGCGGGCTGGAGCAGGCGCGCTATGTCGTGGACGTGGCCGAGGAGGGCGCAAAGGGGCTGGAGATGGCCCTGGAAGGCGAGTACGATCTGATCCTTCTCGACCTGATGCTGCCGGGGATGGATGGCTGGCGCATCTGCGAAGAACTGCGCGCCCGCCGCCGCCGCACGCCGATCCTGATGCTGACGGCACGCGCCTCCGTCCCCGACCGGGTACACGGCCTGGAGATCGGCGCGGACGACTACCTGCCGAAGCCCTTCGACTTCAGCGAACTGCTGGCCCGCGTGCAGGCGCTCTTGCGCCGGGACAAGATACACAAAGCCCGATGCATCCGCATCGCCGACCTGGAGATAGACACCGGGCAGCGCCGCGTGACCCGCGCCGGGCAGGAGATCGCGCTCAGCCAGCGGGAATACCAGCTTTTGGAGGCGCTGGCGGCGAACGAGGGCCGGGTGCTGACCCGCGAGATGATTCAGGAGCGCGTCTGGATGGACGATGAGAGCTATTCCAACACGGTGGACGTCTACATCGGGCTGCTGCGCAAAAAGATAGACGCCGACCACCCCCTCAAGCTGATCCAGACGGTGCGCGGCCTGGGCTATACGCTGCGCCGGCCGGACGCGGAGGAATCGCATTGAGACCTGCTCGCTCCGGCATCGCGCGGTTCCCCCGCTCCATCCGCACGCGCCTGATGCTATGGAACGTCTGCGCGCTGGCCCTGATTCTGGCAATCCTGGGCGGTATCGTCCGGCACGTGGTCGAGACGAACCTGCTCGACGCGGTAGATCGGGCGCTCACCGAGCGCGCGCGCCATCTGCCCGGAATGCGCAGGCCGCCGCCCCGCCCGCCGGAGCAGCCTCCTTTCCCGCCGGGCGGCTTGCGGCGCGGAGGGCCGCCGGACAGACCGGATTTCCGCCTGCCGGGGCCGATGGGACCGCCCGGAATGCCCGGCCCGCCGGGTGGCATCCCGCCGCCCCGCCCCCGAGGAGAGGAAGGCTCCGCGCTCTGGCCGCGCCTGCTGAACCGGGAAGGCAAGGCGCTGCTCCCCTTTGAAAAGACCAGTCCGTGGAACGAGCCAGCTTTCCGCAAGGCGCTGCAAGGGCAGGAAAGCCATATCACTATCGTCTCGGACGGAGAAGCCCTGCGCATCTACTCGCAGCCGATCTGGGAGGAAGGGGCGATCATCGGGGTCGCGCAGGTCGCCTATCCGATGGCCGAAGTGAGACGGGCGCTGACGGGCGTAGATAGCGCGCTGCTGGCGCTGATCCCGGTCGCGCTCCTGCTGGCCGGGGCCGGCGGCGCGCTGCTGACCGACCGCGCCCTGCGCCCGGTGCGGCGCATCACACAGACGGCGGAGCAGATCGGCGCGCAGGACCTCTCGCGGCGGCTGCCGGTCGTCGGCGCGGACGAGTTCGCCCAACTCTCCGCCACCTTCAATGGGATGCTGGCGCGGCTGCAAGCGGCGTTTGCGCAGAAGGAGGAACTGGTGCGCCAGTTGGAGGCCCTGGTCGAGCAGCAGCGCCGCTTTACCGGGGACGCCTCCCACGAACTGCGCACGCCCCTGACCATCGTGAAGGCGAACACCAGCCTGCTCCTGCGCTCGCAGCCGACGGAGGCCGAGTATCGCGAAGCGACGGAGGACATAGACCGGGCCGCCGACCGGATGACCCGGCTGGTGCAGGACTTGCTTCTGCTGACCCGCTCGGATGGCGGCCAGTTGGGACGCAACGCCGTCGTGCTTTCTGTGGCCGAGGTGTTGGAGCAGGCCGCGCAGGGCGCGCGTAAGCCCGACGCCGCGCCCATCTATCTGGAAGTCGCGGAGCCGTCTCCGAGCGTCCGGGGCAACCCGGATGAGATCGTGCGGCTGTTTGCCAACCTGCTGGAGAATGCCGTGCGCTACACTCCGGCGGAGGGCGAGATTCGCGTCACGGCGCGAAGCGAGGGCGAGAACGTCGTCATCCGCGTGCGCGATACGGGCATCGGCATCGCGGCGGAGCATCTGCCGCACCTGTGCGAACGGTTCTACCGGGTGGATGCGGCCCGCTCCCGTCCCGACGGCGGCACGGGACTCGGCCTGGCGATCTGCAAGAGCATCGTGGAGGCGCACCGGGGGACGCTGCGGATCGAGAGCGCGGTCGGGAAAGGCACGACGGTCAGCGTGACCCTGCCGCGCGCCTGATCCGACTCCATAGCGCCTCTATGACTCGACGAATCGCCGCTGCGCAGGTATAATCCAGGGCATAGGAAGTCTCTTTTTCGTCCGGCGGTTGAAACCACTGCTGTAAAAGCCCGGAGTCGGCCCGCGCCGACTCCGTTCCCTCCCCCTGTTCTTGGGGGTCGCAAGAGCCGTCCCGAATCGTTTCGGAACAGACGGCGCTTGCAGTGGGCTAGGGCGGGGGGCCATGTCGCCGGGCAAAAGGGGCAGACGCCAGCCATAGGAACGCCGCCATGCCGGAAACTCTGCCTCACAACCCCATCACTAGCGATGAGATCCTCTTTGGGCGCGACCCGACCGAGCGCATCGTCGCCGTCGAGCCGGATCGAGACGAGGGCGTGCGGCTCTATCGGCGCGATAGCAATGGCGTGCGGTACGAGGAGCGCGCTCCCTACAAGCCCTGGATCCTGCTCACCGCCGTTCCCCCGTTCGACCTGCCGGGCGCGCAGTATACCGAACTGGAAGGCGAGGGCTACCGTGTGCTGGCCGAGTTTCCCTCGCAGGGCGCGTACCAGGAGGCGCGTTTCCGTGTGCGCGACGAGCATCTGGACAACCTGACCTATCCCGGCGGCGCGAAGATGGCCCTTATCCGTTCCGGCCAGACGCTTTTCAAGGGCATGACGTTCGAGGACATCGTGCGCTTCCAGTTCGACATCGAGACGGACGGATTGACGCCGGAACCGGAGGCGAACCGGATTCTGCTCATCGCCGTCTCCGACAATCGCGGCCTGCTGGAACTGATCGAGGGCGAGGAGCGAGAGATACTGGAACGCTTTGCCGCCTGCATCCGCGAACGCGACCCGGACGTGATCGAGGGGCATAACGTATTCGGATTCGACTTCCCGTTCGTATTGGCGCGGGCGCAGAGGCTCGGCGTGCGGCTGACCATCGGGCGGGACGGCTCGGAACCGCGCCAGGGCCAGGAGCGCAACTACGCCATCGGCGGCGTCTCGCGGCCCTTCACTCCGCTCTACATTCACGGGCGGCATATCCTCGACACCTATCTCATCGTGCAGCGTTTCGACTGGTCGCGGGGCGCGCTGACCGGCTACGGCCTGAAGGAGTGCGCCCGCGCCTTCGGCATCGCCGAGGCCGACCGCGTCGAACTGCCGCGCGCCGAGATCGCCCAGATCTATCGGGACGACCCGGAACGGGTGCGCGAATATGCCCGCCACGATGTCATCGAGACGCGCAGGCTGGCCGAACTGATCACGCCGGTCGAGTTCTACCAGACGCAGATGGTGCCGGACAACTACGGGCAGGTGGCGGTCAGCGGCAACGGCGAGAAGATCAACGCCATCTTCCTGCGCGCCTATCTCGCCGCCGGAAGAGCCGTCGCGCGCACGCAGCCCGCGCGGGCCTATGCAGGCGGCTATTCGGAGGTTCGCGCGGTCGGTGTCTATAATCGCGTGGTGAAGGCAGATGTGGAGAGCCTGTATCCCAGTCTCATGCTCACGCACCATATCGGCCCCGCTTCCGACAGCCTGGGCATCTTCCTGCCCGGCCTCCGCGATCTGACCCTGCGCCGCCTGGAAGCCAAGCGCCGTGCGGCGGAGAGTCTGAAGACCCCACCCCAACCCTCCCCTTCGCAAGGGGAGGGAGCCTTAAGGCGTTCGTCCTCCCCTTCGCAAGGGGAGGGAGCCTTAAGGCGTTCGTCCTCCCCTTCGCAAGGGGAGAGCGTGCGAGAGCCTTCTCCCCCTCCTTACGAAGGAGAGA
>DASRGL010000572.1:0-11096 GCA_035651115.1 Chthonomonadaceae bacterium
ACCATCGGCTGGCATCTCTATCTGGCGCGGGAGACGGCTCCCATTGCCGAAGTCGCGTTGTTCGGCGCGCTGGTCGCCGGAGAGCGCACGATAAAAGGACGTGTGCCGGTCTGGGTGGATGGACATCTGGTAGACCCCAGCGCCGCCGCCCTTATCCCGGAGGACATCTCCCGGCAGTATCAGGTCGTCGGGGTGGCGCTGCGCGGCGATCACCTGGTTCTCGGTATGCTCGATCCGACCGATAAGCGCGCCGTCGAAACCATCCGCGCGCTCACGCGCCGGAAGATCGAGAAGATACACGTTTCTGCGGACGGACTGCGGGACGCGCAGGCTGCCGGACTCTACGGGCGCGCGGAGTAAGCCGCGTCTCAAAGCAGCCGTTCGGCGGTTGAAACCGCTGCTGGAAAGGCGCAAGACTCGCGTGCGCGGGTTGGTGGAGTCGGCGCAGGCCGACTTCGTGCGTTTGCAGCCGCGAATTCATTCGCCGGGAAGCTACCGCACCGTCGGCATCAGAGGAAAATGAGCGATTCATCTAGTAGTACCGACTCCGGCGCACCGGTCTCTGCGGAAGGCTCCGACCCTGCGCCTGCCGCTGCCGAAGCGGCTGCCGGGTCGTCTCCGAACCGTCTGCTGGGCGCGCACATGCCCACCGCAGGCGGGCTGCACAAAAGCCTGCTGGCAGGCAAAGAGATAACCTGCTCTGCCGTCCAACTCTTCACGGGCAGCCCGCGCCAATGGAGCCATCCGCCGCTTCAAGACGAAGAGGTAGCCGCCTTCCACGCCGCTCGCGAAGCGACCGGTATCGCCTTCACCGTCGCCCACGACTCCTACCTCATCAACCTGGCTGCGCCCTCCGCCGATGTCCTCGAACGCTCCTGCAAAGCCTTTCGCGGGGAACTCGACCGCGCCAACCGGCTCGGCATTCCCTGGGTCGTCACGCACATGGGCGCGCATCTCGACCAGGGGGAAGAGGCCGCTGTGCAGCGCCTCGTCGAGAACCTGAAGCGCATTCTCGACGATACGGAGGCCGAAGGCTATACCGCCGGGATCGCGCTGGAGACGACGGCAGGGCAGGGGACGGGACTCGGCTATCGCTTCGAGCAACTGGCCGAAGTGCTGGCAGGCGTCGGGCCGCATCCTCGCCTGGGCGTCTGCCTGGATACGTGCCACGTCTTCGCTGCCGGGTACGATCTTCGTGACGAGGCGTCCTACCGTCAGACCTGGAGGGCGTTCGATGCGCTTATCGGCTACGACAAGCTGAAGGTCATCCACGCCAACGACTCCAAAAAGCCGCTCGGCAGCCGGGTAGATCGGCACGAGCATATCGGGGAAGGCGAGATCGGCATCGAAGCCTTCGCGCGCCTGGTCACCGATCCGAAACTGCTGCACGTTCCGATCATCATCGAGACGCCCGATTCCGAAACCATGCACGCCGTCAATCTGGCGCGGCTGAAGCGTCTGGCGGCGGGAGGAGCGCTCGGCATGAACGTCACTGTCTATCTGTTCGGCCACTTCAGCGACATCTTCGGCGCGGAGCCGCAGGAGGTCTCCCTGCCCACCGGCGCGACGGCCCGCGATCTGGCCGCTCTGCTCGCACAGCGCGATCCCCGCCTGGCCGCGCTGACCACGCACTGCCGCTGCGCCGTCAATGAGGAGTACGCCGAGATGGACACTGTGCTGACGGAGGGCTGCGAAGTCGCGTTCATTCCCCCGATGAGCGGGGGATAACCCACCCCCCGGCCCCCTCCCCGCTCACCCCAACGATAAAGCCTGTTGGCGCTGGGGAGGGGGAGCCAAGGCGCAAGTGTGTCTGTTCGGCTCCCTTCTCCCTTGAAGGGAGAAGGGCCGGGGATGAGGGTGAATGTGGATGTTTCGCTCCCCTCTCCCAAGCTTGGGAGAGGGGCCGGGGTGAGGGCCAACGGGAAAGGCAAGGCATGGCGCAAGTCAGGATCGGGAAAGAGCCGATAGAGGCGGCGAAATTAGAGGCGCAGGTCGCCGGGGTTACGAACGGAGCCGTCTGCACGTTCATCGGGCAGGTGCGCAACCATGCGCGCGGGCGCGAAGTCGCCTATCTGGAGTACGAAGCCTACGGGCCGATGGCGGAAAAGATGCTGCGCCGCATCGCCGAGGAAGCCGAGGCGAAATGGGGCTGCGAGGTCGCCATCGCCCATCGCATCGGGCGCATCGAGTTGGGTGAGGCCAGCGTCGTCGTGGCCGTCGGTTCTCCGCATCGCGCTCAGGCGTTCGAGGCGTGCCGCTACTGTATTGACACGCTTAAAGAGACCGTGCCGATCTGGAAACGGGAAGTCTGCCCGGACGGAACCTACTGGATCGAGGGCGAAGAGGCGCTGAAAGCCGAAGCTTGACATCGCCCCGACAGACTTTCGGGCCGGGATCGGTCTCCATTTTCGCGGGCGCGCAGCCAATCTAAAAGGACGTGCGCGCCGCATCCCGGCAGAGTCGGCGCGCATTGACAAGGGCGGAGAAGGCACGATATAATGAACCGTTGCTAGTGTTCATATCGCTATCCGCACGAAGAAGGAGACTGATCCTTGAGCGACCATCCCGGCGAGGGAACCGAAACCCGATCTGACCCCGCTATGGCATCGAGCGCATCCGCCGGTTTCGATCCCGCGCGCCCGCTCTTATCCGTCGTGGTTCCCGCCTATAACGAAGAGAGCCGGTTGGGCGCTTCGCTGAAGCGTATGCTGGCCTATTTCGATGCGCAGGACTATCCTGTTGAGATGCTGATCGTAGACGATGGCAGTTCGGACGGCACGGCCCGTGTCGTGCAGCAGATCGCGGCCTGCCGCCCGCAGGTGCGCCTGCTCTCTTACCATCCGAACCAGGGCAAAGGCCATGCCGTGCGCTACGGAATGCTGCGCGCAAGCGGCGAACTCGTCCTCTTCTGCGATGCCGACCTCGCCACGCCCATCGAAGAGGTCGAGAAACTGCTTGCGAAAATCAAGGCCGGGTACGATATCGCCATCGGGTCGCGCGACGTGCCGGGTTCTGAACTCATCAAGCGGCAGTCCTTCGTGCGCGAGATGGGCGGACGCACCTTCAACAAGCTGGTGCAGGTGATGGCCGTCCCCGGTATCCACGATACGCAGTGCGGGTTCAAGCTGTTCACGCAGCAGGCTTCGCAGACCATCTTCAGCCGGTGCCGCGTGGATCATTTCGCCTTCGATGTCGAAGTCCTCTATCTGGCCCTGCGCATCTTCGGCCTGCGCGTGGCGGAGGTTCCCGTTCGGTGGGCGCATCAGGAAGGCTCCAAAGTGCGCTTTTTCCGGGATGCCTGGCGCATGGTCAAGACGCTGTTCCGCATTCGCCTGACGCGCTACGATGCGCCCTCGCGCGCGGCGCAGTTGCCGTTGCAGTAGCGCGGCGCCGCGCGAGTTCGCCAGCCACACGCCATGAACGATCTCGAATACGAGCGAATGTACCTCCTGGAGGATTCGTACTGGTGGTTCGTCGGACGGCATCGGCTGGTCGAATCCCTGATGCGCGCGCACTACGACGAAGCCGGCGCTGCCCAACGCCTTCTGCTGGACATCGGCTGCGGCACAGGCGCGATGTCGGCGCGGCTGGCGCGGTGGGGCCGCGTGGTCTCCGCCGATTTCTCTCCTCTCGCCCTGAAATTCTCCCGCAAACGCGGCCTCAAGCATCTGGTCGGCGCGGATGCGATGCGGCTGCCGTTCGCCTCGGAGACATTCGATGCGCTAATCGCGATGGATATGCTGGAACATCTGCCCGACGACCGCGCCGCGCTCTGCGAGTTCCATCGGGTTTTGAAGCCGGGCGGCTGCGTCGTGGCGACGGTTCCGGCCTATCCGCATCTGTGGAGCGAGCATGATGTCGCATTGATGCACCACCGGCGCTATCGGCGGCACGAGGTCGCCGAGCGGTTTCGCGCCGCCGGGTTTCGCCTGGAAAAGCTGTCGCATACGATGACGATGCTCTATCCTCTGGTGGCTTTGCAGCGGCGGCTCAATGCGCGCAGGCCGCCGCACGATCCTCCAGAGGCCGCGATGCCGCTGTTTCCCACGCCGGTCAATGTGGCGCTGACGGGCCTGCTCACCGCAGAGAACGCTCTGGCCCGCCGCCTCAACTTCCCGTTCGGCGTGACGATTCTCTGTATCGCCGTGAAACCCTGAAGCAGGAACGCTCTTCTATGGCAGGACGCCCGATTCTTTCCTTTCGCGCCCGTAAGATCCCCGTCGGCGCGGCCACGAAATCCCACCTGCGCCAGATCGCCCTGCGCGGCGAAGCGGTCGTGTTCGATCTTGCCGCCGAACCCGGCGCGCTTCGCGCCGCCTGCGAACTGGCCCATGCGCTCGGCCTGCCGGTCTGGGGCTGGATCGAGGTGGGACGCGATGAGGCCGCTATCCACGAACATCCGGAGTGGATGCACGCGCCGCAGCACCATGAATGGCTGCAAGCCTTCCCCGACTGGAACGGCGGGCATCCGGCGCTGGTCGCGCCCTGGCTCTGCGTGAACAATCGCGCCGCCTTCGACTATGCGCTGGCGCGTGTCCGCACGCTCGTGCAGCAGGCTCCTCCCCTCGACGGCCTGTTCCTCAACGATATTCAGGGGCCGCCTGCGGGCTGCGGATGCGGCAACGTTCTCTGCCGTTCCTGGGACAACTCGCCTGGCGAGAAGATCGCGCCCACGCCTTACGCAAACCCCGATGTCTTCTTCACCCAGGTCTTCTGGAAAGCCTGCGCCGATGCCCTCGCCGACACCCTCCCGATTTCCCGCATTTTCCCGATAATCTGTGGAGAGTGCGAGATCGGCGTGACGCTGGGCGGCGTGGAAAGCCCGGACGAGAAACTGGGAACCTGTCGCGGCATCGTCTGTTCGCGGCCCTGCGCGCTGGTCTACTGGCCTGGCATGGTACGCGCTCTGTCGCGGGAGAACGGCGGCCCGGAGTCAGTCGGCCTGCTGACGCCCTATAAACTGTTCGGGCGGGATGTGCCGCTCTACGGCGATACCGCCGCGTGGGTCGGCGCGTCGGTGGCGCACTATCGGGAGAGTGACTCGACCGCTTCCGTCCTCGCCGTCGTACAGGGCTGGAGTGTCTCCCCGGACGAGTTGGCGGCGCAGATCGAGCAGGCCGCGACTCACGGCGCGACCGGAGTGCTGGTGTTGGAAGAACCGCTCGATCAGTCCTGGTGGCCGGTCTCCCCGCCCGCCGACTATACGCCGAGCGTCCCGCCGATACTGTGCGGCAGCTAGAAAACAGAAAGAATCCACAGATGAAGACCGTCTGAACTGGGATTTATGGGATTAAAGGATGGGCTATGATTAAGCCAAACCTAATCCTAGTCCATCCCATAATCATTCTAATCACAGTTCAGACGGTCTTCATCTGTGGATTCTCAGGAGCAAACATGGCGAAGTGGGAATTCCCCGAAGGCAAGAGCGTCGCGGTCGTGACGAGTTGGGATAACGGCACGGCGACCGACCGGATTATGCTGCGGATGCTGGAGCAGTACGGCTACAAAGGCACGTTCTACGTCTGCCCGGAACTTATCGGCACGGAGGGCTATCTAAATCTGGATGACTTGAAGCAGATCGCGGACGCCGGGCATGAGATCGGCTCGCACAGCCTCAGCCATCCGCATCTGGAGAACCTGACGGCCCCCGAATGCCAGCGGCAGGTGGCCGAAAGCAAGACCTGGCTGGAAGAGAAGCTGGGGACGCCCGTCGAATCGTTCGCCTATCCGTATGGTTTCGCGCAGGGAGCGGACTGGGTGGCGGAGGCCGTGCGGAAGGCCGGTTATCGCAGCGCGCGCACCACCGACACTGTCAGCCTGATTACGGCCAGCATGTTAAAGACCGGCGATCCGATGCGCCTGCCCGTGACCGCGCACTTCTCTGAAGGCTTTCTCGATGTGCAGAGGAAGTGGGACGAGATCGAGGCCAGCGACGGGGGCATCTTCCATCTCTGGGGCCATTCGCACACGCTCGGCGCAGACCCGCACGACTGGGTAGATTTCGAGTGCATCCTCGGCTTTCTTGGCGGCATCTCGCACGTCTGGTATGGCACTGTCGGAGAACTGATGGCGGAGGTCCTGCAGAGACGGTAAGATAACGCATTGCAATAGTTTGTCAAAGCTGGAGACGGCGGCCTCCGCGAAGCCTTCCCCCGCTAACCTGGCTTACCGATCTCGCAGCACGACGTAGTCGGTGAGGGCGGAGAAGCAGTCGCGAGCGAGGGAGGGCGGCAGCAGTTCCAGCGCCTCCGCCGCCTTCTCGACATGATCGCGGGCGGCCTCGCGGGTGCGGTCGAAGGCATCGTGCGCGGCCAGGATGTCGCAGGTCTCCAGCACGCCTGCATCGTCGAGCGCGGCGTTGCCGAATGCCGCCAGCAGGCGCTTGCGTTCCGCCGCCGTCGCGTTCTCCAGGGCCAGCAGGAAGGGCAGAGTCGCGCGCCCGTCGCGCAGGTCGCTGCCGCGCGGCTTGCCGGTGATGTCGGGGTCGCCAGTATAGTCGAGCAGGTCGTCGGCGATCTGGAACGCCATGCCCAGGCGATAGCCGTAAGCCGCCAGCGCCTCCTCCAGCCGGGCCTCCGCGCCGCCGAGCATCGCCCCACATCGGCAGCAGCCCTCCACGAACACGGCGGTCTTCTTCCGTAGAATCTCCAGATACTCGGCCATCGGCAGGTCGGGCTTGTTGGTCGCCTGAATCTCCATGACCTCGCCCTCGCTCATCTCGACCGTGATCTCCGAGACAGCGCGGATGATGCGGATGTCCCCGTCCAGCGTCAGCAGGCGCATGGCCCGCGCCAGGATATAGTCCCCGCTCAGCACCGCCACGCCGTTGCCGAAGATGGCGTTGGCCGTCGGCTTGCCGCGCCGCGTCGCCGTATTGTCCACCACGTCGTCATGCACCAGGGTCGCCATGTGGACGAACTCGACGCCCGCGCCGACCATCGCGATCCGCTCCGTCTCGGCGTCCGGGCGCACCGCGCGGGCCGCCAGCGCCACCATCGCCGGGCGCAGCCGCTTCCCGCCCGCGTTCAGCACATGGCGCGTCAGGGCGTAGACCGTCCGCACGTCGGAGCCGAGTTCGGCGTTCATCCGCGCCTCGACCGCCGCCAGATCGGGCCGCACGAAATTGAGGAAGGCGATCAGGGGAGCCGCCCCGGTCTCCGGAGCCTCCACAGGCGCATCGGGTTCGCTGTGAGGGGGAACGATGTAGGTCGTGACGCTCATGGTGTGCTGTCCGCTTGGCTCTCCAGAGGCTTGGTTCCGAGATGGATGCAGACCGTGCCGAAGTTCAGGTCGCGCACGCGAATATCGCGCAGCCCGGCCCGCTCCAGCGTCGCGGTCAACTCCTCGCGGGAGACGAACTGCTTCATCGACTCTGGCAGGTAGGTGTAGGCTTCCCGGCGGCTCAGCAGCCCGCCGATGCGCGGCAGAATGTGGAACAGATAGAAGTCCACGAACGGCCGGTACCAGCGGTCGGGAGGCCGGTTGAACTCCAGAATGACCACGCGCCCGCCCGGCTTGACGACCCGCGCCATCTCGCGAATGGCCCGATCTATGTGCGCCACGTTACGGATGCCGAAGCCGACCGTGGCGACATCGAAATGGTGAGACGGGTAGGGGAGCGCCTCGGCGTTGGCGACCATCATGGAGATCGGGCCGCCCGAAGCGCGGGCGACTTTGTCCAGGCCGGTGCGAATCATGGGTTCGCAAAAGTCCGAGCCGACGACGCGCCCGGTCGGGCCGACGGCGCGGGCCAGGTCTACCGCGAAATCGCCGGTTCCGGTGCAGACATCGAGGCAGCAGTCGCCGGGCTGCACGCGGGCCATCCGCACGGCCAGCCGCCGCCAGACTTTATGCTGGTTGAAACTGAGAATGGCGTTCAGGCGGTCGTACTGCGGCGCGATGCCCGCAAACATCTCGCGAACATAGGTCTCTTTGTCGCCGGTGTAGAGCGGGCGGGCGCTGCCGTTTGCGCCGCCTGCCTGCCCGGCCGGCCCCTGGTTCTGAGAAACCGCACGCGCCATCGTGTGTCCTGCTCCGCCGCTCTGTTCGGGCCTGTCCGCGCGCCCCACAGGGAGATTGGCACGCCTGCCGGACAGACTTCGTTGCCTTTTTCACAAACCGCGTGCAGTATACCCCGTAGGCCGATTCGGTGTCAACGGACAAAAACGCGGCCTCTAGGGGCGCGGCGGCGTTTTCACCAGCACGTTCCAGCGTGAAGTGGCCCCTCGCGTGAATTTCGCCCGTAAGCGCGCAGACTGTCGCGCGCCGCCGCAAGAAGCAGGTATTCTTATGCTGTCTGGAACCGGCCTGCCGCCCTTGCGCGTAAACCTGACAAATGCTATAATGATAGTCAGAATTAAAGTTCGCCGGTTTCAGGAACCACCGAGAGTGCAGGGCGGTATAAACCCTATGCGAGTTTCTACATTGATGGAATCTGCGGAACCGAAGACATCCGGCGAGGCAATCTCCTCCGGTCCGGTAGACCTGCTCGACCTGATCGGCAACACGCCGCTCATCCGCCTGCATCGGCTGGCGCCGCGCAATCCGCGCGTCACCATCTACGGCAAGGCGGAGTGGGCCAATCCCGGCGGCTCGGTCAAGGATCGGCCCGCGCGCAACATGATTCTGGAAGGCGAGCGGTCGGGGCAACTGCGGCAGGGCAAGATCATCCTGGACGCCACCTCCGGGAATACGGGCATCGCCTACGCCATGATCGGCGCGGCGCGCGGCTATCCGGTGCATCTCTGCCTGCCGGTCAATGCCAACGAGGAGCGCAAGCAACTGCTCCGGGCCTACGGCGCGCACCTGATCCTGACCGATCCGCGCCTCTCCTCCGATGGGGCCATCCTCAAGGCGCGGGAACTCTACGCCGCCGAACCGGACAAATACTTCTATCCCGACCAGTACAACAATCCCGCCAACTGGCAGGCGCACTATCTCACGACCGGCCCGGAGATCTGGCGGCAGACGGAGGGGCGCATCACCCACTTCGTTGCGGGATTGGGAACCAGCGGCACGTTCATGGGAACCGGGCGGCGGCTGCGCGAGTACAACCCGAACATCCGCCTGATCTCCTTCCAGCCCGACGCGCCGTTTCACGGCCTGGAAGGGATGAAGCACATGGCGACCGCCATCGTCCCCGGCATCTACGACCCCACGCTGGCCGATGAGAACCGGGAGGTCAGCACGGAAGAGGCCCATGCGATGGTGAAGCGGCTGGCGCGGGAGGAGGGCATCCTGGTCGGCATCTCGGCGGCGGCGGCGCTGGTCTGCTCCCTGCGGCTGGCGGAGGAACTGGACGAGGGCATGATCGTGACGATCTTCTGCGACAGCGGCACGCGCTACCTCTCGGAGCGGTTCTGGCGGGAGGAGGATGAGGGTGATCCGGCTATCTGAGGCGCACCGGAAGGCCATCGAAGCGCACGGCGCGCGGGAGTTCCCTCTGGAGTGCTGCGGGGTGCTGTTGGGCGATGTGGAGGGCGAGGTCAAGATCGTGCGGGAGGCGCGTCCGCTTGCCAACACCTTTGAGCCGAGCCAGGAGTTCGAGGCGTCGGTGCTGGAAGCCGGTCAGAGTGCGGAGAGCCTGCCGGAAGTCGGGCAGGAGCGGCGCTATCTCGTCTCTCCCGATGAGATGTTCGCGCTGATGCAGGAGGAGCGCCGCACAAAGCGCAAAATCCTGGGCTTTTATCATTCGCACCCGAACCATCCGGCCCGACCGAGCGCCTATGACCGCGAGTGGGCCTCGCCGTGGTACACTTATATCATCGTCTCTGTGATGAACGGGCAGCCCGCCGACCTGACGGCCTGGCAACTCGACGACGACCGTCAGGCGTTTGCTCCTGAAGAGATCCGGCCTGCCAGACGTATGAAGCAGTATCCTGGCGAGGAACATGGCGCTGTCGTCTCGGATTTTGGGTTTGAAGTTGGGTGCTTCGTCCGTCAACATGATCTGGGCCAATGTTATGCGAAGGGAACGGGCTTTCTTGTCAAGCAAGATCCTAAGAAGATTATCGCGCCGGACCTGGCTTTTATTCGGAAGGAACGACTGTTGCCGAAGCGCAGTCGGGGATCGGTTCCGGTTGTGCCGGATATGGTGCTGGAGGTGCGTTCGCCCTGGATTCGCAAAAAACAGGTCGAGGCCAAGATGCAACTCTGGCTCAGTGTGGGGGTACGCCTGGCCTGGGAACTGAACCTGAAAGCGCGCACTCTGACGGTCTATCGGCCCGGCCAGTCGCCGCTCGAACTGGGCGTTAATGACACTCTGACGGGCGAAGACGTATTGCCGGGATTTGAACTACCGCTGCGGCGGATACTCGATTATGAACGCGAAGATTGAGCAGGCAGAGCAATAAGCAGGGAGGGAGTCCGCACTCCCGAACATAGCGAACAAAGGATGACAACGATGGCAAAAGTGCTGATACCGACCGCGCTGCAGCAGTACGCGGGCGGGACCGATGAGTTGGAGATACCGGGCGGCAGCGTGCAGGCGGTCCTCGACCATCTGGCGGAACGCTATCCCGACCTGAAGAAGCATCTCTTCGACGACAAAGGCAAGCTGCGGCAGTTCGTCAATCTCTACAAGGGTTCGGAAGACACGCGCAGCCTGCAAGGGATGGCGACGCCTCTGGCGGAGAGCGACGAATTGAGCATCGTGCCGAGCATCGCGGGCGGCACGGGAACGATAGACCGCGTAACGCCCAATGCTCCACGTTCGATGCCCGAATCCTCTGGCGTCATCAGTCCGAGGCGGGAAGAGGCCGCCACGCTCGACAACGACGAGATTCTGCGCTACAGCCGCCATCTGATTCTGCCGGAGGTCGGAATGGAAGGGCAGAAGCGGCTGAAGGCGGCGAAGGTGCTGTGCATCGGCGCGGGCGGACTCGGCGCCCCCCTGGCGCTCTATCTGGCGGCGGCGGGCGTCGGAACCATCGGCATCGTGGATTTCGATGTCGTGGACTATACCAACCTGCAGCGCCAGGTCATTCACGGCACAAAGGATGTCGGGCGGCCCAAGCTGACTTCGGCGAAAGAGACGATCCAGGACATCAACCCGCACGTCGAGGTCATCGGCTTCGAAGACCGGTTCACCAGCGACA
>DASRGL010000573.1:0-20341 GCA_035651115.1 Chthonomonadaceae bacterium
AAGCGATGGAGCGGCCCACCATCGTGATCGCGGGCGGCGCGGACAAAGGGCTGGATTTCGCGCCGCTGGCCCCCACCCTGCGCGCCAGAGCGAAGCATCTGATCCTCCTCGGCGCGGCGGCGGAGAAGATGGAGACGACGTTCCGGGCGGGCGGCTACGCGAACATCTCCCGCGCCGAGACCCTGCAAGATGCCGTCACACAGGCGCGGGCGCGGGCCGTTCCCGGCGACGCCGTTCTGCTCGCCCCGGCCTGCGCCAGTTTCGATATGTTTACGGATTTCGAGGCGCGTGGCGCCGCTTTTCGCGAGGCTGTGCGCGCTCTGGCGGAGAGGAGTGTATGATCCGAAACACGGCGGCCCCTCGAATGCCGGTTGATCGCCTGCTGTTCCTGGCGACGCTGTCTCTGCTCGTCATCGGGCTGTGGATGGTGTTCGACTCCAGCTACGTCAAGACGCTGGACAGCACGAAGCTGGGCAACGACGCTTTCTTCTTCGTCAAGCGGCAGGCGGTCGGGGCCATCGTCGGGCTGTTCGCGCTGTTCACCCTGATGCGCTTCGGCTACTGGCATCTGCGCCGCCTCGCCGTCCCGCTGATGCTGCTCGGCCTCGCGCTGCTCTGCGCCGTCTGGCTGCCCCGAATCGGAATCAACGAGAACAACGCCAATCGCTGGGTCGCCTACGGGCCGATCCGCTTCCAGCCGTCCGAGTTCGCCAAACTTTCGCTGATGATCTATCTGGCCGCGCTGCTCTCTCGCCCGCACTGCAAAGTCCGAGAACTGGGCGAGGGGCTGGGACCGCCGCTCACTGTCACGGCCCTCTACCTGCTGCTCATCGAGCGCGAACCCGACCTCGGCACGGCCTTCGTCCTGTTCCTGGCCGTCCTGACGCAACTCTTTCTCGCCGGGGCGCGCAAGCGGCATCTCGTCCTGATCTGCGCCGTCACCGGGCTGGCCGTGCTGCTGATGGGCTTCGGCTTCGGACACCGCGCGGGCCGCATCACGGCCTTTCTGCACCCGGAACACGATATCGAGGGCATCGGCTACCAGATATTTCATTCTAAACTTGCCATCGGCTCCGGCGGATGGTTCGGAGAAGGACTGGGACAGGGCAAGCAGAAGTATTTCCTGCCGCAGGGCAATAGCGACTTCATCTTCGCGACCCTCGCGGAGGAACTCGGCTTCGTTCGCACCGTTCCCATCCTGCTCCTGCTCTGTCTGGTCGGCTGGCGCGGTTTCCGCATCGCCTGCCAGACCAGAGACCGCTTCGGCGCGCTCCTGGCTGCGGGCATTGCGGCGCTCATCAGTTGGCAGGCGATTGTCAATATCGCCGTTGCGACCGCCTCGATCCCGGCGACCGGCGTTCCCCTGCCGTTCATCAGCTACGGCTCGTCGTCGCTGGTGTTCCTGCTGGCGGGCATCGGCATCCTGCTCAACATCGCGCAGCACCCGACGCCGCCCGGCTCGCCCGCAGACGATTGAAAGCGAGTTCTAAAATGCGCGTGGTGGTGAGCGGAGGAGGAACCGGCGGGCATATCTATCCGGCGCTGGCGATTGCCGAGGCGCTGAAGCGGCAGCGGCCCGATGTCGAACTGCTCTACATCGGTGGGGCGTCCGGGATGGAGACACGCATCGTGCCGGAGTACGGCGTGCCGTTCCAGGCGGTCACGTCGCGCAAACTGCGCAAGGTGCTGTCGCCAGGGACGGTCGGGGCGCTGCTGGCGCTCTGGAAAGGCTACCGGGAGGCGCAGACCTACATCCGGGCGTTCGGCGCGAATATCGTGGTCGGGACGGGCGGCTATGCGGCGGCGGCGACCGTGCTGGCGGGTGTGCGGTCAGGACTTCCGACGCTGATTCACGAGGGGAATGCGCTGCCGGGCCGAACCAATCGTTTTCTGGCGCGGTATGCACAGAAGGTCTGTGTCACGTTCGAGGAGACGATAGAGCGGTTCCCGCCGGGCAAGGCGGCGCTGACGGGGCTGCCGTTACGGCAGGGGATCGTCGCGCCGCCGGACGTGACGCCGCAGGCCGCGCGCTGCCGCTTCGATGGTTTCGGGCCGGACGCTTTTACCGTGCTGGTGGTGGGCGGCAGTCAGGGCGCGCAGGCGTTGAACCGGGTCGTGCTGGAAGCCGTTCCGGGCCTGCTGGATGCAGGCGTACAGATTTTGCATCAGACGGGCGTGAACAATTTCGAGGGCGTGCGGTCGCAGGCGGAGGAGCGGCAACTGATGGAGCGCGCGGGCTATCAGCCGGTCGCCTTCCTGGATGGCGCGCAGATGCCGCTTGCGTTCCGCGCCGCCGACGTGATCGTGTGCCGGGGCGGAATCTCGACGCTCTCGGAGGCACTGGCGAACGGCCTGCCAGCCGTCGTCGTGCCGCTCCCGACCGCCTATGCAGATCATCAGACCTACAACGCAAAGGCGCTGGTGGCGGGAGGCGCGGCCCTGCTTCGCCCGGAAAACGAGTTGACCGCGTCGAACTTAAACCAGGATTTGCGCGCCCTGCGCGACGATCCCGCCCGCAGGCAGCAGATGGCCGCAGCAAGCCGCGCGATGGGCCGTCCCCAGGCGGCGGACGAGGTTGCGAAGCTGGTTTTGGAACTGACCTAACCCCCGTCCCCCTTCCCTACCCGCCCGAACGAAAAAACGTGTTCGGGCTAGGGAAGGGGGTGACGAGAGATTGTACGTTCTCTTGAAATCTGCCCTTCCCAATAGGCGGGAAGAACAGACCAGGTACAAAGGCGGGGATTAGGTCACCCCCTTCCCTAGCAGAAACAGGCTTTATCGTTTCTGCGCGTAGGGAAGGGGGACGGGGGGTTAGGTATGCAACAGATTCATTTTCTCGGCATCGCCGGGGTCGGCGTGAGCGCGCTGGCGCAGGTCGCGCTGGCGCGGGGCGCGCACGTGTCCGGCTCCGATCCACACGCCGACCCGCAGACCAACCCGGCGGTGCGGCGGCTGCGGGAAGGCGGCGCAACCATCTGCCGCGAACACCGGGCCGAGAATCTGCCGGAAGGTGTCGAACTCGTGGTCGCGTCGGCGGCGATTGGGGAGGACAACCCGGAGATTCGGGCGGCGCGGCAGCGCGGCGTGCGGGTGATCTCGCGGGCCGAGTTTCTGGGCGAACTGATGGCCGCACATAAAGGCGTCAAGATCGCGGTCGCGGGAACGCACGGCAAGACGACGACGACGGCCATGATTGGCGTGCTGCTGCAACACGCGGGCCTCGATCCGACGGTCTTTGTCGGCGGGGAGGTTCCGCAGTTGGGCGGCAACGTGCGTATCGGCAGCGCGACCGGCCCGTTCGTCGCAGAAGCCTGCGAAGCCTACGATTCCTTTCTCTATCTCAAGCCCGATATTGCCGTCCTCACGAATATCGAAGCGGATCACCTGGATCACTACGGCTCTTTCGACCGGATACTGGACAGCTTTCGGCGTTTCCTCGTCAATACGACGCATCTGGAGTCGGGGCTGATCGTGGCCTGCGGCGAAGATGCAGGCGTACAGCAGCTACTCGCAACGCTGCCCGATGTTTTCTCTATGCCCTATTTTCTTGACGAGAAGACGAGCGCGCGATTGCAAGCTATCGCGCCCGCGACGAATGTTCGACTGGGCCGCACAGCCTCCTTCGACTGGATAACATCCGAGTTGCGCCATGTCCCTATCCAACTGAGCGTGCCAGGGCGTCACAATGTTCTGAACGCACTGGCTGCCGCCATCGTAGGACACGTTCTGGACGTACCGGATGAAACCGTTGCAGCGGGGCTGGCAGAGTTTCGCGGCGTGGGAAGGCGGCAGGAGATTTTGGGCGAAGTTCCGCTGGAGAACGGCAGCGTGCTGGTCATGGACGACTACGCGCACCACCCGACCGAGATACGCGCTACTTTAGAAGCATTGCGCGCCGCCTACCCGGAACGCCGTCTTGTCGCTATCTTTCAGCCGCATCTCTACAGCCGCACGCGCGACTTTCTGCCGCAGTTCGCGGAGGCGCTGGCAACAGCGGACGCGCTTATCGTCACGGACATCTACGCGGCAAGGGAGGCTCCGATGGAGGGCGTGCGCGCCGCCGACATCGTGAACCAGGCGACGAAATCGAACCCGAATGCGCCCGCCCTCTTCGTGTCGGAAAAGCGCGACATCCCGGCGCGGCTGGCCGCGCTCGTTCGCCCCGGCGACCTGGCCGTGTTCCTCGGCGCGGGCGACATCCGCGCACAGGGCGAGGCGTTCGTAGAACTCATGCGAGGGAGAGCAGAGAAGTGACCGATGCCGATTTTCCGGGCCGACGCCTGCGCGTCGCCGTGCTGATGGGCGGAACTTCCGCCGAGCGCGATGTCTCCCTCTCGACCGGCAGGCAGATTCTCGACGCCCTCGATCCAGAGAAGTACGAGGTCTCGGCGATTGACACGCGAGACATCGTCGCCCTGCCGGGACACGGCAGCGCGCCGTTCCTCGCAGCAGTGGAAAGGTCGCTGGAGCCGGATGAAACGGGAGTGGACGCCTACGGACAGGAGGAGCCGGATTCGGCGCTGGTTCCGGCAGAGAGGCCGAACCCGCCGGTACACGTTCGCGGCGAGAGGCCCGATGTCGTCTTTATCGCCCTGCACGGCAAGGGCGGCGAGGACGGCAGCATTCAGGGAACGCTGGAACTGCTCGGCCTGCCCTACACCGGTTCCGGCGTGCTGGCGAGCGCGCTGGCGATGAACAAGGCCATGTCCAAGCGGCTCTTCCGCGCCGAAGGCATCCCGACCATCCCGGAGATTCAGGCGCGGCGAGGCGAATGCCGCTCCGAGGCCGAACTGTTCCGGCAGGTCGCGGCGCAGTTGGGCGGCTTCCCGGTCTTCGTCAAGCCCAACGCGGAAGGCTCGACCTTCGGCTGCACGCTCGTCAAAACGCCCGATCAACTCGCGGACGCCCTCGCGCTGGCGCTGCGCTACGATGAGACGGCCCTGATAGAGACCTATGTGCGCGGCATGGAGATCACTGTCGGCGTGCTGGAGACCCTGGACGACCCGCCCGGCTTGCAGGCCCTGCCTGTCATCGAGATCGTGCCGCAGGGCGAGTACTACGACTACGAGAGCAAGTACGCGGAAGGCGGCAGCGAGCATATCATCCCGGCCCGCCTGCCCGACGCGCTGCGCCGCCGCGCCCAGGAGATCGCCCTGCGCTGCCATCAGATTCTCGGCTGCCGGGGCATGTCCCGCACCGATCTGATCGTCGCAGGCGACCGGATGTTCGTACTGGAGGTCAACACGATTCCCGGCATGACGCCGACGAGTCTGCTGCCGCAGGCCGCCGAACACGCCGGGATCGCTTTCTCCGCGCTGCTGGATCGCCTGATCGCCTGCGCGCTGAACCGGGAGGAACCGACACGATGACCTACGAGCCGCCCCATCGCGTTCCGCCGCGCACGCCGCCTCGCCGTAAGCGCCGCCGCAGAGTCCCGCCGCGCCCAGCGGCGCACGCTTCCCGGCACGCCCGCCCGCCCCGCATCGCGGAGGTCTACCGCGCCCGACGGCGCGTTCTCGCCAGTCTCTATGTCGTTCTGGGCCTGCTGCTCGTCGCTGCTGCGCTCACCTCGCCGATAGTCGCCGTCAAGCGGGTGCGCCTGGCGGGATTGGCGGGCCTGCCCGCCTCCGAAGCCGATCTGACACTGCAAACGGCTGCCGTATCTCCCGGAACCAACTGGCTTCGCGCGCCCGTCCGCTCCATCGAGGAACGCCTGCGCGCTCTGCCCTGGGTACGGGCCGCTTCCGTCTCGCGCCGCTTCCCGAATACAGTCGAGGCGCAGATAACGGCGCGGCAGCCCTGCGTCCTCGCGCAGACCAGCGCCGGGCTGTTCGAGGTGGATGCCGAGGGCGTGCCGATCCGCCGCGCCCGCCCGGAGATCGCCGGTTTCCAGGCAGAGCAGCCGCCAATGCAGGACGCAGCCAGCAGCGCCCCTACCGTCTCCCCTCTCCCAAGCATGGGAGAGGGGGCGGGGGCCGGCCCAACGCCTTTTGCCGCCCTGCTGCCCGCCGAGTTCCGGCCCTACTTCGACCGCGACGGGCTGCTGCCGAACCTCCTGGAACCGCCGCTCTTCGCGCCTGCCGCGTCGGTTCCCTCGCTCACCGGAGCGCGCCTGCCGCTCGTCACGCTGGCTCGCCCGATGACCGTGCAGCCAGGCGTTCCGCTCAACGATACGGCCTTGAGCGCCGCGATTGACATCCTGCAATCGGCACAGCGCGAAAGACTGGTACGCATCGCTAAAATAGAGGTTGACCAAAGCGACAATATATGCTTAAATATGCAGGATGGAGTCGTGGTTCAACTGGGGCAAGCGGAAGATTTCGCCAAGAAACTTGCGCTTGTGCAGCGTATCTATACCTGGGAACCCGATATTGCCCGGCGGCTTGTCGCCATTAATCTCTCCAGCCCGGCCTGGCCCGCCTATACGCCGCGCAATCCGCCGACCTCCACGCCCCTTGCTGCGGGGTCTGGCAGCGTTCTGCGTTGAACGCTGAAACCATGAGTCTGTCGTTAGTAGGAGGCCCATAGATGCCCAATACCGTCTTAAGTCCAGAAGAGATCGGACGGCGCGGCAGAGCGCTCTACGAGCAGAGCATCCGCGACAAAGTCGAGACAGAAGAGAATATCGGCAAGATGGTCATT
The DNA here is from genome assembly GCA_035651115.1 of Chthonomonadaceae bacterium. GTDB lineage: Bacteria > Armatimonadota > Chthonomonadetes > Chthonomonadales > Chthonomonadaceae > DASRGL01. The sequence goes on from DASRGL010000573.1 coordinate 6,643, forward strand.
ATTGATGTAGAAACCGGCGAATATGGCGTAGATGAAACCGGGCTGGAAACATCCCGCCGTCTGCACGTCAAACGCCCGGATGCTCCTCTCTATGGCATTCGTATCGGCTACAATGTCTCGGCCGCTATTGGCGGTGTTATGGAGCGTGTAACCCGATGACAGGCCGGGTCGAGAATCGTCATGTACTTGTTCCCATCACTTTTCGCCTCCCAGGGCAACCCGATCTGACCATCGAAATCGTTGTAGATACCGGCTTTACAGAAGATTTGACTTTACCGCCGCCTGCTATCGCAGCAATGCACCTACCCTTTGCTTATGATCTGACTGTCAATCTGGCGAATGATGCAGATGTAGAGGTTCCTGTACACTATGCGAGGATCCTATGGCAGGGCAATGAGCAGGACGTGCGTATCTTTGCTACAGGCCGCCGCCCACTGCTTGGCACAGCCCTGCTGGATGGGAATGAGTTGCTTGTACAGTTTGCTGAAAACGGCCTGGTGACCATCAATGGTCTGTAGCCCGCCCGACCGTCTTTACCGAATTACGTGCGAAAGTACCAAAATGAGCGTTTTTTCCGCAAGTATCGGGCATCGTTCGTTCTACTGGCAGATCAGCGCGCTCTGCTTTGTCCTGGGACTGCTGCTGGCCGCCGCCTGGAACATGACCCGGCAGCTCAGCCGGGCGGGAAGCGGACAGGCGCGCGTCGGCTTCTTCTATGGCAGCGGCGCGCAGGTCGCGGTCGAAAAAGCCGCGCAGTACGAGAGCGAGATCAAGAAACTGCGCGCCCGCCAGACCGAACTGGAAAACCAGATCGCAAAGCGCACCGATGCCGCCAGCACCATCAATAAAGACCTTCAGGACACCAAGTTCCTGGCCGGTCTGACCGAGGCGGAAGGGCCGGGCGTACAGGTCACGCTGCTAGACAGCCAGAAGCACGAAACGGGCGACTCCCCAATGGGGCAGCTAAGCCTGCTCATCCATGACGAAGACATCGCCCGCGTCGTCAACGAACTCAAAGCCTCCGGCGCGGAGGCGATCGCGGTGAACGGGCAGCGCGTCGCCATCACGACCGCGATCCGATGCGTCGGCCCGGTCGTCCATGTCAACGGCGTCCCGACCGCGCCGCCCTATGTCATACAGGCTATCGGCAACCCGGACACCATGTTCACCGGCCTGAACATGCGCGACGGCGTCCTCGATGAGATGCGCCGCTTCGATCCGGCGATGGCCCGCGTGGAGAAGAAAAAACTGCTCAAGCTGCCCGCCTTTGCGGGCGGCACGACCCTGCACTATGCCCGACCGCCCAAGTCGTCATCAGTCAGTAAGGATGAATCCAAATGAAAGTCCTGGTGCCGTTTGTCAGCCTCGCCGCCGGCTTTGCACTGGGTCTTGCCGTATTCAGCCATTTTGACTGGCAGATACCGGCGGATTATGCGCCCTATCTCTCGGTCGCGGCCCTGGCCGGCCTGGATACGGTGTTCGGAGGCGTGCGCGCCGGGATCGAAGGCCGCTTCCAGAACGATATTTTCGCCAGCGGCTTCGTGCTGAACACCATCCTGGCGACCATTCTGGCCTGGCTGGGAGACCGCATCGGCATCAACCTGGCCCTCGTCGCTGTCATCGCGCTCGGATCGCGCGTCTTTCTGAATCTCTCTCTGATCCGCCGGTACTACCTGAATAAGCTGGCCCTGGCCCGCAGCCGCCAGCAAGAGGAGAGCGCCGTCTCTCCTGTCCCCCAAGCATCGCCCGCCCTGAGTCAGAAACCGGAAATCGGCGGCGGCATATAAACGCAGGGATGAAAGAGGAAGTAAGGAAGGATGAATCTGGCGTGGATTCCTCCTTCCTCCTTCCGCCTTCATCCTTTTCTTCCCAAGGTGAGGGGTTTTGGCGAGAAACGAAGTCATCACCGGTCTGGATATTGGCACCACGAAGATCTGCGCGCTCATCGCCGAGATGACCGAACACGGAGAGCTACTGATTACCGGGGTCGGGGTCCATCCATCCACGGGGATGAAGAAGGGCGTCGTCGTGGACATCGAGTCCACCACGCGCGCCGTCGAGGAGGCCGTCACAAAGGCATCCCGACAGGCCGGGCGCGAGGTGGAATCGGTCTACGTCGGCGTCACCGGCGAGCATATCGCCTCGCTCAACAGCAGCGGGCGCATCGCCATCACCCACCCGGATCGGGAGGTCACGCACGGCGACGTGGAGCGCGTGCTGGAAGCGGCGCGCGTCATCGTGCTGCCCCCTGACCGCGAGATCCTGCACGCCATCCCGCGCTCCTATTCTATTGACGGCCAGAACGGTATCCGCCAGCCCGTCGGCATGAGCGGCACGCGCCTGGAGGTGCAGACCCACATCGTTCACGGCGCGACGACCTTCCTGCAAAACGTCGAGAAGTGCGTCACGAAGGCCGGGTTGGAGGTCGCCGAGAAGGTCCTCGAACCGATTGCGACCGGCGAGGCCGTCCTGCTCCCGGCAGAGAAGGAATTGGGGGTCTGCCTGGTAGATATAGGAGGCGGGACTTCCGATCTGGCGGTCTTCGTCAACGGCGAGATCTACTATTCGGCGGTCATTCCGGTGGGCGGCAATCACGTCACCAACGATGTCGCCTATGGCCTGACGGTCGGCGTGGATGAGGCGGAGCGCCTGAAGACCGAGAGCGGCAACGCGCTGACCGAACTCGTGCCGGAAGAGGATGTCATCGTCGTGCGGCAGATAGGCCGGGAGGAGGGCCGCAAGCTGCGCCGCCGCGCGCTCGTGCAGATCATCGAGCCGCGTATGCAGGAGTTGTTCCAGTTGGTCCAGGACGAACTGGTGAAAGCGGACTGCCTGCATCTGATTCCGGCGGGGCTGGTCCTCAGCGGCGGAGGCAGCCAGTTGAAAGGCTGCGCCGACATCGCGCAGCAGGTCATGGGGCTGTCGGTACGGATCGGCAAGCCGCAGGGCGTCGGCGGCCTCGGCGAGACGCTGACCCACCCCATGTACGCCACGGCGGTCGGCCTGGTGCAGTACGGCGCGCGCCAGATGCGCCATGTCCATCAGTACGCGCGGACGCACAGTTCCAACAACGGAATGCGCGGTCTGCGCCGCATTCTCGCCTGGCTGCGAGACTTAATCGGAATTTAGTCCCCACCCTTCTCCAGGAATTGGAGGGGCAGAGGGGGGCAAAAATTTATTCCTACGCCGCCGAGTCAGGCAGGGATTGCAGAGGCCGATGGCGTAGAATCGAGTCCTATAGACATTCTGTGTGGATATTCACGGGGAAGGGCGCATACCGATGGCAAATAGTTCGCTGAATGGCAATCTGCCCGATGCGGGTTCGGCGCATATCAAAGTAATCGGCGTTGGCGGCGGCGGCACCAACGCAGTCAACCGTATGATCGAGTCCGGTCTGGGCGGGGTCGAGTTCCTCGCCATGAACACGGACGTCCAGGTACTCAACATCTCCAAAGCGCAGCGCAAACTGCAGCTTGGCGAGAACTCGACACGCGGCCTGGGCGCAGGCGGCAACCCGGAGATCGGGCGAGCGGCGGCGGAAGAGAGCAAAAGCGAAATCAAGAAGATGATGGATGGGGCCGACATGGTCTTCATCACGGCGGGCATGGGCGGCGGCACGGGAACCGGAGCCGCGCCCATCATCGCCGAACTGGCCCGCGAGATCGGCGCGCTGACCGTCGCGGTCATCACCAAGCCGTTCAACTTCGAGGGGCCGCGCCGGATGCGCCTCGCCGAGGAGGGCGTGGATAACCTGCGCAGCAAGGTGGATACCGTCATCATCGTCCCGAACGACAAGCTGCTCTCCATTGGCGACCGGCGCATGACGCTGGTGGAAGCCTTCAAGATGGCCGACGACGTGCTGCGCCAGGGCGTGCAGGGCATCTCCGACATCATCACCATCCCCGGCATGATCAATGTGGACTTCGCCGACGTGCGCGCCATCATGTCGAACGCCGGTTCCGCTCTGATGGGCATCGGCAGCGCGTCGGGCGACGGGCGCGCAGTCGAGGCGGCGCAGAACGCCGTCTCCTCGCAACTGCTGGAGACGAGCATCAATGGCGCGACCCGCGTTCTCGTCAACGTGACCTCCGGCCACGATCTGACCCTCTCGGAGTTCACGGAGGCCGCCGACCAGATTCACGCGCTCTGCGATCAGAAGGAAGCCAATATCATCTTCGGCTGGGTTCCCGATTCGAGTCTGGAAGGCGAAGTGCGCGTCACGGTGCTGGCGACTGGCTTCGCAGGCCGCGATGGGCAGCCCGCCACACAGTCCGCCTACAGCTCCGCGCAGACGCCGACTTCCCGCTCGTTCGCCCAGGCAGAGGCCACACGGCCCGCGCACGCCCCCACGCCGCCACAGCAGCAGACGCAGGCCGCCGTGCGTGCCTCCGAAGGGCAGCAACCTACTCCGCCGCAGCCGCAGACACAGCAGCCGCCTCCGGCCCCGGAGCCGCGCAAGCCGAGCGGCGAGGAACTGGACATCCCGGCCTTCCTCCGACGCCGGTGACCTAACCCCCCAGCCCCCTTCCCTGCCCGTTCGTTCCTCACTTAGGGAAGGGGATGACCTCATCTCTACCGTTGCATTCAGGCTTTCGTTCCCGCTAACTGGGAGGGAAGACTGCGATAGAACGTACAAACTTTCGTCACCCCCTTCCCTGCGAAGCGAATGAGGGAAGGGGGACGGGGGGTTAGGTCTTGCCCTGGCACCACGTCTTAACCTGGATGGGCGGTTACGCCTACGCCGAAAACCTGGCACACTGGGAACACATCCGGCACGGCGTAACGCTGCGCGAAGGGCCGCACGGCCTCTTCAACCTCTCCTTCTCCGTCTCCCCCGACCGTGACAGCGTGCGGACAGACCGCGAACACGCCTGCGCGATGTTCGGCTTCGATGCCCACGAACTCGTCGTCCCGGAACAGGTGCATGGCGCGAACGTGGCGGTCGTCGGGGCGGCGCAGCGCGGCGCGGGCGCGCTCTCGCCTGAAACGGCGCTACGCGGCTGCGACGCGCTGGTGACAAACACGCCGCGCACGCTGCTCGGCATCACTATCGCGGACTGCCTCCCCGTCTTCTTCTTCGATCCCATCCACCGCGCCATCGGCCTGGCGCACTCCGGCTGGCGCGGCACGGCGGGGCGCATCGCCCCGCGCACGCTGGAGACGATGGCGCAGTGCTTCGGCACGCGCGTCCGTGACTGCCTGATCGCTATCGGCCCCGGCATCGGCCCGGAGAGTTACGAGGTGGATGCGAAGGTCTACAACGCTTTCCTCGCCGCCGACACCGGGCGAGGCGTCTTCTCCCCCGCCCGCCCCGGACACTGGCAGCTCGATCTGACCGCCGCCGTCGTCCATCAGCTTCGCGCTCTCGGCGTCCCGCCTGCCAGCTTCGATGTCTGCCAGTGGCGCACGAACCGCAACCCCGAACTCTTCTTCAGCCATCGCCTCCAGCCCGGCTGCCCGCGCATGGGCGCGTTCCTCGGCCTGCTATGATATAATAGCCGTATGAACGCGACCGACCTGCCCATCTATCTCGACCATGCCGCTACGACTCCGACCGATCCCGAAGTCGCCGCCGCCATGCTGCCGTTTCTGTCCGGCCCGGCCTCCTACGGCAACCCGTCCAGCATCCATCGCTACGGGCGAGAGGCGCGCGCGGCGGTGGACGCGGCCCGCGACTCGGTCGCCGCGCTGATTCATGCGGACTACGGGGAGATCTATTTCACCGGGAGCGGCACGGAGGCGGACAACCTGGCGCTTATCGGCACGCTCTGGGCCGCGCCGCCGGAGCGTGATCACCTGGTCACGACGGCCATCGAGCATCATGCCGTGCTGCACGCCGCCCATTTCCTGCAAACGCAGGGCTACGAGGTCACTATCGTGCCGGTAGACCGCGAGGGACTGGTCTCTCCCGACGCCATCGCCGCCGCCCTCACCGACCGCACGGCGCTCGTCTCGGTCATGCAGGCCAACAATGAGATCGGCACGATCCAGCCCATCGCGGAGATTGCGCAGATCGCCCACGCGCGCGGCGCGAAGTTTCATACCGATGCCGTGCAGACCGCCGGGTTGCTGCCTGTAGACGTGCGCGTCCTCGACTGCGACCTGCTCTCGCTCTCCGCGCATAAAATCTACGGGCCGAAGGGGATCGGCGCGCTCTTTATCCAGCAGGGAACGAAAGTCGCGCCGCTCCTGCACGGCGGCGCGCAGGAGCGGGAGAAGCGCGCGGGAACGGAGAACGTCGCGGCCATCGTCGGCTTCGGAAAGGCCGCCGAACTCGCGCAGGAGCGCCGCGAAGCCGAAGCCGCCCGCCTGACCGCCCTGCGCGACCGCTTCCTCGCCGTCCTCCGCAACGCCGTTCCGAATCTGCGGCTGAACGGCCATCCGACCCTGCGCCTGCCCAACAACGTCAACGTCTCCGTCGAGGGCGTGCAGGGAGCCACACTCCTGATGAACCTCGACCGCCTGGGCGTCGCGGCCTCCAGCGGCTCGGCCTGCTCCTCCGGTTCTATCGAGCCGTCGCACGTCCTGAAGGCGCTCGGCCTCCCGGACAGCCTGGCCTCCAGCGGCGTGCGCTTTACGCTAGGCCGGGGAACGACCGAAGCCGAACTCCAGCGCGCCGCCGAACTCTTCGCGCAGGTCGTCCATCGGCTAAGAAAATGAACCACAGAGGCACGGAGACACGGAGAAAAACAGGAGGAAAGACAGAGATTAGGCTTGCTTGCCTTCTTCGTGTCCTGTGTAGATTCTCTTCCCTGGCTTTTCTCCGTGATTCCTCCGTGTCTCCGTGCCTCTGTGGTTCAAACGGTTTTTTGGAAGGCGAGGATTTCGGAGACGGAACGCACGCCGCCCCAGCCGCCTAATGCGCCGCAGTTGAGCGCGGCGGCGGCAGAGGCGAACCGAACCGTGCGCAGAATCTCCCAGTTTTGGAGTTGGCCGTAGAGCAGTCCGGCGCGGAAGATGTCGCCTGCGCCGGTCGTGTCGAGGAGTTCCGGGGCGACGTAGGCAGGAACGTGGATGCCTTCGCCGCGCGCTCCGTCCTTTGCCGCGACGAAGCAGCCGCGTTCGCCGTTCGTCACGATGGCCGTCGTGCCGTACTCATCGCGCAGGCGGGCAGCATAGGCGCACTGCTCTTCGGGCGTCTTGTCCGGCCCGATATGGTCGGTCGAGGTGACGCTGATCGCGGCGACTCTGTTGACAGCCGGTTCGCGCGTGTAGTCCATCGCAACGATAGAGGTTCCTGCCTCCGCCGCCACCATGCAGGCGCGCAGTCCCGCTTCCCAGGCGTTCGGCTCCATCGTAAAGAAGCGGGCCGAGCGCGCCAGTTCCGGGTCGAGCGGCGGACACTGCATCTCGGAGAAGCCGCGCCCGAACATCGTGCGATGGCCGTCCGGGGTCGCGATACAGAGGCAGTAGGGCGTGCGCCAGGCGGAAGAGGTCGCGAGAAAGCGGGTATCTATCTCCGGGGCCTGCTCGGCAAAAAGCTGGCGCAGCAGGCATCCGTCGTCATCCTCGCCGAGGCCGTTGCCGACCAGCGCGACCCGCACGCCCCAGCGGGCCAGCGCGATGGCGGTATTGGCCGCCTCGCCCCCTACCATCTTGCGCTCTTCGAGGATAGGCACATAGCCGCCGGGCGGCGGCAGTTCGCGCACGCGCCAGATCGCATCCAGGCAGACCGTGCCGTAGACGATTACATCATAGCGATAGGCCATAGGTCTTCTTCAACCGTGTCCTCTCCCCCGCCCCCTCTCCTGAAGGAAAGGGGGGCCTATCGCCTCGGCTTTTCCCTCTCTTCCAGTCGGGTACGAGTGGAAAGGAAGGAGAACGCTCTCAAGACCGACTCTCCCCTTTCCTTTAGGGGAGAGGACATCTACGGTTTTCCGCTCCGTATCTGCGCATCCAGACGGTCGGCGAAATGAATCAGTTGGGATTTGACCTTGTCGAACTCGACATCCCGGTTCAGCGCCATCCAGACATCGCAGACATAGAGGGGACGATGCGTCAGCAGGGTGTCCGCTATCGTGCCGGGAACATCGAGCGGGTCCAGGATCGGCTCGTCGCCGCGAAACTGCGTCCAGTGGATCACGGCCAGGAGATCGTCCCGATCCTGCAGGATCATCAGTTGATGCACCGGCAGGCGCTCGCCCTCGCGCGGGATGGACATCTCCTGCCCATGGATGAGCATTCCATCCGGCCCCAGCAGATACCGATACGGCGCGCGGAAAGCGTTCAGCGTCGTGGCGCGAGCCACGCTCACCTGCACCGGAACCTGCTCCCCGGAGAGATAGAGGCTATAGGCCGCCGGGGGATGGTCGCGCTGCGCGTCGCCCTTCGGCGGGCGCGCAGGCGAACGCTTCCAGGTCTCGACCTGCGCGGGCAGTTCGGGAATCGGTTGGGCGGCAGCCTGCGTTTTCGTAACGGCATAGGCCGTCAGGGAGAGCGCCGTCACCGCGCCCAGGATACCCAGCAGGCGCGTGCGATAGCGCGCCGGAGCCGGATAGAGCGGAACCTCTACCGGCCCCGCGTCTCCGGCTTTCTCCCTCTCCGGGGACACCCATTCGGAAAGCGTCCGGCACTTGAATAAGCGCAGCAGAAACCACTGGCCTGCCAGACCGATCACTGGCAGCAGCCAGCGCGTCAGCCCGCTCAGGCTGGCCGCCAGTTCCCCATCCTGCGTTCCGATCCAGCCCAGCAACGTCAGGCGCAGCACCAGCAGCGCCGAGATCCAGAAGAAACCGAAGAGCAGCGCCATGAGTCTGGCCCGCATCGGCGCGGCGACCAGCGAGAGGAACCAGATCGTCACCAGCAGGAACACACCGGCCTCCGCAAAGCCGACGCCCGTATGCGCCGCATAGAGTTGGTACGCAGACGTCCCGGAGCCGAGTTGCAGGGGGTTGCCCTCGATCGCCAGGTCTGCGGGCAGTCCGAAAATCTGCAACAGATGCGTCACCATCTTAAAGACGACGTGCTGCCCGCGCGTAAAGACCATATCGAACAGCATGTTCGGCAGCGGGATCATCGTCAGCAGGAGCAGCAGAGGGAAGGCGACGACGCGACACGCCTGCGTCCCCAGGCGATAGACGACCAGCCCGGCCAGCAGCGCGATAAAGGCGGTACAGGTAAAGGCCGGTTCGCCCGTCCAGTAGGCGAAGAGGGTCAGCAGCGCGCCGAGCAGGAACGGCCAGAGGCGGCGGCGGGCCGGTTCCGGCTCCTCTTCCAGCAGGAAGCGCAGCACGGAGTTCTCCGTGAAGCGTTCGTTAAGCGCATCGAATTCGGGAAGAACGATCCGATAGCGAACCAGCCAGAGCCAGGCCAGCGCCAGCGGCAGCACAAAGACGGCATAGCCCTGCGGCGAGTCGGGCAGCGTCCAGCGCCGCCACCAGGTCAGCAGCGCGGGCGCGAACAGCAGCGCCAGCAGGCCGACGACAAGGGCGACTTCCCGGCGTACCGTCGGCTGCCGCCACAGCGAGAAGAGACGGCAGCGCGCATACTCGGTGAAGGAGGTTATCTCGTCCTGGGGAGATGGCAGGGAATCGGCGATCATGGCGCTTCCGTCGTCGGGGGCAGTTGCCAGGCGCGGCGGGCGCGCATCAGGTCGGCGGCGAAGGCCATCAGGCGGGCCTCCGTCGCGGTGGCATCGCCTGCGGTCGGGCTGGAGAGCCGGATGAAATAGGCCGGGTCTCTGCTCGCGCCGCCCAGCTTCATCGCCACACGCGCCATCAGGGTCGAGCTTCCTATCGTCCGCAGGCCGTCGTAGGTGTAGAGCATCAGTTCTTCGTCGTCGCGCTTGCGCAGCAGCAGGCGGTGCAGGGGCCAGGTTCCGCCGTCCGCTCCCGGAACCGTCAGTTTGCGCCCCTCATCGCTGACGATCTGATAGCCGCTGCCGAGAATGCAGCGTTCCGGCGTGTGCATATCGTTCGGATCTCGGCTGGCGATGACGATGAAATCCACCGGCGGCAGCCCGGACTTCTCATAGCGGACGGAGCCGAGACGGGCGTGCGGCAGGATGGCCTGCGTTCCTGGATCGTCGGGCAGCGCCGTGCCTTTCCAGCCCTGAAACTCCAGGGGAAGCGGCAGGGGCGGCGGCACGGTATAGACGCGGCCCCGCGCCACGCGCATCGCCCACAGGTTCGCGCCGATGCCCAAGAGCAGCAGCCCGATCAGGACGCTCTCTAAAACACGATTTCGTCGGAGAGTTGGTGACATCGCATCTCTTTCGCAATAAGGATCAGCACGGCGAAGCCGAGGACGACCGTGATCAGCCCGCTATAGTCGTGGAACGCGGCGGCGACGCTGGCCCCCATCGCCTCCCCGACCACGCCGATCAGCGCGACGCGCACGGCATTGACGATCATCGCGACGGGAAATGTCAGCGCGGTCAGAAACGCCTTCTTCCAGAACGGGCCGTCTATGATATAGAGATAGTAGATCGCCAGCACCAGCAGGGGCAGCACGATGGTCAGGCCGCTGCACGGGGCGATGACGTTGAGGGTATAGCTGCCCAGGTGCAGTTGCGTCCCCTCCACCGTGACATCGCCGAATGGTTTCAGCAGCAGCGCGGCCCACTGGATGGAAAGCCTTTGCAGAGGAAAGGTCATCAGGTTCAGGATTTCGGTGGGAAACGGCACGAGGGCCAGCAGAAACGCCAGAGGGAACCAGAGCCGCCGCGTGACATCCCCGCCGTAGCGCGTCCACACCACCCCGGTCACGACCGCGATAAAGCCGAGCGTCGACACGGTGCGCGCCGCCGCCAGCGTGCCGATGAGCAGCAGCCCTAATCCCGGCACGACCGCCGCCAATCCCCAGGCGGAAGCGCGCGGCGTCACTCCCTGTAGGCGGGAGCGGAGCATCCAGGCCAGCAGCAGGGAGGCGGGCAGAACCAGCAGGCCATACGACTGGGGCTGGTCGGGCAGCGTCCAGAGTTCATACAGGTTCAGAAACAGCGGCGCGAACAGACCGGCGAGGCAGGCGAGAATGAGCCAGTCCCAGAGCGTCAGCCGCGCCAGCAGATTCTTTGGGGGCGACGTCGCCGCCGTGACCGGCGTTGTCGGCGCAGTAGAAGGCGAGTTCATAGTTCCAACTTCTCCCGGACGCGGGCATAATCCTGCCAGACTGCCTGCGCCCTGCCCCGCGCGGCCTCAGCCGTTCTCCCGGCAGGTCGAACAGGATGGGATGTCTTTTGGCCTCCGTGTCGGTTTCCATCGCGGGTGTCCTGCACATTTCATGCCAGTTCGATGAGGGAAAGGCCCCCCTCCCAATCGGGAGGAGGGCCTTATTCCGGCAGGTCGGCGAAGGTGGGCAGATAGTTGCGCCAGACCTCGTTTTTGCGTCCCATCAGGTACTTGGTCAGGCTGATATAGGGAACATAGCGCGGGCGGCGCGGCGGACGCATCAGCCGCATCCCGACCTGGTGCGCCAGCTTATCGCTCTTGCGCATATTGCACTTGCGGCAGCAGCAGACCAGGTTATCCCACGCTGCCTTGCCTCCATGCCGCTTGGGAACGACGTGGTCTATCGTCAGGTCTTTGGTCGTGACGCCGCAGTACTGGCAGGTATAGTTATCCCGCGCGAAGATGGTACGCCGCGAGAGCTTGAGTTCCGGCAGGGGTCGCTTGACATGACTGCGCAGCTTGACGACGGAGGGGACCGAAAAGAGGCCATCCTGCGCCGCCAGACCGAGTTCGCCCTCTGCGTGCAGCACATCGGCCTTGCCCAGATAGATCAGCACGATGGCGCGACGCAGATTGCAGACGTTGAGTGGCTCGTAGTCACTGTTGAGGACCAGCACTTCCTGGTTCATGGTGGTCCGTCTTCCCCTTTCCTCCAGAATTTGCGCCCGCATCTTCCCAGATGCCGCCGCAGGACTCGACCGATGGCGGTATTTCCGCGCGTCTGCGGAAATACCGCCCAAACACAAAAACCCGCCCTATGCCGCAGGCACAGAGCGGGTCACGCACACGCCATGATGGTGGAACACATGGTGCAGGTAATGGAGATGGCTGAAGCTGTCGGGAAGCATCCGCAGCCCCAGGCGCCCGCGCAGGCCCGTCCGGCGCGCGAAGGCTTTGTCGCCCTCCGCGTCAGCATCGCGCCGGTCTTCGGTTTGAGCCTGATGCCATCTCATCTGACAGGGTTCCGCCGCAAAAGGTTACAGCGCGCCGGCAAAATCGCGCCGCCGCGCCTTGCACACCTTAGTATATCAAAAGACACTGTTTGCTGTCAAGGCTGACCGCACTCCTGGCGCAGCGACTCTCTCCCACCTATTCTGCGGGAAGGAGGCAAAGAAGCCTACAACGGCAGCTTGACGGGCTGCCCCGTCTCGGCGGATTTGTCGAGGGCGTAACAGACCTCATGCGTTATGGCGGCGTCGGCCAGGTTGACGAACGACTCCTTGTCGTTGAGGATGCAGTCAATGAAATGGCCGATCTCCCCGTCGAACGGATGGTGCGTCACATCGCCGCTGTCCGGGCGGATGGTCGGAACGGTGATCCAGTCGGTCTGCCCGGCAAAGAAGTCCTTCGCGTAGATGTGGTTGTCGCGGATCGCGCCCTTGTCGCCGAGCAGGTCAATGTTGAAGGCGTAGGGACAGCGCACGTCGAAGGAGGCCGAGACCTTGCCGATGGCTCCGCCCGCGAACTTGAGGATGCCGACCAGGTTGGTATCGTATTCGTACTCCTGGTTGCGCTTGTTGCTGTAGGCCATCACCTCGACGACCGTATCTTTGACGAAGTGCCGTATCGCGTCCACCGCATGGCAGCCCGCCGAAAGCAGCACCGATCCGGCGACCTCCTTGTAGATGTTCCAGGCGTACTGCTTGTACTGCGGCCCGATGTTGTGCCAGTAGTCCACCTCAGCGTAGAAGAGCGGCCCGATGGCGTCTTCCTCCAGCATCCGGTGTATCCAGAGGAACTGTGGGTTCCAGTGCAGCACGAAGCTGACGACCGTCTTGACCCCGGCTTTCTGCACGGCTTCCTGCATGGCGCGCAGGCTGGCGAGATCGTTCGCGACGGATTTTTCGATGAGGATATGCTTCCCGGCCTGCGCCGCCTGGATGGTCTCCTGGGCGTGAAGGTTGGGCGGCGTGCAGAGCGAAACGATGTCCACGCGCGGGTCTTTCAGCACGGCCTCGTAGTCGGTCGTGATGGTCACATCGGTCAGGCCCGCCTCGCGCGCCCTGGCCTCCGCCGATTCGCGCGTGCGGCTGCTGATGGAGACGACCTCCGTGTGCGGGTTCTTCTGATAGGAACGGATATGCTCCCCGGCGACCCATCCGGCCCCATGAATGGCGACACCCAGCTTTTTCATATTTGTCCTCCTGATCTGTTCGGGAATCTCTGTGTTTCGGCTGGTGTCTTGTTCCCCTATCCCCTGATGATTTCCTCTCAGAATTCGCCTCGACCTCAACGTGAGCAGGGCCGAAAGACAAGAAAGAACTGGCTGGAGAGAAATTCGTGGCGCGCGCAGAGTTCCCAACCGGCCTGTCGCGCCTCCGCGATCACGGTGGCTTCTGGCAACTCGTGTCCTTGCGGCGCGGGCGGATCGCCTTTCCGACGGGCGTCGAAATCCAGGATCGCCAGGCGCGTGTCTGCGCGGGAGAGGGAACGCAGCTTCCGCAGGAACGCCACCGGCTGCTGGACTTCATGGTAGACAGTCAGCAGAACGAAGCAGTCTAGCGTTCCTGCGGGCAGCCGGGGATCGTCGG
>DASRGL010000574.1:0-13677 GCA_035651115.1 Chthonomonadaceae bacterium
CCCCCGACTCGGCCCGCAGCACGTCCAGATAGGCTTTGCGCGCCGCCAGCGCCAGGTCAGAGAGCACCTTGCGATAGTCCAGGGCGACGAGGCTCGACTGCGCGGCATATCGCTGCCGCGCCGCGCCCAGGCCGGGCCGATAGAGCGGCTGCTCGACCACGAGTTCCAGCTTTCCGTACTGTTCCGGCAGCACGACCGCATCCGGCGCGTTCGGGTGCGGAAACGTGACGCGCGGCCCCTGCACCATCCCGGCTGCGACCGCATTCAAGGTCGGCCTGGCAACGGGCTTCTCCCGATCCGCCTGCACCTGTGCCGCCTCCCGCGCAAACCTTGCCGCTCGCGCCTGCGGACTCTGCCGCAGCGCCACGGCAACGCTCTCCTCCATCGTCAGCGGCTTCGGCCCACCCTGCGCATCAGCCGGACAAGAACTACAAAGCAAAAGGAACCACAGAGGCACGGAGACACGGAGAAAGGCAGGAGAAGAGCAGAAGCTGGCCTCCTTAGCCGGTTTTTCTCCGTGAATCCTCTGTGTCTCCGTGCCTCTGTGGTTCATCATATCTTATCCTGGGATCTGCTCTAGGAAGGATTCGAGGAACGTCGCTAAATTCCTTGCCGCGAGGGAGGAACGCGCGCCGAGGCGGAGTAGCGCGGGGATTTTCCAGGGGCGCGCTATGGTTGCCAGTACGACTCGTCCCCGGTCTACATTGCCGTCGGCATCGGCCAGCGCGTTGAAATCGAGCGGGAAATCGGCCTCGACACTGTCGGTGATAGCGCGCACGGCCAGCCAGGGAATCCCATGTCGCTGTGCGGCTTGCGCGGCCCCCCAGGTCTCCATGTCCACAGCGATGGCCCCCATGCGTTCCGCCAGGGCGCGCTTCTCCGCGCTGCGAGTTAGAATACGCTCCCCAGTGAGAAGCGTTCCCCCCTGTACGGGAATACCGGACAAACGAACGGACTCCGCTGCGCTAAGCAACACGGAGTCCGCGAGATAAGTGACAGGCGAAGCCGTATCGTTTATGACCTGACGGGATAGCGCCAGATCGCCGGGACGCAGTTCCGACGCTAACCCACCCGCAAAGCCACAGATCAGCAGGCAGCGGAGTTTGCAGTCGGCAGCAAGCCGCTCGGCGCTCTCGGCGGCGGCGCGCATTCCCGCACCGGAACAGGCGATACGAACGCGCTTGGCCTCAAGCCTCCGGCGTCGAAACGGCGCGGCCTCTTCCGGCAGAGCGAACAGCACCCCGACAGGCTTCATGGGCCGACGGTCTACGCGGTCGCCAGGGCGGGCTCGGCGTCGGCGGTCAGCACCTTCACCTTGACGGCTTCGACCAGGTCCTCCGGCGTGGAGAGGCCCGACGCGATCCCGACGAGTTCGTATCGGGCGAACGCCTCGACGGGCAGTTCGTCAGCGTTCTGGACGTGGATCGTGTTCGGGTTATGGTGGCGGCAGAGCGCGGCCAGTTCCATCGTGTTGGCGCTGGTGCGCGACCCGACCACGATCATCAACTCCACTTTCGAGGCCAGTTCCACCGCGTCGTCCTGCCGGTTCTGCACGGGGCGGCAGATAGTGTTGATGATCTGAATCTCCTTGCACATCATCAGCATCTCGTTGATGATCTGCTGGCAGAGTTCCAGCGCGTGCGTGGTCTGAAAGATGACGCCGACCTTGCGCATCAGTTTGTGGCTCTGTTTGGCCTCCCGCAGCTCCTCCACGTTGTCAATGACCAGCGCGGGCTGGTTCAGCGCGCCCAGAATGCCCTTGATCTCCGCGTGGTTCTTATCGCCGACAATGACGACCTGACAGCCGCGCGCCTCCAATGTCTGCGCCGCCTCCTGCGCCCGCAGCACGATGGGACAGGTCGCGTCCACCACTTCCAGGCCGCGATTCTTCGCCTCCTGAATCTTGGCTTTGGGCAGGCCGTGCGCGCGAATGACCATCGTGCCGGACTTCTCGTTCTGATATTCCTCGACCTTGCGCAGTCCTTTGGCTTCCAGTTCGTCGGTCACGCGCTTGTTATGCACCAGGTCGCCGAGGATGAACACGTCGCTGCGTTCGGCAAGCGCCTGCCGTGTCAGGTTGATGGCGCGCTTGACGCCGAAGCAGAACCCGACTTCCTTCGCCATGATGACTTTGCGTTTGGGCTGTTTCTCCACCCGATTCTCTCCCTGCGACTCCTTCGCCGCTCAACTCTTGTTCGTTACATATCCATGTTCGCGGAACCAGGCCACCGCCCGCGCCAGCGCCTCGCGTATGGGCGACTGCGGCAGACCGAGTTCGCGCACGGCTTTGGAAGCGTCAAAAAACATCTTATGCCGCGCCATCTTGACGCCTTCGAACGGATGCGCGGGCGCGCGATGCAGCAGGCGCTCCGCTATGATATTCTCCACGCCGACCGCCAGCCATGCCACCGCATAGGGCATTCGCGCTTTCGGCGCGGGCATTCCGGTTATGTCGGCGAGAAGTTCCAGAATCTCTTTGAGCGTGATATTCTGGTTCCCAAGTATATAACGCTCGCCGACGCGCCCGCGTTCCGCCGCCAGCAGCATTCCCTCCGCCACGTCGCGCACATCTATCAGGTTCAGGCCCGTGTAAATATAGGCGGGAAGGCGGCGGTTCAGAAAATCCACGATGACCTGCCCGGTCGGAGTCGGCTTGATATCGTTCTCCCCGACGGGCGTGCTGGGGTTGACGATGACAACCGGCAGGCCCTTCTCCGTGAACTGACGCGCTTCCTGCTCGGCCAGGAACTTCGAGCGTTTGTAGTGGCCGATCATGTCCGCTTCGGAGACGGGCGTCTCTTCCGTGCCGGGAGTTCCGTCCTTCGGGAGGCCGAGCGCGCCGACCGTGCTGGTATAGACGACTTTCGACACGCCCGCGTCCAGCGCCGCCTGCAACAGGTGGCGCGTGCCGTCCACATTCGCCCGATAGAGTTCCTGCGGGTCTCTGGCCCAGAGCCGATAGTCCGCCGCGACATGATAGAGGAGATCGCAGCCGCGCACGGCCTCGCGCAGCGAATCGGGATCGGTCAGGTCGCCGCAGACGAAATCCACCCGCCGCGCATCCAGGTCGGCCAGGTTATCGCGGCGGCTGTTCGGGCGCACGAGGGCGCGAATCCGTTCCCCCCGCGCCACCAACTGCCGCGCCAGATGGCTGCCGACAAACCCCGTCCCGCCCGTCACCAGCGCCGTCACTGTAAAAACCTCAAAGGAATCCACAGATTTTCACGGATGACTGTCTGAACTGTGATTTATGGGATTAGAGGATAGACTATGATTGAGACCAGACTCAATCCTAGTCCATCCATTAATCCGACGAATCATAGTTCAAACAATAATCTGCGTCTATCTGCGTGCATCTGCGGTTCCTTTTATTTCGTGAGCGACCAGGCGGCGAGCTGCAGCTTGCCCTTCATCGTCTTCATGGCCTCGCTCACCGCGCTATGCTCGAAGCCGCTGTGCATCTTGCAGTTGCGGCAGCGGTCGTCTACCCGCGATTCCCAGTACTCCCAGTTCGTGTTGTTCCAGAAGGTCTCCCAGTCGGGGATGAACTTCTCGCCGATGAGATAGCAGGGCGCTTTCCAGCCCTTCGGCGTGTAGTTGACGGTGGACCAGGGCGCGCAGGGCAGTTCGCGCAGGCCCGCCGCAAACTCCAGGAACATCGGAGTCGCATTGATCTTGTACTTGTGCGAGAAGGCGCGTATCTGCCGGAACTTCTCGTGAATCTGGTCTTTGGTCAGGAAGATTTCGCGCTCGACGCTCTCGTACTCATAGCCCGGCGAGATCAGGATGCCGTCGGCTTTCAACTGCTCCACCAGTCGGCACATCTCCTCGACCTCGCCCACTTCCGTCTCTTTGTAGACTGTCGCGTTGATGAAGACGTAGTAGCCGAGCCGCTTGGCCTCCTTGATCATCTCGATGGCTTTGTCGAAGACGCCTTTGCGATTGCAGACATAGTCGTGCGTCTCGCGCATCCCGTCGAGGTGGATCATCAGGAACAGGTGCGGGCTGGGCGGAATCACGCCGAACACCTTCGTATCCAGCTTGAGCGCATTGGTGCAGAGGATGATGTACTTATCGCGGGCGATCAGTCCCTCGACAAGCGGCTTCAGTTCCGGGTAGAGGGTCGGTTCTCCGCCGCACAGGTTGACGATGGGCGCGCCGCAGTCCTCGACCGCCTTGAAACAGGTCTCCAGCGACATGCGGTCGGCCAGCTTGCCCGTATGCCGCTCGACCGAGCAGCCGATGCAGGCCAGATTGCAGGTATAGAGCGGTTCGAGCATCAAGACCGTCGGATACCGCGTATAGCCTGCGCGCTCCATGCGCGCGCGATGCTTGGCCTGTGCCATCGTGAATCCTATGGGAAAACGCATCTTACGTCGTTCCTTCCTTCCAACATACCGGTCAAAAGCAGTATACCTCACACTTCCCTATTGGCAGAGGCCGGGCCTATAAAAGACCCGTCTAGGGGGCGGCTACGCCGCCAACCGTCCTCACGGACGGAAAAACCAATCGCGTCCGTGAGGATGGTTAGCCGTAGGCTCACGAGCCGGGCCTATAAAAGGCCCGGCCTAAACTTCCAGGTTGGCGAAGCGGTTGGCGGTCGCCTGTTCGCTGGCGGCGCTGTCCGGCGGCTCCCCGGTGACGAAGGTGTGATACTGCGACAGCGCCCAGAGCGGGAAGTAGTGCCGGTAGTAGTGGTAGCGCAGGTAGAAGACGCGCGGGAAGCCGGTCCCGGTAAACCACGCCTCTTCCCACGTGCCGTCGCCATCCTGGTTGCGGAGCAGATAGTTCAGGCCGCGCTTGACGAACGGGCTGTCGAGATCGCCCGCGTTGAACAGGCCCATCAGCGCCCAGGCCGTCTGCGAGGCCGTGCTGGGGCCGGTCGCCTTCGCATGGTCGGGATCGTAGGAGCCGCAGGTCTCGCCCCAGCCGCCGTCCTCGTTCTGGACAGAGTGCAGCCAGCGCACCGCGCGCTGAATCCGCTCCCGGCTCATGTCCTCGCCGATACGGGCCAGCCCGCGCAGCACCTGCCAGGTTCCGTAGAGGTAGTTGACGCCCCACCGCCCGAACCAGGAGCCGTCCGCCTCCTGCTCGCGGTAGAGATAGTCTATGGCGCGGCGCACGCGCGGGTCGCTCGCGCCGAGGCTGTAGTAGGAACACATCTCCAGCGTGCGCGCCGTGATGTCCGCCGAGGAGGGATCGAGCATGGCGTTATGGTCGGCGTAAGGCACGTATTGGAACAGCGTCTTGTCGTTGTCTTTGTCGAAGCTGCCCCAGCCGCCGTCCCGGTTCTGCATGGCGAAGACCCAGTTGAGGCCGCGCTGCATGGCAGCGCGGACGTGTTCCGGCGCTTCCATCCAGTGTTCGCCGTTGGGGCAGTAGGTCTTGTAGAGGCCCATCAGCACCATGATAGTGTCGTCCACATCCGGGTAGTACTCGTTCTCCATCTCGAAGTACCACCCGCCCGGCTCCACGTTCGGCGCTTTCACGGCCCAGTCGCCTTTCCGGGTCGTCTGCTTGGTCAGCAGCCACTCGGCGGCGCGTCGGACGGACTCGCCTTCGGCGGGATAGCCGCTATCTATCAGCGCATTGACGGCGATGGCCGTGTCCCAGATGGGCGAGACGCAGGGCTGCATCCGGATCGCATCGTCCTCTTCGATCTCGAAGGCGGCCAGTTCCGCCAACTCCTTGCAGATGGCGGGATGGTTGTCCGGCAGGCCCATGCACTTATAGGCCATGATCGCGTGGGTCATCGCGGGGAAGATGGCTCCCAATCCGCCACTGTTCTCCTCGCGCTCCAGCAGCCATTGCAGCGACCTCTGCAGGGCCAGCTTGCGGAACGGCTTGACCGGGCTGGCATCGTAGACCTTGAGCAGCTTGTCGAGGATGAGGAAGACGTTGCGCCAGGTCAGCGGCTTGCGGTCGAACTGCAAGCGCATTCGCTTCTTGTCACGCCCGCCGACGAACAGTTCGTCAATATGGGCGTGGTCGGGAATGGGGCGGCGCGGCTTGCAGGCGTTCATGACGGCCAGCGGAACCAGGATGGCCCGCGACCAGGAGGACATATTGTAGATGTTGAAGTAGAACCATTTGGGCATCAGGACGGCTTCCGGCGGGATGGTGGGGACGCCGTGCCAGTCGTACTGCCCGAACATGGAGAGGTAGAGTTTGGTGAAGGTGTTGCAGCGCGTGACGCCGCCCTGCGCCAGGATCGCGCGGCGGGCGCGGCGCATGAAGGGTTCGTTCTCCTTATGCCCGGCCAGCTTGCAGGCGAAATAGGCTTTGACGGAGGCGCTCACGTCGGGCGGGCCGCCGGGATAGATAGGCCAGTAGCCCTCCGGGTGCTGCCAGCGACGGATATAGTTGGCAAGCTTGCGGAATTTTGCGGGGTCGCGCCGACCGAGGAACTGCAACAGCAGGATATACTCGCTCTCCAGAATCGTGTCGCCTTCGAGTTCGGCCACCCAGTAGCCGTCCGGCTCCTGCCGGTCGAGAAGATAACGCTGCGCCGCGCCGATGGCGCGGCGCACCGATTCCAGCGAGATCGCCTGTGCAGTCAGGTCGCTGTGTCGCACCACCGATGGCATGGCGACGACCGCTTCCGTCTGGTGTTCTACTCTCGTATTCAATTAGTCACCGTCCGAAGGGTTTTCGGGCGTTGAGTCTCCGAGTCCTACCTGATACAGAGAAGTATTGCAAAGGCTCTGAGATAATCAGGATCGCCTTCAGAAACACAACAGCAGGGAATGAGGCCGTTTTCCGTTTTGCCGAACGCGCCGCCTGCGTTCCCCTTCCTGAACACCGTTTCGGGTGGGTGAGTTCCCGATTTTTGCCCGTCCGCGAAGGCGGATAGGCGTGATTCGAGACCCTCCGTGCGCAAGCAGGCTGCGCCGGGCGGTCCTGTTGCGGGCGGGCGCGGTTCAGGGAAAGGCAAACGCCGACAGGTCGGCAAACACGGAGGCGGGCCGTGTCTCGCGTCGGCACTGTCTGACCGGGTTCGCATCGCATCTTGCAGCGTCCTGCGTCCTTGTGAGAGAGTACGACGCGCTCACGCGCGCGGCTTCGCGATTTGCGTAATTGCCGGGCCGGAGCCGATTTATTCTAGCCTCGCAGGAGAACTTTGTCAAGCGAAATTCTTCACAACGCTTCACAAGCTTAGCCTGCGCGCCACCCCGCTCGACGCCCTTTCTCAGGGCGCAGAGGGGCGCTCTCTTCCTCTTCTATACGAACGAGGGGATCACGGTGGTTCTGTTTAGTAGCCGATAGCGCCGGGGTCGTTGGCGATCGGCGAGACGATGCCGAGCCGCTTGAGTTCGTTGACCAACTGGGAGGCGTCCGCTAACACGACGCGCGCCCAGCGTTGGGTCTCCGGGTCGCTCTTGCGAATCAGCAGCGAGGCGGCGGAACACAGCGAGGTGATCGGCCCCATCAGAGCCTCTTCATTCACGAGTTCGCCGGGCCGCAGGGCCGCGCCATCCGCCGTCGCGAACTGACCCAACGACTGCGGAGACGCGCCAACCGGCTGCGCGACCTCTTCGGGCCGCATCGTCTCGGGAATGATAAATCCTTCCTGCGGCGGCGCGACGGCTGGCGCGGCAGGGGCCGCTCCGACCGGTCTGCGTCCGAAAACGCTCTGCTCTATCTCACGCAGTTCCTTATGAATGGCGAGATAGAGCGGCGTGTTGTCCATCTCCTTCTCATCGGAGACGCCATAATCTCTGCGATTGATGCCGTAGAAGACCGGATCGGTCGTCGCATAGTTGACGAACATGACAGCGATGAACTTCTGGAAAACGTTCCGGTCGAAATAGTATTTGCTCTTATAGTTGGCGTCGTCGCGGACGCTGCGCAGCACCTCCTCGAACAGGGCGGCGATAAAATCGCGCGGCGGCAGTTGGGAGACCTGCTGCGTATTCAGATACTTGAACTCATAGTAGTAGAGCAGTTCCGCATTCTCGGACTGGCCCTCGGCCTGTGCAACGGAGCTGAACACGTTCAGCTTCATCATGCTGTCGAGGTTGCGGCGCGCGTAGCCGCGATGCACCATGTCGAGAGCGTAGCTCTTGAACTCGTCATAGTCCGTGCCGAGGAAATGGGCCTGTTTGCTGGCGATCTTATCGTGCAGTTCGGTGAGACGGCGCACCAGATTCCCGCGCGCGTCGTTGATGATCTCCATCATCTCCTCCCGGATCGGATCGTCTTCCGGGAAAAGTTCGAGCGTCTCGAAGGTGGTACGGATGACGGCGAAATCGTTCAGGCCGTCCTCCAGGCAGGGATAGGCGATGCCGAGCAGCAGATCGTCGGGTATCTGCTCCACCGTATCCGCGTTGCGGATGCCGCGCTCCGGGGCGACCAGGGTATAGAATCGGTTATTGGTGGCGAGGCTCTTGATAAGCACCACCTTCCGATTGTCTCCGTGTTCCGTCGCAAACTGTGTCATTGTGCGTCAGTGCCTCACTTGCTCGCTACAAGGTGTTCAGATGTTGGGTGGTCAGGTGTTTATGACTTTTAATTCTCAGAGCCAATCTGATTGGCGAAGAATGGGAATTCACGAACACCGGATCGCCCAACACCTGAACACCTGCGCTTTAGTGCGTCCAGTTCAAAGACAGCCCATAGTAGATTGTTCCATCCAGGCTAGAGACTTTGGCCTGCAAATGTCGCGCCAGAGGCACGCCCAGTCCGAGATTGGGTCGCCGCCGATACAGTTCCGCGTAGAGGCTGGCCCCCATTGCCAGGCGCGCTTCGATTCCCACGAACAGCCCGCCGATCCGTCCGCTGCCGATTCCGGCGTTCAGCTTGAAGTCGCGCACGAACTTCAGTTGCCGGTCGGAGAGGGGGACGGTCTTCGCGGCTGCAAGGTAGACGGAGTGATCCTCCTCTCCGGTTCCAAACAGGTCACGCACTCCCAGAGAGATCGCCGGATAGGTGCCGAGGTCGCTCAGGAGCGGATACTGCACGCTGAACGCATAGCGGGTCTCATCGTGCGTAAAGTGGGTCGTGCGTTCTACCTCGAACTCGATGCCTTCAGTCGTCGTGAACTGCATCCAGCCAAAGCTCTGATGATGGCTGTCGGGATTGAGGGCGTAATCGGTCTTAAAGCCCAGCGGAGCCAGCGTATTGCCCCCTGGCGCAAGAACGATCCGGTCGGCGCGCGCGCCGAGGCCGACGTACAGGCCGCAGACGAGCCACAGGAGCCATAGGCCGCTGTGGATGGTCCTGACCCTCGGAACCTCCCCCCAGCCCCCTCCTTCGTAAGGAGGGGGAGCATTGAATGCCCCCTCCCCTCGCGAAGGGGAGGGCGGGGGTGGGGTCTCAGGCACTCTCAGTCCTCCACGGCGACGGCGTGTCGTTTCTGCGCGGGCGCGCATCGGCGCAGGAACCGGCCCATGCGCTCCAGAGCTTCTTCCAGCAGGGGCAGGGCCGTCGCGTAGGAGCAGCGTACATGGCCCTCGCCGGACGGCCCGAAAGCGTTGCCCGGCACGACAGCGACACGCTCCTCCATCAGCAGGCGTTCGGCGAACTCTTCGGAACTCAGCCCGGAGCGGCGGATGGAGGGAAAGGCGTAGAAGGCCCCTTTCGGCTCATAGCAGTCCAGGCCGATCTGGTTCAAGCCCTTCACAAAGAATCGGCGGCGGCGGTCGTAGTCGGCGATCATCTCGACGACCTCGTTCTCGGCGCTGTCGAGGGCCTCGATGGCGGCAAGCTGGGCCAGATGCGAGGCGCAGAGCATCGTATACTGATGCACCCGCGTCATCAGCGTCGTCAGCGGCTCCGGGGCGCAGAGATAGCCGACACGCCAGCCGGTCATAGCGTAGGCTTTAGAGAAACCGTTGAGGACGACGGTGCGCTCCCGCGCCCCCGGCAGCGTTCCCAGGCAGGTATGTTCGCCCACATAGGTGAGCCGGTCATAGATTTCGTCCGAGATCAGATAGAAGTCGTGTTTTTCGGCCAGCGCGACGAGGGCTTGCAGGTCGGCGCGGGTCTGCGTGGCTCCGGTCGGGTTGGCGGGCGAGCCGAGAAGCAGCGCCTTCGTGCGCGGGGTAATGGCGGCTTTTACGCGCTCCACGTGCAGGCGGAATCCGTCCTGCGCATCCGTCTTGACCGATACGGGGACGCCTCCCGCGAACTGCACGTTCGGCATATAGGAGACGTAGCAGGGTTCGGGAACGATCACCTCGTCGCCGGGGTTCAGCACGACGCGCAGGGCCAGGTCCAGCCCTTCGGAGACGCCGACGGTGATAAGACACTCGGAGACGGGATCGTAGTCCGCGCCGTAACGCTGGCGCAGGTGGGCGCAGATGCGCTCGCGCAGGGAGAGCAAGCCGCTGTTCGAGGTATAGGTCGTATAGCCGCGCTCTAAGGCCCAGATGCCCGCCTCGCGGATGCGCCAGGGCGTCACGTAGTCCGGCTCGCCCACGCCGAGGGAGATGACGTTCTCCATCTGCTGGGCAATATCGAAGAAGCGGCGAATGCCGGAGGGCGGGCAGGAGGCGATGACGGTGTTGAGCGGCTTGCGTGGCCCACGTCCAGGCGATTCGGTTGCGCGCGTATCGGGACTCGTCATGGGGTTACCATCAGACGGTGATCGCCCTCGCCGTCGGCGAAGATCTCCCCGTCGTCCTTGTATTTCTTGAGCAGGAAGTGGGTGGAGGTAGAGGTGACCCGGTCAATGGTCGCCAGCTTCTGCGCGACGAAATCGGCCACTTCTTTCATCGTGCGCCCTTCGACGACACAGCGCAGGTCTTGCGTACCGGAAACGAGATGCACGGAATGGACTTCAGGGAAACGATAGATACGCTCGGCCACGTCGTCGAAGCCGACACCGCGCTCCGGGGTGACGTTGACATCAATGAAGGCGAAGACTTTCTCTTCGCCGTACTTTTCCCAGTCCACGACGGTTTTATAGCGCCGGATGATGCCGCATTCTTCCCACTCCCTGATCTGCCGCCGCACCTCCGCCTCCGATAGATCGGTGAGCGTGGCGATCTGCTCCGTGCTGGCGCGGGCGTCGCGTTCAAGGATTTTCAGGATCTCTCGCATCGTTTCGCTTTCCGGGCCGATTCGCAAACATCATGGTGTCGCAAGGCGGAGAACCGGTGCGTTTCGGTTCGATCCTTGCAGCGCGTCCGCGCTCGTGCGCGAATCGGACGCATCCCCGCGGACGCAAATAGACACGAATGCGCTGGCGGAGTCTGCGCTGCTTCCGGTTCCGTTCTCCTTCTTTCGTTGGGGCTAGTATAGCGCACACCGGGCAGATTTGTCAATCCAACCGCCTGGCCCCTTCTCCTCTGTCCCTCTCTCGCTCCCGGTAAAAGGCCGGTTTGCCAGAGAAGAACAGGCCGTTGCCCGGATCGGTTTTAGGGCCGCGCGCTCTGCCTCTTCGCATACACCGTCAGCGTCGGCATGATGTAGAGCAGGTCTTCAGGGACGATGGGGCCGAAGCGCGGCAGGCCATAGACCGGCGCCGGGGGCGGAAACACGTGGCGGCGATAGTCGGCAGGAATGGCCTGCACGAACGACACGGCGGGCGCGAGGCGCAGGCGGTCTACGGCGTGCAGAGTCTCCAGGTTGGAGAGGAGGACGTAGTCGGGCGGCGGCGTAAGGACGCTCTGATCCCATTCGGCGGGCGGGATGCGAAGCTGGAAGCGGGTCGTCTCCTCGGCGGCGCGGGCGCGGGTGGGGGCGGCGAGCGCGCCGAAGAGCGGCGAGAGCGGCGGCGAATAGAACCAGGGGATTTTGGCGAAAGCGACGGAAGCGCCCTGCGGCGCGGTCTGTTCCAGCCTATCGGCAACGGTGTCGCGCGGATCACGGAGGGCCATCAGGCGCGTGAGGCTGAAGGCGTAGACCGCCGTGCCGACCGTCACAAGCGCGCCGACCGCCGCCATCGCCTGCCGCACGCTGCGCCGGGGGAACGGCTCCGTCACGAGACGCGCCACCCAGACGCACAGGACAGGAAAGAGCGGGATCATATAGCGGGCGAAACGGACGGCGGAGGCGCTTGCGGCAAGATAAGCGAGCAGGAAAAAGGCGAGCAGTATCTTGTCCGGCTTCGAGCGGCGCACGCAGGCGAAGAGGAACCCGGCGATGGCGAGCAGCAGCAGGGGCAGTCCGAGGCCGAAGTTGAGCGAGATGACCAGGTGATACCACCAGCCGGGGCCGGTCGCGATGAACAGGTCGCCGTGTCCCGTGCGGGCGTGTTCCAGCAGTTCGTAGCGAACGCCGGAGCCGGGATAGGTTCCCTCCCAAAAGGCTTCCAGGTTGAGCAGCGGGCCGGGGCAGGCCAGGAGAAACACGAGGGCCGTCAGGCAGAGCAGGACGACCCACTGCGCCGCGCGATGGCGGTTGCAGGCTCCCGGCGCTTTCGCGAGAAGGTGCGCCACGATGGGCGCGATGAGGACGAGGCCCGCCGTGTATTTGGTCGCGGCGGCCAGCCCGACCCAGACGCCCGCCAGCACGTAGTCCTTCCAGGTCGCCAGAGGCCCGATACCGGTGTGGCCCGGCCCGGCCTGCGGCAGGCGGCAGCCCGCCGCGTAGATCGGAGGCACGGCCAGCAGGCGCACGGCCCAGAGCAGCGCCAGCGCCACAAAGAAGGTCGCCGGGACATCCACCGTCAGGAAATGGGCATGGACGACGGCCAGCGGAGCCAGCGCATAGAGCAGCGCGGCCAGCAGTCCCGCTCTGCGCCCGTAACCGCGATGGCCAAGCGCAAAAATCACCAGAATCGTCGCCGTGCCGAGCAGCGCCGTGACTACTCTTCCCGTCAGGAAGAGGGCCGCATTCTCCGCCGCCAACTGTGCGGGCGTCGGGTTCTGCGGAGCCGCCGGTATCAGCCCCCACCCACTCGCCACCGTCTGCGCGAAGCTGACCAGGTAGAAATAGAACGCGCCGTAGTTGTAGAACTGGATGTCGAACTGGCCGTGCGGGATGTCGGCGGCGCGGGCCGCGCCCAGATTGACCAGTTCATCCGGGTGGTAGGTCGCCAGCGGATGGCGCGCGTCCGGCAGACTCCATCCGATCCCCCACAGCCGCAGCGCCAGGCCGAGCAGGGTGATGAGGATAGGAAGAAAAGCCCCCCCCCCTAACCCTCCCCCCAAGAACAGGGGGAGGGAATCCGCAGGCGCATTCGTGGATGTCTGGCTCCCTTCTCCCTTTGAGGGAGAAGGGTCGGGGATGAGGGTGCAAGCCTCTGTTTTGCTCCCCTCCCCCTGTTCTTGGGGGGAGGGGCCGGGGGTAGGGGGCTTACCCGGCGAAGGTGGCTCCACAACGCGCCTCCAGTTGCTCCCGAATGCGGGCGAGCGAGTCGGTGATCTCGGCGTCCGTCAATGTGCGGTCGGGCGCGCGGAAGGTCAGCGAGAGCGTAAAACTCTTCGTGCCTTCCGGCAAGGGCGGCCCGGCGAACACGTCGGTCAGTTGGAGCGACTCCAGCAGCGGCACGTCTGCGGCGCGCACAGCGGCTTCGACCTCCGCATAGAGCAGTCCGACCGGCACACGCGGCGCGAGATCGCGGGAGACGGCGGGAAAACGCGAGAGCGGACGGTAGCGCGGCCCCTCCGGCGGCAGGGCGCGCTGTAACGCCTCCGCGCTGACCTCGAAGGCGTAGGGGCGTTCCCGCAGGCCCAGCTTCGCAACGACGCGCGGATGAACCTCGCCGACGATGCCCGCCGGTCGCTCGCC
>DASRGL010000575.1:0-6852 GCA_035651115.1 Chthonomonadaceae bacterium
AAGTTCCGACCCTCATTTCGCGCGACGGCGTGCATCCCAGCTACCCGACCCGCTATCAGAACGACTACTCGGAAGAAGGGTTGAGCCGCTCCGGCTACACGCTCCGCAACTATCTCGCCCTGATGAAGTACGCCGAGGTGATTCAGGCGCTCCACGCTGACGCCTCCGCGCAGGACACGCCTATGGCCCCCCGATTCGAGGCGCTGCGCCCGCCGGTGCAGCCCTGGTTTCCGAAAGCGCCGCCGCTGCCCCTGGCAGGCAAAGAGATGGTTCGCGTCACGAACGTGCCGGAACTCCTCCGCGCTGTGGAGCAGGTCAAGCCGGGCGGGACGATTCTGCTGGCGGACGGCCTCTACAAGCTGGCGCAGCCTATCGAGATCAGGGCCGACTCCGTGACCCTGCGCAGCGCCTCCGGCCATCGGGAGCGCGTCGTTCTCGACGGCGGCAATCAGGGCGAACTGATTCGGCTGACCGCCTGCTCCGGCGTCACCATCGCGCACCTGACCGTGCAGAACGTCCAGTGGAACGGCATCAAGCTGAACTCGGAGACGGGCGTTCACCGGCTGCTCATCTACGACTGCATCCTGCATAACATCTGGCAGCGCGCCGTCAAGGGAACCATCGTGCCGCCCGCCAACCGCGAGAAGCTGCGGCCCACCGGCTGCCGCGTGCAGTTCTGCCTGTTCTACAACGACCATCCCAAACGGTTTGCCGACGATCCCGCCGACACCGCGCAGAACTTCAACGGCAACTATATCGGCGGCATTGACGTGATGTTCGCCCGTGACTGGGTCATCAGCGACAACGTGTTCCTCGGCATTCACGGCAGAACGGGCGAGGCGCGCGGCGCGGTCTTTCTCTGGAACGATACCACAGGCTGCATCATCGAGCGCAATATCATCCTCGACTGCGACTCCGGCATCTGCCTGGGCAACTCCTCCAGAGGCGAAGGCGTCACCCTCCACTGCACGCGCTGTATCGTGCGCAACAACTTCGTCACGCGCGCCCATGAGAACGGCATCCTGGCCGACTATACGCGGGACTGCAAGCTGCTGCACAATACTGTCTATGACCCGGATAGCCGCCTGGGTCGCCTGATCCGCCTCGTCCATGACAACGACGGGCTGCTCGTCGCCAACAATCTGGTCTGCGGCCCCAAAATCCGCATCGAGTCCGAGAGCCAGATCACGTTTGTAGGGAATCTGGAGCAAGACCTCTCCGCCGCTCTGGTCGCGCCGATGGAGGGCAATCTGCGCCTGACGCCCCGCGCCGTCGAAGCGATAGACAGGGCCGCGCCGCAGCCGGACGTGCGGGAGGACATTGACCGCACGCCTCGCACCAACAAGCCGGACATCGGCGCGCACGAACTGGTTCCATAGTTCCAGGCCGTAAACCGACCTGTCTGAGGGGCGGCTACGCCGCCAACCGGTCTGCGACCGGAAATGCCCTCATCCCCGGCCCCTCTCCCAAACTTTGGAGGAGGGGAGAACTCCGCCCGCAGGGCGGTTGGCCGTAGGCCCTTCAGACAGGTCGTTCACGGCCTGGAACCCCGTCGGCTTCCAGAGCGGAGTCCACGATATGTCCCGGCTGAAAGAGACGGACGGCAAGTTCCATCTCCCATGCCCTGGCCTCGTCGCTCATCTCTGTGTCCCAGAAGACGCGCTGCGCTACCTCGCCGAGGTCTTCGATGGCCCGCTCGTAGCGATAATAGGCCAGGGCCGTCCAGTCTATCTCCACTGCGCCATAGCTCTGAAAGAATAGCGCCTCTTCTCCGGGTTCTGTGTGCCGTGCGATGCAGGAACCCACGATGAAAAGCAGATCGCGCTCCCTCGGAGCCAGCAGCGGTCCATCCCAGTCCACCAGGTAGATTTCGCCCGCTTCGCTCACCAGAATATTTGCGGCATGGATGTCGGTATGGCACAGGACGTACTCAAACGGCCTGGATTGCAACTGTCTGCCCAAAGCCTCCGCGCGGGCCAGCAGATTACATTGACATTCCGACGGGTCATCCGGTATCCTGAACGCAGAGTATGCGCGAGAAAGTGATGCTTCCGGCGATGCCGACACCGCGTGAACGACAGGAACAGTGGGAGCGGGACTTCCTGGCTCCCTGGGCCGCAAAAGCCGCCGAGTCGAGAGGGCGCGAGCGCCCCGAAACGCCCGACCCGGTCCGCACGGCCTTTCAGCGCGACCGCGACCGCATCCTCCACTCCAAAGCCTTCCGCCGCCTGAAACATAAAACGCAGGTTTTCATAGACCCGGAAGAAGACCACTATCGCACCCGCCTGACCCACACGCTGGAAGTCGCGCAGATCGCGCGCACCATCGCCCGCGCCCTGCGCCTCAACGAAGACCTGACGGAGGCCATCGCGCTCGCCCATGACCTCGGCCATCCGCCGTTCGGCCATGCGGGCGAGGAGGCGCTGGACGCCGCCTATCGGGAGTTCGTGCCGCGCGCCGGGTTTCGCCACTACGAGCAGAGCCTGCGCGTTGTCGAACTGCTGGAGCGGGGAACCGGCGAAGGCGCGTCCGGGCCGGGCCTCAACCTCACCTGGGAAGTCCGCGACGGCATCGCGCGCCACAGCAAAGGCCGCAAAGACCTGACCGATACCTCAACGGAACGCGCCTCCACGCTGGAAGGCAAGGCTGTCCGCATTGCCGACCGCGTCGCCTACATCAACCACGATATTGACGACGCCCTGCGCGCCGGGGTGCTGAAGCCTGCCGACCTGCCCCGCGAACTGATGGAATCGCTCGGCCACACCCACTCTGAGCGCATCGCCTCGATGGTCATTGACATCGTGCAGACCAGCGACGACAGACCTATCGTCGAGATGTCGCCCGCCGTCGCCGCCGCCACCGACACGCTCAAAGAGTTCCTGTTCGAGCGTGTCTATTGGAACGCCGCAACCGGCAACCAGGACTTACGCAAGGCGCAGCACGTCCTCCACGCCCTCTTTCATATCTACATGGAGCAGCCGGAACGCATGACCGGCGACCCCAGCCTGCGCGACCTCCCGACCGAGGAACGCGCCCAGCGCGTCTGCGACTACATCGCCGGGATGACCGACCGCTACGCCGTCTCCTGCTTCGTGCGCCATTTCGTGCCGCGCGGCGCTCGATGAAGAGGGCGTCAGGTGGCCCTCACCCCCGGCCCCCTCTCCCGAGGCGCGGGAGAGGGGAGCCAGACGCGCCAGCTTCCACTATGGATTCCCTCCCCTGTTCTTTTTAGGGGCGGACAGTATCCTCTTCGGCGGTTGAAACCGCTGCTGCAAAGGCACGAAGTCCGCCTGCGCGGACTGGTTTTTGAGTCGGCGCAGGCCGACTTGGGGCTTTGGCAGCCGCGAATGCATTCGCCGGGCAAAGGTGTCCGCCCCCAACGTTCCTGGGGGGAGGGCCAGGGCGGGGGGCTTCTCCCGACCGCTTCCCGCCCTTGCATCTCAACAGAGATGTGGTATAATGCAGATAAGAGTAAGCCGGAAGGCTTCTTTTCCGAATAATACAATTGAAATCAAAGTACGCCCAACAGTTGCGTGGCGCGACCGCCCCCGCACGGGCTTTCGGAAATCGGAGTCACGTGCAGCGGTACGGAGGTAATGACCGAATGAAGACTAGCCTGAAGTGCCATTGCGGTCAGCGAATTTCACGGCGCGATGTGATGCAGCAGGGCTATTATGTCCGTCAGTACGGCCCCAGCTACGTCTACATCAAGTTCCGATGCTCACGCTGTAAGAAACTGGGCGAACACTTTGTCAAGCAAGAGGAGTGGGAGGATAGCCTGCTCCACGAGACGACGAGCGAACTGACCCCGAACGAGCGCGCCCGCTTCACCAAACTCGGAAGTATCACCCTCGACGAGATGCGCGCCTTCCATAAAGAGATGGAGCATCTGGAGCATATTCCCAACCTGCTCGACGAGGAGACCAAGTAGGCAGGCGTTCCTTCCCGAACGGTTGCCTGCGCTTCCCGGAGCGCGCAAAGACCGCGACAATCCAGGCAAGACGCGACCAGAAAATAGCAGAGCGACGCCGATGGGCGTCGCTCTTGCACATTCGCTTGCGCGAAGGATCGAACGTCATGCACCTCTTCTTTTTGCGTCACGGCGAGGCGGAAGAGCGCCGCCCCGGACTGCGCGACGCCGACCGCCATCTGACCCCCGAAGGCATCGCGGAGATGCAGATGGTTGCTGCCGGACTGGCCGCGCTCGACGTGAAGGTGGATCGCGTCCTCTCCAGTCCCCTGCCCCGCGCCCTCGAAACGGCGCAGCTCGCCGCCGAAGCCCTCGGCATCTCAGCAGGCAGCGTCGTTACGGATGCCCGGCTGGAAGCGGGCGCGTTCCGGCTTGGCAGCTTACAATCCCTTCTGGAGACGGAACCGCGTTCCGCGCGCCTCCTTCTCGTCGGCCATGAGCCGGATTTCAGCATGGTCGTCGGGCAGTTGGTCGGGGGGGCGGCCATCGAGTTCAAAAAGGCGGGCGTGGCACGGGTAGAGATAGATCGGCTGGAACCGGGACACGGCGTGCTGCGCTGGCTCCTGACGCCGCAGATTCTGACGCTTCTGGCGAAACGCTAATCTCTTTGCGCCCTAACGGTAGCGGTCATAGAAGAAGGTATCGAACAGGGATTTGCCGACCAGAACCAGCGAGATAAGCACGACTAGCGCGTTTTTATAGCGCACGACATCCCCGCTGTTCGGATCGGGCAGGACCAGCAAGACGCCGGCGACCATCAGGATCGCGGCGAGGCGCACGCACAGGGTAGCCAATCGCTGCCGAAGCCCCATTCTCTTGACCTCAAGCGCGGACACCTGCCCGCGCTACACCAGCTCTTCCACCGGCTGTCCCATCTTCTCCAGCACGTCTTCCGCGTCGCGCGGATGCTCGACCCGCTCATCGGCCACCACTTTGCCGTCCTTGAACCGGATGATGCGCTTGGCGTGTTCGGCGATGTCCTGCTCATGCGTGACGATGACGACCGTCTTGCCTTCCCGGTTCAGGTTCTGGAAGATCTGCATGATCTCCTCGCCGGTGCGCGTATCCAGGTTGCCGGTCGGCTCGTCGCCGAAGATGATCGGCGGATCGTTGACGAGCGCGCGGGCGATGGCGACCCGCTGCTGCTGCCCGCCGGAGAGTTCGTTGGGCTTGTGATGCATACGGTCGGCCAGCCCGACGATCTGCAGCGCCCGCTTGGCGACCTGATCGCGGTTTTTCGCGTTCGAGTAGAGCATGGGCAACTCGACATTGCGCAGGGCCGTTGTGCGGGGCAGCAGGTTGAAGGTCTGAAACACGAACCCGATCTTGCGATTGCGTATCTCCGCCAACTGGTTGTCGTTCAGGCGCGCGACCTCGATTCCGTCGAGCTTGTAGGAGCCGCGCGTTGGCTTATCCAGACAGCCGATGAGATTCATGAAGGTGGACTTGCCGGAGCCGGACGGCCCCATGATGGCGACAAACTCGCCCCGCTCGATCTTGAGCGTGACGCCGCGCAGGGCGCGCACCTCCACCTTGCCCATCTTATAGACCTTATGCACGTCCTCCACTTCGATAATGACATCGGCCATTCCAGCAATCGCCTCTCGTTTGTTACCTGCCCCCCCGTTCCAGGGCGCTGCTTGTTGCGCCCTGGAACGGGGGTTAGATTCTACCCCTTCGCCTGCTTGTTCAAAGCGGCCACAAACTCATCCATGCGCGTCTTCGCCATCGGGCGCATCCGCTCGAAAGGCAGTGAATCTGGATTGAACGGGTTCCAGCCCTGCTTGGGCGGATCGGGCATCTGGAAACCGCCCGGCCTGCCGCCCGGCCCGCCGGGACGACCGCCGGCAAATCCTCCGCCGCCCGGCCCGCCAGGGCCGCCGGGTCGCCCGCCGCCTGGCCCGCCACCGCCACCGCGGAACCGCCGTCCGGGCGGCTGGATGGTAGACATTTTCTTTAACTGCTTGACCGTCAGTATGGCCCCCATCTGCTTGGAGACGCTTTTGGCCTGGTCTTCGTTCATCGTCGTCTTGGTGCGCCAGGGCGAGATGATCTTGAGCATACTGGCCGACTGCTTCTTGTCGAGCTGGTAACCCGCCTCCTTGTTCATCTCTTGAATCTGATAGAGCATATCTCCCAGCGTGGAGAGATTCTTGTGCTGCTCCCGGAATTTCTGCCAGGCAGCTATCTTCGCCCGCATCTCCGGCGGCATCTGGAACCCGCCACCCGGCCCGCCCTGCGCCTGCGCGCCGGGAACGCTTACCGCGTACACGCCGGCGACCAGCAGCGTCGCCAGCCCGAAACGCAATCCAATTCCTCGTTTCATCCCTGTTGTCTCCTGCTCCTGCGCCGGAAAAGGCCCGGCGCGGCTGTTGATGATGGCAGTTATTCGTAACGCAGCGCCTCGATGGGATCGAGCTTCGATGCCTTCAGCGCCGGATAGAATCCGAAGAAGATACCGACCAGGAACGAGAACCCGAAGGCGATGAAGGTCGGCATCAATGTCAGCGCCGTCTCCCAGTCGGGTTTGAGTTGGGGCAGCCCCCAGATGGTAAACGCGATTCCGAAGACGACGCCGATCAGCCCGCCGGTCAGCGACAGGAACACGGCCTCCAGCATGAACTGCAACAGGATGTGCCAGCGTTTGGCCCCGATGGCCTTGCGCACGCCGATCTCGCGGGTGCGCTCGGTCACGGAGACCAGCATGATATTCATGATCCCGATGCCCCCGACGATCAGCGCGACCGCCGCCAGGCAGTTGATGAGTTGTTCAAAGTCGGCAGCCTGCTCGTTACTGGTCTGCGAAGCCGTCCCGGCGTTGAAAATCAGGAAGTCGTCGGCTTTGGTGCTGCCCAGCTTATGGCGCTTGCGCAGCACCTCTC
>DASRGL010000576.1:0-16113 GCA_035651115.1 Chthonomonadaceae bacterium
ATGGGAGAATATCAATTTTGCCAATCGAGAGGCAGGTAAATGGGACGTCACTTTTCAGCTAGAATTTGTGGATGCAGACCAGAATTTGCTCCGCCTTACGCGAGCCTATGTGCCACAAACCTATAGTAGAGAGTCGCCGCCCTTTGAGATGAGTCTGCGTCTCAATATTAACGGCAATAATGTAGAAGAGGATAATGAAAACATTCAGGACCGCATTGAGCAGTTGTTCCCTCGTGATGTCGCGCAGTTCTTCCTGTTTGATGGGGAAGAGATTAAATCTCTGGCTGAAACTACGGATCGTGGAAATGCCGAGCAGATCAAAACAAGCATGGAACACCTGCTCGGTCTGCGCTTCTTCAAAATATTGCAGGACGATTTACAGGTAGTTCGCTCGCGAATCGCGCGCAATGAGAATGCTGCCAGGCAATCGGATGTGGATCAGCTACGCGCAGATATGACGCGGATTGATGAAGAGATCGAGCAACAGAAACGTCGTAAGCAAGAACTTCTGGATGAGCGCAAACGCCAGGAGCAACGCCTTAAGAGAGCGGAAGACAACTTTGCAGAGTTAAATGAGGCTTCGACCCGGTATCAGAAGTTACGTAGCCAACGTCTTCAACTGGAAAACAGGCAAAGAGAAACCGAAAAACAGATTTCTCAGAATATAAACGAAACGTTGGCCTATGCCCTGGTTGCAGACTCTATTCAACAGATTATCGCCTGCGCCAGCCAAGAGGTAGACCGGAAGGTAGAGCTACATAGCCGTGACCAGATTGCTGAGCGGTTGGAACAACTGCTTAAAGAAATGCGCGCGGAGTACGCCTGCTTATGTGGAAGGGCTTTATCAGAGCCGCGTTACTGGGAGATTGAAGATCGCCTGCGTACTGCCCTTTTAGGAGACGACGAACAGTCTGAAACGGTCGCTCCAACACTCTTCGATTTGAAAATAGCCGACCTATCTATACTTCAGGCGCAGTTGGATAGAAGCCGTCTGCGTGCTACCCTGGACGACCTCTGCCTCCAAATGCAACAAATTCTGGAAGAGATAGACGGTTGTGATCGCGATCTTCGTGCTGTTGCTGATATCGAAGATCGCGCCAAAGAGCTTGAGGGCCTGCGGAAAGTGCGGGATGAGGCTAACATCGAACTCGGACGCATTAAAAATGAACTAAGCACTATCTCACAACGACTGACAGACCTGCCCAAACAGCGCGACGCTAAAACGGACGAACTCAGTAGGAAAACAGAACTGCTGCTAAGGAGTCAGCGCGCTGTTGCCATGGCAAAAATGATCGGGCAAACCAACCAACTCCTGGAGGAACTATCTCAAGAGGCGCGTCAAGACAAACTCGCAGCCCTCCAGAAGCATGTGACCGCCATCTTCCGACGCCTATGGAGCAAGGGCGATTTGCTAGATCGGGTGGAATTTGACCCAGATACGTATGCGACGTCTATCATCCTGACAGATGGCTCGCAGATCATCAAGCGCGACCTAGCGGCGGGAGAGAAAGAACTGTTTGCCCTGTCGCTCTTGGGAGGACTGGCAAAGTGCGCTGACCGCAAGCTACCCGTCGTGATAGATACGCCGCTCAGCCGTCTGGATAGCGAACATAGGGGCAATATCATCCATCAATACTATCCTGACGCCGGGGAGCAAATCTTTCTCCTCTCTACCGATACCGAGATAACTCCCAACCTTTTCGCCGAACTCAAGCCCCACATACGTCAGACTTTCACGTTACAGCACGACGCAGCGGCGCGCAGCACAACCGTATCCAGGGGCTACTTCATGATGGATAGCGAAGGGAGATAAAAATGCCGCTTTCAAAATCCATTCGATCTTCGCGTCGGGCGGAAGAGATCATAGAAAAATTGGAAGAATTTGCTGGGATTGAGCGGTCAAAACTAGCTCGCATCGCCATCTGCCTGTCTGCGCGAGTTCATGGCGCAATGGCTCCAACCGATGAAGGCATGGATGGATATGAGATCAACACCTATACCCTTACAGACAACTACAAAGACCCTCTTCTCGAACCCCTATTCAGCCTTATCTATCAGCGCAATTTCGCCGCGATGCAGGATGCAGATCTGCTGACCCGCTATGTGCGAACTCATCTGAACGAGGGCATCTATCTGCTTGATGCGCTGCGTCAGGAAACGCCAGGCGACAGATACGAGTTCTTCAGCGCGCTCGAACGCAAGTATGTACCGTCTCTGCCTTCCACAGACAAGCAGGCAGGATTAAGAACCGTCCGCCGCCTTTCTGTCTGTATTGGCAAAGACAAGCAAGGAACCGAGGTCGTATGGGACTACAACGACTCAAATCGCTTTCCCAATCAGCATGTCGCGATTATGGGCATGTCCGGGTATGGGAAGACAGAGTTCCTCAAATCGCTGCTTACAAAGCTCAGAACGGCCTCGCAACAGGAAACGCAGGCCATTGTTTTCGACTACAAAGGCGATCTGTCCGATGACGCTCGCTTTATTGAGGGGATGAACGCTCAGATTTACAACCCGAGTGAGCAACCTCTCCCCTTCAACCCCTTCATTCTCTCCGATTATGGGGAGAAAGCAGTCAGCAAATTCGCTGCCGAGATGACGGACACCATCACTTCGGCGCATTCCCTCGGCATCGTCCAGCAGAGGAACCTGCGGGAAGGCATCATTCGAGCCTTTGAGCGACACCGGGGAACTCCTATCCCACATACGGATTTTCAAGAGGTTGCTGCGGTTATTCGCGAACAATCTGACAAGCCCGACACACTTACAGAGATGCTCGATCGCCTGTCTTCATACGATCTTTTTGCAGGCAACGACACCTCACAAACGGACTATCAACTTCTGCACCAACGTACCTGTGTCATTGATCTAAGCAACCTTAGCTCTTATCGCGAACTTGTCGTCTATATCGTCCTGGATCGTCTCTACCGCGAAATGAAATGGCTCGGAAACGCACACACAGACGGAGATTTGCGCGAAGTCCGATGTCTGATTGCAATAGATGAGGCGCATCACTACCTTAAGGCAAACAATCCGGTTCTCAGTAATCTGATCCGTGAAGGGCGCAGTTTCGGCTTTGGCGTCATTCTATCCAGCCAATCTATTACGGATTATGAGAAGCAGGAGACGGACTATTCGGAATTCATCAACAATGCTTTCCTATTTCGGATCGGGAAGGCGTCTGCCTCGCAGCTACAGCGTTTGATACGGATTGATAGGGCAAAAGCGGATAAGTTGCTTACAGAAGCGCTCAGCCTGTCCAGAGGCGAATGCCTCTGGAATGCAACATCCGACCCGGCACAAAAAACCGAATTTACCTATCTGCGCACCTCTAAACTCGACAACGAGTAGGCCACAAACATATTTCCCCAATTTACGTTCTTGATAGTCGAGGCAGTAAGCGCAGAAGCCAAAAACTGACAAAAACTGCTCGCCTGGGCGCATCCGCAAAACACCGCTTAAAACGGCTCTTTTCGGCCCCTCTTGGAGAAAAAACTGGCCCAAATCCGGCGCGCATCCTCTCTTTTGTGGTATACTATTCTGTCTACTAAAATGGGAGGCGGAACATGCCGGAATTCAAGCTGGTTTCGGACTATCAGCCAGGAGGCGATCAGCCCCAGGCCATCGAGCAACTCGCACTCGGCCTTAACGCAGGACAGCGTTATCAGACTTTGCTAGGAGCCACCGGAACGGGTAAGACCTACACCGTAGCGCAGGTCATCCAGAAGGTGCAGCGGCCCACGCTGGTCATTGCCCACAACAAGACGCTCGCCGCCCAGCTCTGCTCCGAATTCCGCGAGTTCTTCCCGGAAAACGCCGTCGAACTCTTCGTCTCCTACTACGACTACTACCAGCCCGAAGCCTACATCCCGCAGACCGATACCTATATCGAGAAGGACTCCAGCATCAACGACGAGATAGACCGACTCCGCCACTCCGCGACGCAGGCCGTCCTCGAACGCCGCGATGTCATCGTCGTCGCCTCCGTCTCCTGCATCTACGGCCTCGGCTCGCCGGAAGAGTACCGGAAGATCATTCTCGCCTTCAAGCGCGGCGAAGCCTACGACCGCGAAGACGCCCTGCGCCGCCTCATTGACATGCAGTTCACCCGCAACAATATGGAACTGACGCGCGGCACGTTCCGGGTGCGCGGCGACACGCTCGAAATACAGCCCGCCGACGAGGAGATCATCATCCGGGTCGAGTTCTTCGGCGACGAGGTCGAGAAGATCACCCTGGCCGATCCGCTCACCGGCGAGGTCATCGGCGCGCGCGACACCATCACCGTCTTCCCGGCCAGCCACTTCGTCACGTCCGAGGAGCGGCTGAAGCGCGCCATCGAGGAGATCGAGGTCGAGTTACAGGAGCGTATCGCCTACTTCAAAGGCCGTGACGAACTGCTGGAAGCCCAGCGCATCGAGCAGCGCACCCGCTTCGACATCGAGATGATGAAGGAACTCGGCTACTGCTCCGGCATCGAAAACTACAGCCGCTTCCTCGATGGCCGCGCGCCCGGCACGCCGCCCAACACCCTGCTCGACTACTTCCCGAAAGATT
The DNA here is from genome assembly GCA_035651115.1 of Chthonomonadaceae bacterium. Lineage (GTDB taxonomy): Bacteria > Armatimonadota > Chthonomonadetes > Chthonomonadales > Chthonomonadaceae > DASRGL01. The sequence goes on from DASRGL010000576.1 coordinate 4,558, forward strand.
TCCTGGTCATCATAGACGAGAGCCACCAGACGCTCCCGCAACTGCGCGGCATGTACAACGGCGACAAGGCCCGCAAAGACACGCTCATTCAATACGGCTTCCGCCTGCCCTCCGCCGCCGACAACCGCCCGCTCAAGTTCCACGAGTTTCAAGAGCGCATCGGCCAGACCATCTTCGTCTCCGCCACGCCCGGCCCCTACGAGCGCGAACACAGCCAGCAGATCGTTGAGCAGATCATCCGCCCGACCGGCCTCGTGGACCCGGAGATCGTCGTCAAGCCGACCAAGGGCCAGATAGACGACCTGATCGGCGAGATACGCCAGCGTGTCGAGAAGAACGAGCGCGTCCTGGTGACCACGCTCACCAAGAAGATGGCCGAAGACCTCACCGAGTACCTGGAAGACCTCAAGATCAAGGTCAACTATCTCCACTCGGACATCAAGACGCTGGAGCGCACCGAGATCCTGCGCAACCTGCGCCTCGGCGTCCACGATGTCATCGTGGGCATCAACTTGCTGCGCGAAGGTCTCGACCTGCCGGAAGTCTCGCTCGTCGCCATCCTCGACGCCGACAAAGAGGGCTTCCTGCGCTCGGAAACGTCTCTCATCCAGACGGTCGGTCGCGCCGCCCGCAATGTGGAAGGCCAGGTCATTTTTTACGCGGACAATATCACCGGCAGTATGCAGCGCGCGATTGACGAGACGAACCGCCGTCGCGCAAAACAGGTCGCCTATAACGAGGCACACGGTATCACGCCGCAGACCGTCCGCAAGGCCGTCCGCGATCTCATTCAGGCGGAGCATGTCGCCGAGGAGAAGGCCACCTACAGCGCGCAGAACGCCACGGCCCGCCTGCGGCAAGACCCGACCACCCTGTCGCTCAATCAGATCGAGGAGGTCATTCGCGACCTGGAAAAGGAGATGAAGGAGGCGGCCCGCGCGCTCAACTTCGAGTACGCTGCCGAACTGCGCGATGAGATCAGCGAACTGCGCAAACTGGCTCCGGCCAGCACGGTCGGCAAAGCCTCCAACGGAGACAACGGAATGACCTACAAGCCGAAATCCGGCAAATAGATGGTTCGGCTCTATAGCTCGATGAGCCGCCAGGTTCCGGCAACGTTGAAGATGTCGGTGGGGCCGAGGCGGGCGTGTCCGGCGGCTTCATGGATATGCCCGCAGAGGACGAGGCGGGGCGCGTTGCGCTCGATATACTCGCGCAGGCAGAGAGAGCCGAGAGGGGGGATGCGCGCGCCGAGGCCGACGCCGCTATCCAGGCAGCCGTAGGGCGGGCAGTGCGATACCACGATGTCCACCGGCGGGAAATCGTAGGCGGCGCGCTCCTCCTCCGGGTCGGCGGTCATGTAGTCCCACTGCTCGGCGAGAGCGGGCAGATCGTAACAGGGTGACATGCTGACTCCGTAGAGGCGCAGGCCGTTGAATTCTACGGTTCGGTTCAAGATGCCCTCGCAGTTGGGAATGACGCCGAACGTCTCGTTCTCTATCCCGATGTCGTGATTACCAGGTATCCAGAAAACGGGATAGCGGCGCGACATCGCTTCGAGCCATGCCTTCGCCCGCGCGATCTCCTGCCCCTGCCAGGCCGACAGGTCTGCCGCCTTCGCCCAGGCTTGCAGGATGCGCAGGTTCGCTCTGGACAGCCGCCAGTTGCCGCGCAGACCGTAGTTCGTCAGGTCGCCCGCGATGACGCAGAGATCGGCCTCCGGCAGCGTCTCCGGCGCAAACGCCTCGAAGTCCTCGTGTATATCCGAAATCGCCAGCAGTTTGATAGTGCGTCCCTCGCTTTCCCGCTTCACCTCCTGGATCGCCTCGTTGGAAGCAGGAGTTCCTCCGTACTCTACCGAACCTCTTGACGCATATTATGGCAGGAATCGCAGGCTTCCAGGCCGCTTATTTTCCTGCGAGCCGGAGAGTGAGACGCACGATGACGACAGACGCAGAGGCGGAATCGTCGGCGGAGAGGGCCAGAACCATCGCAGTTCTGGGCGCGGGCAGTTGGGGAACGGCGCTGGCGGCGCTGCTGGCGAAGAACGGTCATGCCGTGCGGCTGTGGGCGCGCGATCCGGCGCTGGCCCGCGCGCTGCGCGAGGCGAGCGAAAACGTGCGCTACCTGCCGGGCATCCCCCTGCCCCAAGCCGTCACGCCGACCGCCGACCTGGCAGCAGCGTTGACAGGCGCGGAGGTCGTCGTCTTCGCCGTGCCGAGCGGCGCGATGCGGCAGGTCGCGCAGGAGGCGGCCCTGCACCTTGCGCCCGATGCGCTGCCTGTCTCCGCCGCCAAAGGACTGGAAGAGAGGTCGGGCCTGCGCATGAGCCAGGTACTCGCGCAGGCGATTCCCGGCACGGAAACCCGCCTCGTCGCGCTCTCCGGGCCGAATCTAGCCGTCGAGGTGGCGCGCGGCATCCCGACGGCCAGCGTGGCGGCCTCCACGAACCCGGAGGCAGCGCGGGCCGTGCAGCGCCTCTTTACCGGGCAGCCGTCGCCCACCTTCCGCGTCTATACCGGGCGGGACGTCGTCGGGGTCGAACTTGGCGGGGCCATCAAGAACGTTATCGCCATCGGCGCGGGCGTCTGCGACGGCCTCGGCTACGGCGACAACTCCAAAGCGGCCCTGATGACGCGCGGCCTGACCGAAATCCTGCGCCTGGGCGTGGCGCAGGGCGCGGCAGCGGCGACGTTTCTGGGCCTCTCCGGGGTCGGCGACCTGATCGCCACCGGAGCCAGCCGCCTCTCGCGCAACTATCGGGTCGGATATGCGCTGGGGCAGGGCCGCGCGCTGCCCGACATCTTAGCGGAACTGGGCCAGGTCGCGGAAGGCGTGCCGACCACTCATGTCGTCTGCGCGCTGGCCGCGCGCAGCCAGGTCGAAATGCCGCTCTGCGGCGCGCTGTACGCCCTCCTGTTCGAGCAGCGCGCGGCCCCCGATGTCATCCGCGAATTGATGCTGCGCCCGCTCAAAGAAGAGGGCTTTTGACCGCTAAACGCGCAAGGGTTTCGGGAAACAGGCGGCGAATCTCTCTTCATCACGGCCCTTGCAAGGAGACCGAGCAGACGCCGATTCCGGGGAAAGGACACGACACCATGACCGCACCCACACTCATCCAGACCGATGCGAGCCGACTCGCGCTGCATGGCGGCACGCCGACCATCACAGCAAAGCTGCCGGGATTCGGCGGCGGACTGGGAGCCGACGCCATTGACGACGCCGAGATCGAGGCCGTCACCGCCGTCCTGCGCAGCAAGAACCTGTTCCGCCACAATCCCGACAGCCAGGTGCGCGCCTTCGAGCAGGAGGCGAAAGACGTTCTCGGCACGCAGCACGCGCTGATGGTCAACTCAGGAACCAGCGCCATCGTCTGCGGGCTGTTCGGGCTGGGCGTCGGCCCCGGCGATGAGGTCATCGTCCCGGCCTATACCTATATCGCCACCGCCGCCGCCGTCGTCGCCGTCGGAGCCGTGCCGGTCATTGCGGAGATAGACGATTCGCTCGGCCTCGATCCCGCCGACCTGGAGCGCAAGATCACGCCGCGCACGAAGGCCGTCATTCCCGTCTACATGCAGGGCGTGCCGGGGCGCGTCGCCGCCATTCTGGCGGTCGCGAAACGGCACAATCTGAAGGTGCTGGAAGACTGCGCGCAGTGTATCGGAGGGCGCTATCACGGCCAGATGGTCGGCACGCTCGGCGATGTGGGCGAATGGAGCCTCAACTACTTCAAAGTACTGACCTGCGGCGAAGGCGGACTCGTCTTTACCAACGATTACGAGGTCTACGAGCGCGCCTGCTTCGCCTCCGACCCGGCGCTGCCGATGTGGATGAAAGACGCCGAAGGCAAGACCGCCTGGCACACGCCGCCCTTCTCCGCCAACTGCTTCCGCCCCAGCGAGATGCTCGGCGCGATGGCCCGCGTCCAACTCGGCAAGCTGGAGACCATCCTCGGCCACACGCGCCGACTGAAGGCTGCCTTCCTGGACGAACTGGCGCAAGCCGGAACGCCGCGCGGCTATCGGCTTCAGCACGTGGACGATCCGGCGGGCGACTGCGGCATCAGCGCGGCCATTCTCTGCCACGACACGCCGACCGCCGTGCGCTACGCCGAGGCGCTGACCGCAGAGGGACTGCCCTGCGGCGCGGCCCACAAGGCCGGTTTCCCCGACCGCCATATCTATCGCTACTGGGACTCGGTGCTGGACGAAAACAGCCCGCACCCCAGCGGCTATCCCTGGCGCGATCCGCAGTACACGCAGCCGCGCGGCGACCAGCCGCCCGGAAGCGTCGCGTACAGCCGGGAGATGTGTCCGCAATCGCTTTCGCTGCTCGACCGCGCCCTGCGCTTCGGGTTCAACCTGCGGATGACGGAAGACCATGCCCGGCTCATGGCGAAGGCCATCAAGAAGGTGGATGCGGCGCTGAGTTGAGGGGAGGAGTTTCCGGCAGATAGGCCATCCAGCGTTCGGGAAAGGGCAGGGGAATAAAGCCGACTTCGCGGTAGACGCCGTGCGCGTTGACGGTCGCCAGCAGCCAGCGGCGCAAGCCCTGATGCTCCGGGTGTTCCAGCGCGAAGCGCAGCATCGCCCGCGCGATTCCCCGGCCCCGGTGCGCCTCGTCCACAAACACGTCGCAGACCCAGGCGAACGTGGTCTTATCGGAGACGACGCGCAGGTAGCTTACCTGCGCGTCGTTTTGATAGGCCCCGACGACGAGCGAGGAGCCGCGCGCCGCCTTCTCCACCCGCTCGCGCGAGACGCCCGGACTCCAGTAGGCCGTCGTCAGCCAGCCATGCACGCGCGCAAAGTCCATGCGCTCCAGAGAATCGTCCAGTTCGTAGCCATCATGGGGCCGAATCACCTGTCTCGTAGCCTCCTACCTCACCTTATTGCCAGGCCGAGGGGTGAAAACCCCCGTCTGTGGGGCGGCTGCGCCGCCGAGCGTCCGGCAGGACGCCTCCATTGGGAAGCCTCCCCCTGCGTATGCAGGCGAGTGCGATACGAAGGGAAAAGCCTCCCATAGGCATTCCGTCCGCAGGACGGTTGGCCGCAGGCTTGCCAGACGGGTACGTTTAGTACCCGGTCACTCGCCGGGCGTCTCGCCGGGCGCGGAAGGCGGCTGCGTAAGCGGGGGCGTCGTGGGCGCGGTCGTCGGGGCGGCCTTTGGCTTGGCAGCGACCGGGCGCGTGCCGACCAGTACGATGGCCGGGAACGGGCGGTAGTGGTCGCGGGAGACCACTTCCTTGCGTACCACCTGGCCGTTCTCGCGCACGACGCGGTAGACCGTCACGCGATGGCCGCGATGCCCCCTATCCTTGACGATACGACGGCCTGCGGGCAAAGAGGGATCGCGGCGGGTCTCCGTGCCGTTCGGTAATACCTGATGACCCGCCAGTTCGATGCTCACCGTGCGCCCCGGCGTCTTCTTCCCGAAGAGCGTGAAACTCAGCCGTCCGCGCCGGGCCGACGCCGCGATGTAGACGGGCGCGGGCGTGCTGTTCTGGAACTGAAAATCTATCGCGCCGTCCACCACTGTCGCATCGCGTCCGGCAGGCAGATAGTGTACCGGAAAAGCGTGGTGCGACCGCCGCACGATCTTCAGGTCGGAGAGCAGAACGGCATTGTAGAGCGTGCTGGAGACCTGGCAGATGCCCCCGCCGATGCCGGGAACCAGCTCGCCCTTGATGATGACCGGCGCGTTCTTGAACCCGGCGCTGCCGATGCGCGGCCCGACGACCTTGTTGTAAGAGAATATCTCGCCGGGACGCAGCAGCGTGCCGTTGATATGGCTGGCGGCCAGCGCGATGTTGCTGCTCCGGTTCGCGCCCGTGCCTCCAAAATGGGTGGAGAAGCTGCCGAGTTCTCCATCAATCTGTTGGAGGTCGGCGCGGGTGAGCGCGGCGGGCGCTTCCTTCGCCGCCAGCGTCACGTCCATAGTCTCCGGCGCTGAAACCTCCCCTCCGCCCCCTCCTTCCGAAGGATGGGGAGCATTCGCCTCTCCCCTCTCCCGCAGCGTGGGAGAGGGGGCGGGGGTGAGGGCTGCATGGGGTGGGGTCTTCACGGGGGTGAGGGTGGATTCCCACGCCTCCGTCACGGCGGACAGCGACGCTGCCATGTCCATCGCCAGGCCGGGTTTCTCGCCGCGAATGCCGAACCCGCCGCCTTTGAGCAGGATCAGACGGGCGTCGCGCGGCTTGCGGTTCACGGTCTGGGCGATCTGCGCCAGCGCCGCGCGCAAGACTTTCGTATCTACCGTCGTCCGCACCGGAACCTGCACCGGTTCGGCCCCGCTTACCCAGTTCTTGACCTCGGCGACAACCCCGGCGCTGCCGGATTTACTGGCAGCGTCCAGTGTGGCGGCCACATCTATCCCCAATCCCAACTGCCTGGCCTTCGTTTTCCAGACCCGCTTAATACCGGTCTCCGGCGCGAACCGGAGCGTCACCGGCGTCTCCTGTTGCTGCGCGATCCATTTCTCCAGGGCGGCGCGGGCCTCTTCCTGCGACTTGCCGCCCAGTGCGAGGCTGCCGACGCGCACGCCCGCCGCGATCTGGCCTTCCGGCGTGCGCGCCAGCGCGCCCATTAAGGCCGCGCCAGCGATGACCAGAACGAAGGGAGCGATAGTGAAAAGACGACGCATGGGGAAACGCGGCGCGTTACGCGGGTCAGAACGTGATGCTTGCACAGGGGACAACCTTATTCTCTGTCGTGATCGGGCAAGCAGGAGCAGTCTTCACAGTAGAACTCATCCTCTTCGCTCATGCTGCCGTGCGAGTGATGATGGAGAGGCCGGGCCGCTTCCTCCGGTGGACGGTGATACAGCCCCTCATGCTCTTCGATACGCTGGATAAGCTGTTCCAGCTTCTCGTTATGCTGTTCCAGCAGTTCCAGCCTCTGGCGCAGTTCCCGAATGGTGATGTCCTGCGGGTCTACGCGGTTGATGACGTTGTCCATGACCTGCCCGCCGGGCGCGGTGGAGTCGTCGCCGATGCGCTGTCCGTTGCGGCGCACGATCCGTCCCGGAATGCCGACGACGGTGCAGTCTGGTGGAATATCTTTGTTGACGACGGCATTGGCGCCGATGCGGCAGTTGTCGCCGATGGTGATGGGGCCGATGATCTTCGCGCCCATGCTGATGAGGACGCCGTTGCCGATGGTCGGATGGCGCTTCACCTTCTCCAGGCTCGTGCCGCCGAGCGTGACCTGATGGTACATCAGCACGTCGTCGCCGATGATGGCCGTCTCGCCGATGACGACGCCGGAGCCGTGATCAATGAAGAACCGCCGTCCGATCTGCGCGCCGGGATGGATCTCGACATGCGTAAAGTGGCGATTGATCTGCGAGACCAGCCGCGCCAGAAACTTGGCGTGATGCGTCCAGAGCCAGTGCGCGATGCGATGCCCCCACAGCGCGTGCAGGCCGGGATAGAGCAGCACCTCCCAGATGTTGCGCGCGGCAGGGTCTTTGGCAAAGACGGTGCGTATATCCTCGCGGATGCGACTGAACACGGAAGTTCCTTCATTTTGCCGGGAATAGAACCTGTCCGTCTGCGGAACAGGCAGAAGAAAGTGTAGCACAAAAACGCGCAATTGGCAACCGCGATTTGCGCGCGGACGGGGGAGGGAACCCCGGTAAAAGTACCGAAAATAGGGACGGAGGAAAGCTATGCCGACCGTTCACGCCTTTCACGTCGTCCCGGCCCTGCCCCAGCCGCTCAACTGCCTGCGGGAACTGGCATTCAACCTGCGCTGGGCCTGGGATCATGATACCATCGAGTTTTTTCGCCGCCTCGACCGCGATCTGTGGGAACAGAGCGGGCATAACCCGGTGCGGATGCTCGGCACCATCGCGCAGAGCCGTCTGCGAGAGGCCGCGCAGGATGAGACGTTCGTAGCGCACATGGATCGGGTCTGCCGCAGCCAGGAGAGCTATCTGCACGCCGCCAACACCTGGTTCCGGCGCGTTCACGGCGACGCACTCAAATCAGGTTTCCGCGTCGCCTACTTCTCGATGGAGTTCGGTATCACGGAGTGCCTGCCCATCTATTCGGGCGGCCTCGGCGTGTTGGCGGGCGACCATCTCAAATCGTCCAGCGACCTCGATCTGCCGCTGGCAGGAGTCGGGCTGCTCTATCAGCAGGGCTATTTCCGGCAGTATCTCAACGCCGACGGTTGGCAGCAGGAACGCTACCCCGAAAACGATTTCTACAACATGCCGCTTCAGCCGGAGCGCGACGCGCAGGGCAATCCCGTGCGTATCTCCGTGGACTTTCCGGGCCGCACGGTCTACGCGCAGGTCTGGCGGGCGCAGGTGGGCCGGATCCCGCTCTTCCTGCTTGACACGAACATCCCGCTCAACAACGCGACGGATCAGAACATCACCGACCAGCTCTACGGCGGCGACCTGGAGATGCGGCTGCAGCAGGAGATCATCCTGGGCATCGGCGGGATGCGCGCCCTGGCCGCGATGGGCCTCCAGCCGACCATCTGTCACATGAACGAGGGCCATTCGGCGTTCCTGGCGCTGGAGCGGGCGCGGATGCTGATGGAGGCGGAGAAAGTCACGTTCCCGGAGGCGCAGGAGGCGACGGCGGCAGGCAACCTGTTCACCACGCATACGCCTGTTCCCGCCGGGTTCGACATCTTTCCCGCCGACCTGCTGGGCCGCTATTTCGGGGCCTACGCGCAGCAGCTGGGCCTCTCGTTCGAGGAGTTCATGGGGCTGGGCCGCGTCCGCCGCGACGACGCCGCCGAACAGTTCAACATGGCGGTGCTGGCCCTCCGGCACGCGCACCACTGCAACGGCGTCAGCCGACTGCACGCCCAGGTGACGCGCCGCATGGTCAAGTCGCGCTATAGGGAGTTCCCGGAGGATGAGATTCCCATCTCCAACGTCACGAACGGCATCCATACCCGCTCGTTCATCTCGCAGGAGATGGAAGACCTGCTCGACCGGTACCTCGGCGGGCGCTGGTCGCAAGACCCCGGCGATGCGAGCGTCTGGAACCGGATCGAGGAGATCCCGGACGAAGACCTGTGGCGCGTGCGCGAGTTCCGGCGGGAGCGGCTCGTCGTCTTCGCGCGCAACCGCCTGAAACGGCAGTACGAGCAGCGCGGCATGAGCGACTTCGAGATACGGCAGGTGCGGGAAGTGCTGAACCCGGAGGTGCTGACCATCGGCTTCGCGCGCCGCTTCGCCACCTATAAGCGCGCCACGCTGCTGCTCTCCGATCCTGAACGCCTGACCCGCATCCTCACGGACGCGCAGCGCCCGGTGCAGATCCTCATGGCGGGCAAGGCGCATCCCCGCGACGACGGCGGCAAGGACCTGATCCGCCAGGTCATCCACTTCTCGCGCCGCGAGGAGGTTCGGAACCGGATCGTCTTCCTGGAAGACTACGATCTGTCGGTCGCCCGGCATCTGGTGCAGGGCGTGGATGTCTGGCTGAACACGCCGCGCCGCCTGATGGAGGCCAGCGGAACCAGCGGCATGAAGGTGCTGGCAAACGGCGGCCTCAACTGCTCCATTCTCGACGGCTGGTGGGATGAGGGCTATCGCATGGGTTCCCAACTCGGCTGGGCCATCGGCAAGGGCGAGGAGTACGCCGACCCGGACTACCAGGACAAGGTCGAGGCCAGCGCGCTCTACGATCTGCTGGAGAAGGAGATCGTGCCGCTCTTCTACGACCGGGGAACGGACGGCCTGCCGCGCGCCTGGATCAGCCGCGTCAAGAACTCGATGAAGACGCTCTGCCCGGTGTTCAACACGCACCGGATGGTTTCTGAATACGCGGAACGCTACTATCTCCCGGCGACGGAGCGCTATCATCGGCTGACGGCCAACGGATTGAAGCGGGCGAAGGAACTGGTGGACTGGAAGCAGCGCGTGCGCGACGCCTGGCCGCAGGTGCGCGTCGAGAAGGTGACGATGGCGCCGGATGGGAGTACGACCGTGCCGTTCGGCACGAACCTGCACGTCACGGCGACCGTGCGCCTCGGCAACCTGACGCCGGAAGATGTGCAGGTGGAAGCCTATCATGGCCCGCTCGATGTCAACCATCAGGTTCCGCACGGCACGCCCATCGCTCTGACCTGGAAGAGCAGCACGGACGGGGTGCATACTTATGAGGGCGATGTTCCCTGCGACAACAGCGGCTTACAGGGTTTCTCCGTGCGTATCCTGCCCATCCATGAAGATGTCGCCCTGCCGCAGGAACTCGCGCTGATTACCTGGGAGTAGTCCCCCTCCCCAGCCCTCCCCTAAGAACAGGGGGAGGGGAGCCGTAGCCGAGGCGTCTACCCTCACCCCCGTCCCCTCTCCCTTGCAGGGAGAGGGGAAACTATAGCGCAAGCCTGTGCCGCTGCCTATCACTCTGGAGCATTCTCCTGTCACTCTGAGCGTAGCGAAGGGTCTCCTGCTTTTGTCATGTCGCAGGGCGGGGAAACGACTTTTTTGTCTGGCCCTCTTGACAACTTGACGCCGCAGGAGTATAATCATTTTCAATAATGATAACGATGAGCAAGGAAGCGAAGAGAGAGATGCCGACGACGAAAGCTATGCTGATTACCCATCCTGTGCGGGCGCGCATTCTGACCGCGTTGATGGGCCGACCGCTGACGACGCAGCAGATCGCTGCGCTGCTGCCGGATATTCCGCTCCCTTCGCTCTATCGCCACGTGCGAACCCTCGTCGAAGGCGGGATTTTGAAGGCGGTCGAAGAGGTGCGAGTGAACGGCGCGCTCACCAAAGTCTACGCGGTTCAGGAGGGGCAGACCCATATTCACCCTGCCGATGTGCGCGATGCGTCGCGCGCAGACCATCTAAGCTACTTCACGACCTTCCTGAACGTGCTTGCGGAGACGTATCGCGGCTACCTGGAATGGGAGGGAGCCGACCTGAGCGAGATGCCCGTACATAGCCTGATGGAGACGCTCACCCTTGACCGCGAGGAGTACGCGCAGTTTATGGAGGCGCTGCGGGCGTTTCTGCAACCCTGGCGGGAGAAGACTTCCGGCGACGGACGGCATCGCCTGATCTTCGCGCACCTGATTATTCCCGACCGGCCCGATCCGCCCCTCTCCTGAGCCATCGGAGGCGGCGCTGTTAGCGCGCGGCTCCACTTTGCGCTGACGGATTGCTATTATTGCTAACTAACTGTTTCCATCGAATCCGGGACGCGAGGGCGTCCTTATTGCTATGAGGAGGAGAGAGATGTTTCGTTTCGCCTGTATTCTAGGCGTTCTGCTGCTGGCGACGGCGGCCAGAGCGCAGAAGCCGAAGCTGGATGCGGCGGCGCGCGCCAGCGCCATCGAGGGCGTGCTGCGCTGTCTCAACGAGAGCTACGTTTTCCCGGATGTCGCGAAAAAGATGGAGGCGGCTATTCGGGAGCGCGCAGCCCATAAAGAGTACGACGCCATCGAAGACGGCAGCGCGCTGGCCGAGCAGTTGACCCAGGACTTGCGCGCCGTCAGCCACGATCTGCATCTGCACGTCAGCTACTCGCCAGGCGTGCTTCCCCCGGAGGAGCCGATGGGCCAGCCGCCGCTTGCGGAG